>CAZUGY010000042.1:0-26883 GCA_964620265.1 uncultured Alcaligenaceae bacterium
GCCGCCCACGGTGAGCGCGCCTTGCGCGAATACGAGCGAGGAGGTCTGGCGCGAGATGCGGCCACGCGCTTCCACGAGGTCGCCCGGACGCGCGGGGGCCAGGAACTGCACGTCGAGCGCGACGGTGACGCAGGGAACGCGCGCATTCGCCTCCCAGGCGAGCACCGACAGCGAGTGATCGAGAAGCGTCGTCAGCATTCCTCCGTGCACGATACCTGCGGGATTGACGTGCTTGCCTTCCGCCAGCACGGCAAAGACCCACGCATCGTTCTCCTTCTTCGTCCACAGCGGGCCCGTGAGCCCGGCGAATCCCGGGAGGTCGCGGCGCTTCCAGCCGTGTTGCGCGAGATCGTCCATCGCGATTATGCCCGTGAAAGAAGGAGGGTCGAAAGACGCGCAGCCTCGGAGCGCATGTCGGCGGCGATGGCCGCGCAGCGTGCATTGTCGATCTGCTCGGACACGCCGATCACCACCAGCGCGTGCGTGAGCTCCTGGCGCGGATCGAGGATCGGCACGGAGATGACGGCCACGCCGTGGATGTAGTTGCCGCGGTCGAGCGCATAGCCGCGCTTGCGCACGCGCAGGACGTCCTTGCGCCACGCCTCGAGCGTGGGCGCGTTCTGCCAGCGCAGCGCGCGGAAGCGTCGCTCCACTTCGGTCCACGGCTGCGTGGTGTAGGCAGCCACGAGTCGCCCCGTGGCGCTGATGAGCGCGGGAAAGTGGCTGCCCACGTCGACGTGCAAACGGAACGGCACGTGCGAGTGCGACAGGGCCATCACCACCATGTGGTCGAGCCCGCCCGCCTCCACGCCGATGGCCGTCGTGCCCCAGGTGCGCGCGAGACGGTCGAGCGCGGGTTGCGCCGCGGCGGCGAAGCCCCCGCCCTCGAGCACGCTGCGCGCGATGGGCAGGATGCCGGCACCGAGGCTGTAGCGTTTGGCGGCATCCACACGCACGAGCTCCTCGTCGACCAGCACGCGGAGGATGTGCAGGCAGGTGCTGGTGACGATGCCGAGCGATTGCGCGATCGCCTTGACGCCGAGCGGGTCGGGGCTGCGGCCGAGCAGCCGCAGGATCGCCACGGCGCGCGAGACCGCGGGCACCGGGCGCACGCGGCGCGCCGGCGCGGCGGAAGGTTTCGCGGAAGGCTTGGCGGAGGACTTGGCGGCGGGCATCGGGTTCACACGTTAGCGCGTTCGCTATGGTTGTATTAGTACAATTAAACACGCTATTTGACAACTACGAATTTCGCTCGCATCATACGCCACGTACCGACGAACCCGTATCGACGAACCGACGAACCCAGGCGACGCCACCGTGCCCAAGCTCACCGACTACACCTCCTACGCCGATGCCCAGGCGCACTGGGCTCCCGACAAGCTGTGGGAGCTCTTCGACGGCAACCGCGAGACGCTCAACATCGCGCACGAGTGCATCGACCGGCATGTAGATGGCGACCGCCTCGCGGTGATCCTCGCCCACGCCGACGGCCGCGACGAGAAGCTCAGCTTCGCCGACGTCTCCCGCGCCTCCTCCCAATTCGCGCACTGGCTCGTCGCGCAGGGCGTGCAGCCCGGTGACCGCGTGGCCGTGATGCTGGAGCCGTCGCGGGCGTTCTACGTCTCGATCTTCGGCGCCATCAAGGCCGGGGCCATCGCCGTGCCGCTCTTCACGCTGTTCGGGCCCGACGGCATCCGCCTGCGCGTGGGGGACTGCAAGCCGGCGATCCTCGTCAGCAACGCGGAGAAGGCGGCGCTCGCCACCGGCATCGACGGCACGCGCGTCGTGGTCGCCGACGACGCCTTCATGCGCGGCCTCGAGCAATTCCCCGCGACGTTCGTCCCTGCCACCCGCGCCGACGACATCGCGATCTTCCAGTACACCTCCGGCACCACGCGCGAGCTGCCCGAGGCGGTCAAGCACTCGCATCGCGCGCTCGTCACGCTGATGCTGGCGGCGCTCTACGGCACCGGCTTGCGCCCGGGCGATCGCTTTTTCTGCCCGTCCTCCCCCGCGTGGGGACACGGCCTGTGGCACGGCACGCTCGCCCCGCTGGCGCTCGGCCTCACCATCGGCGCGTTCTCGGGGCGCTTCAATGCCGAGCGGCTGTTGAAGGCGCTCGCGGACCACGGCTTCACCAACATGTCCGCCGCCGCGACGCACTACCGCATGATGCGCAACAGCGGCGTGGCGCCGAACTACCTCTATGCCCTCGAGAAGCTCTCCTTCACCGGCGAGCCCATCGACAGCGAGACCGCCGAATTCGCGGAACGCACCTTCGGCCATCCCGTGTGCAGCATGTACGGCACCACCGAGATCGGCGTGATCCTCGTGAGCTATCCCGGCGCACCCGACTTCGTGGTCAAGCCCGGCTCGCTTGGCAAGCCCGTCCCCGGTGGCCGCGTGGAAGTGCAGGACGCCGACGGCCATCCCTGCGCGCCCGGCGTGACGGGTGAGCTCAAGGTCTGGCGCCGCGACCGCTGGATCCCCACCAAGGATCTCGGGCGCGTGGACGAGGACGGCTACTTCTGGCACGGCGGCCGCGCCGACGACGTGATCATCTCCGCCGGCTGGACCATGAGCGCGGTCGAGATCGAGGACGCGATCCTCAAGCATCCCGACGTGCAGGAAGCCGCCGCCATCGGCGTGCCCGATGCGCTGCGCGGCCAGGTCGTGAAAGCGTTCGTCGTCGCGACCCGTCCGGGAGATGCCGCCTTCATCGACGAGATCCAGGCGCTGGTGCGCACGCGGCTGGCCGCCCACGAATACCCACGACACGTCGTGTTCGTGCCGGAGCTGCCCAAGACCCCCGCGGGCAAGGTCCACCGCAAGATGCTGCGCGACCGCGAGGCCGCCGCGACCCCGCCCGCGGTACCGCAGCTCGCGCCTTCCCACTGACATCCATTCCAATCACCGGAGGAGAATCCACCATGCTGACGCAGACCCAGCCCCGCACGCAGACCCTCACGCGCGAGTTCCCCAAGATCACGCAGGAGGGCCTCGACGACCTGCGCAAGCGCATCGGCCAGAAGATCGGTGCCACGCAGGAGCCGTGGTGCCACGAGGCCACGCGCGACAACATCCGCCACTACGCGCACGGCATCGGCGACGACAATCCGCTGTGGTGCGAGCCCGACTACGCCGCGAAGACGCGCTTCGGCGGCATCGTGGCCCTGCCCTCGTTCCTCTTCGCCACCGACCGCATCGTGTCGGGCTACGTGGGCGGGCTGCCCGGCGTGCATGCCATGTGGTCGGGCGCCGACTGGAACTGGCACCAGCCCATCCGTCGCAACGACGAGATCTCCACCGAGTCCTATCTGAAGGACCTGATCGAGCACGAGACGCGCTTCGCCGGACGGGCCGTGCAGCAGATCTATCACGTCGACTTCTTCAACCAGCAGGGCGACAAGGTGGCCGATGCCGACAGCTGGTGCTTCCGCACCGAGCGCGACCACGCGCGCGAGAAGGGCACCAAGTACAAGGAAGTGCGCGCGCGTGAGCCGCGCCGCTACTCCGACGACGAGCTTGCCCGCGTCTACGACCTCTATGCGAAGGAAGAGATCCGCGGCGCGCGCACGCGCTACTTCGAGGACGTGAAGGAAGGCGAGGCGCTCCCCACGATGGCCAAGGGCCCGATGACCGTCACCGGCTTCATCGGCTACGCGCAAGGCTGGGGCGGCCTGTACATCCGCGCCAACAAGATCGCCTGGAAGCTGATCCAGGCGCATCCGGGAGTCGGCATCAAGAACCGCTTCGGCATCCCCGACGTTCCCGAGCGCGTGCACTGGGAAGAGGACTTCGCGCTCGAAGTGGGCGCCCCCGGTGCCTATGACTACGGCCCGGAGCGCTGCTCGTGGCTCACCCACCACCTCACCAACTGGATGGGCGACGACGGCTTCCTGCGCAGCGCGAAGTGCAAGGTCCGCCGCCACAATCCCGAAGGCGACATGATCTTCATCGACGGCAAGGTCACGCGCAAGTTCGTCGATGGCAAGCGGCATCTCGTGGAGATCGAGCAGTCGGCGAAGAACCAGGACGGCGAGCTCTCGGTCGTGGGCTCGGGTGTGGTCGAGCTTCCCTCGCGCGGATAACGACCATGCAAGCGCTGGACGGCGTGCGGGTGCTGGACCTCTCGCGGGTCCTCGCCGGCCCGCTGTGCACGCAGATGCTCGCGGATCACGGCGCCGACGTGATCAAGGTCGAGCCCCCGGCCGGCGACGAGACGCGCCAGCTCGGGCCGCCGTTCGACGCGGCGGGCGATGCGGCGTATTTCTCCGCGATCAACCGCGGCAAGCGCGCGATCTCGCTCGACCTGACGCGCCCGGAAGGCCGCGCGGTGCTCGAGCGCCTGCTCGAGCGCGCCGACGTGCTCATCGAGAATTTCCTGCCCGGCACGATGGAGCGCTGGGGCCTTGCCTACGACACGCTCGCGGCGAAGCATCCGCGCCTCGTCTACTGCTCGATCTCCGGCTTCGGCGCCGACGGCCCGCTCGGCGGGCTGCCGGGCTACGACGCCGTGCTGCAGGCGATGTGCGGCCTCATGAGCGTCAACGGCTCGCCCGAGACAGGGCCGATGCGCGTGGGCGTACCCATCGTCGATCACCTCACGGGCTACGTCGCGGCCACGGGCATCCTCATGGCGCTGTTCGCACGCGAGCGCAGCGGTCGCGGCCAGCGCGTGGAAGCCACGCTCTTCGATACGGGCCTGAGCCTGCTCGTGCCGCACGCCGCCAACTGGTTCGTCTCGGGAAAGACACCGATGCTCCTCGGCAGCGCCCACCCCAACATCGCGCCCTACGACAAGTTCCGCGTGGGCGAGCGCGAGATCTTCCTCGGCGTCGCCAACGACGGGCAATTCCGCAAGCTGTGCGAGTGCCTCGCCTTGCCTACCCTCGCCACGGATCCGAGATTTGCCACCAACGCCGCGCGCGTGGAAAACCGCGCGGCATTGCGCCTGGCACTCGAAACCGCCTTCGCCGCGCACGAGGCCGGCGCGCTCTGCCGCGAGCTCATGCAGCGTGGCGTGCCGGCCGGCCCGGTCAATGCGCTTCCCGACGCGCTTTCGCACGCGCACGCCGCGCACCGCGGAATGACCGTGGACGCCGAACAGTACAAGGGCGTGGGTCCACCGATGCGCCTTTCCAGCAGCAGATGGCGGCGAACGCGGCGCCCGCCGCGCTTTGCCGAGCATACCGACGAGATCCTCGCCGAAGCGGGCTACACGCAGGACGAGATCGCCACTTTGCGCAACGAGGATGTGGCGCGCCGCGAGCCCAAGCGGCGCTAGCGCATCCATGACAACCCCAGGAGGAAACCCCATGAAGATTCGACTGCTCGCTGCACTCGTCGCCGGTCTGGCCTTCGCCGCGCAGGCGGTGGCGCAGGGCTATCCCAACAAGCCCATCCGCATCATCGTCGCCTACCAGGCGGGACAAGGCACGGACGTCGTCACCCGCTACGTCGCCGAACGCCTCGGCCAGGCGCTGGGCCAGAGCATCGTGATCGACAACAAGCCCGGCGCCGGCGCCAACATCGGCACCGAGGCCGCGGCCAAGTCGGCACCGGACGGCTACACGCTCACGATGGGCACCAATGCCACGCACGGCACCAACCAGTTCCTCTACGACAAGCTGCCGTTCGATCCGGAAAAGGACTTCGAGCCGATCGTGCTCGTGGGAACGTTCCCGATGGGCATCGCGGCGAATCCCAATTTCGCGGGCAACTCGATCGGCGACGTGATCGCCATCGCCAGGAGCACGCCCAAGGGTGCCGACATCGCGATGCCCAGCACCACCGCGCGCATCGTGTTCGAGCTCCTGAAGGCGCAGAGCCAGGCGCCGCTCTTCGGCATCCCGTACAAGGGATCGTCGACGGCGGTGGCCGAGACGATGGGTGGCCAGGTGCCGCTCATGATCGACACCGTGACCGCCCTGCGTCCGCACCTCGCCTCGGGCAAGCTCAAGGCGATCGCGGTGACCTCGGCCAAGCCCACCGAGCTCCTGCCCGGGGTGAAGCCGGTCGCCGAGCAAGGGCTGCCCGGCTTCGAAGTGATCGCGTGGAACGCGCTCTATGCGCCCAAGGGCACGCCGAAGGAAATCGTCGACCGCCTCAATGCCGAGGTCAACAAGATCCTCGCGCAGCCGGAGACGCGGCAGAAGCTGAAGGACCTGGGCTTCGACGTGGGTGGCGGATCGGCGGCACAGCTTGCGGACTTCGGCACCGCCGAACGCAAGAAGTGGGGGCCGCTCATCAAGAGCGCGGGGATGAAGGCGGAGTAAGGCGGGCGGCGGGAAGCGGCGTCTAACGTCCCGCCAACCGGAACGTCCGCACCGTGGCATCGGGCCGTTGCTCGATGCCCGGCAGGAGTTCGAGCCCCAATCCGGGCCGGTCGCTGATCGACACGTGGCCGCCTGCCACGACAGGCAGGCCCGTCACGAGCTCCCGGTACCATCCCGTGTAGAAAGCGCGCACCGACTCCTGGATGAGCGCATTGGCGGCGTGCAGCGAGAGATGACACGACGCCGCATACACGACCGGCCCCGTGCAATCGTGCGGTGCGATCGGCGTGTGCCAGGCTTGCGCCAGCCATCGCGATTCTGCCCGTGAAAGAAGGAGGGTCGAAAGGCGCGCGGCCTCGGCCTTCGCTCGCATCATGCACCACGCACCGGCGAGCCCGATTGCGCACCCCGCAGCTGGGCGTATAATACAGAAATCTGTATGCACCCTATCTTTCCGAAAGGGCGAGTCATGAAGACCACACTCAACCTGAACGACGCGTTGCTGACCGAGGCCAAAGCAGTGGCTGCTCAGCAGCGCACGAGCCTGACGCGCTTGATCGAAGAGGGGCTGCAGTTGCGCCTGCGCGCGCGGCAGGTGCCAACCCGGCCCGTGCGCCTCCCCATCTATCGCGGCAAAGGCGGACTGGCTCCGGGGCTCGACGGATTGAGCAACAAAGCCTTGCTCGACGCCGCTGATCGTGACGCCTGACGTCAACATTCTGGTCGCAGCCTCGCGCAGCGACCATCCACACCATGCCGTGGCCCGCGCCTGGCTGGAGCAAGCCATCACCAATGCAAGTCAGAGAACTCCACTAAAGCTGCAGCCCATGGTGATTGCGAGCTTCCTGCGGCTGGTGACGCATCCGAAGATATTCACCCACCCTACGCCCATGTCCGAAGCTCTGCGCTTTGTCGATGCGCTGTTGACTGCACCGGGCGTGGAGCAGCCCACGCTGGGTCCTGAATGGCCTGCGCTACGCAAGCTGTGCACCGACAAGGCGCTCGCTGCCAATGACGTGCCCGATGCCTGGCTGGCCGCCGCGGTCATCCACCAGAGCGAGCATCTGGTCAGCTTCGATGCCGACTTCAAACGCCTGCTGTCAAGAGCCCAGTTCACTCGACTCGCTGTGTGACCTGCGAGGCAACGGTTGGTCACGTCGCCCACACCATGCCGAACGAGAAGCGCCTCTAACGTCCCGCCAACCGGAACGTCCGCACCGTGGCATCGGGCCGTTGCTCGATGCCCGGCAGGAGTTCGAGCCCCAATCCGGGCCGGTCGCTGATCGACACGTGGCCGCCTGCCACGACAGGCAGGCCCGTCACGAGCTCCCGGTACCATCCCGTGTAGAAAGCGCGCACCGACTCCTGGATGAGCGCATTGGCGGCGTGCAGCGAGAGATGACACGACGCCGCATACACGACGGGCCCCGTGCAATCGTGCGGCGCGATCGGCGTGTGCCAGGCCTGCGCCATGCCCGCGATCTTGCGCGCCTCGGTGAGGCCGCCGCACCACGACAGGTCGAGCATGACCACCCCCGCCGTACCGGTCTCGAGGTACTCGCGGAACGAATGCGTGGTGGCGAGCGTCTCGGAGGCGCACACCCACGCCTTGCTGTGCGGCGCATAGGCGCGCAGGTCGCCGATGTTGTCGAGGCGGAACGGATCCTCGTGCCAGTAGGTGTTGTAGGGGGCGAGCGCCTGCGCGAGCTTCTTCGCCATGGGCAGGCTCCACAAGGAGTGGAACTCGACCATGATGTCCATGCGCTCGCCCACCGCGCGGCGGATCTTCCCGAACGGCTCGAGCGCCGTGGCGAGCTCCGCGGGCGTGATGTCGTAGCCGCCGCTGCGCTCGGCCGCGATGTCGAACGGCCAGATCTTCATCCCGGTGATGCCCTGCTCCAGGAGCGACACCGCGAGCTCGTCGGCGCGATGCAGGAACGCGTCCAGGTCCTCGTACGGCCCGGCGGTCTCGCCGGCGTGCCAGTTGGCCACCGCCTGCGCGCGCGTGTCGCGCACGTAGCGATACCCCGCGCACGTGTTGTAGACGCGGATGCGCTCGCGCGACCGGCCGCCCAGCATGTCCGCCACGGGACGTCCGTGTGCCTTGCCGAAGAGGTCCCACAGCGCGATGTCCACGGCGGAATTGCCGCGGGTCTCCACGCCCGACGAGCGCCAGCCGAGATAGTTGGCGAGCAGCGTGTTGAGCGCCTCGATCGCAAGCGGGTCGCGCCCGACGATCTTCGGCGCCACGGTCTCGTGCAGGTAGGCCTCGACGGCCGCGGCCCCCATGAAGGTTTCGCCCAGGCCGACCAACCCCTCGTCGGTATGCAGCCGCACCCACAGGAGATTGGGAAATTCGCCCAGGCGCAGCGTTTCGAGCGACGTGATCTTCATCGGTGGATCAGCTCCCGCGCACTCGCGCCGTCGCCGCCGTGTCCACCACGAGCGGCGTGCCGCCGAGGACCACGCCGTACGCTTCGCGCGCATGCGCCACGCTCATCTTCTCCTCGAGCACGTCCTCCAGCACGGCCGCCGGGTCACGCGCAAACGCATTGCCATGTCCGCCGCCGCCGGCGAGCCGCACGCGCAGCACGTCGCCGTGGCTCACGGTGGTGAGGAATTTCGCGACGCAGTCCTCCTGCCTGCCGCCGGCCCGCACGATGTCCACGTTCGACGGGGCGCCCGCCTTGCCCCCCTGCAACCCATACGGCGGATGGTCGCGGCGGTCGGAGCGGATCTGCAGCGTGCCGCGGTCGACGCCGAAGCGCAGGTGCCGCTCGAGCGCGAGGCCTCCGCGATACAACCCTGCCCCGCCCGTGTCGGGCACCAGCGCATAGCGCTCCACCACGATCGGCTGGTCCGCCTCGATCATCTCCACCGGCGCATTCGAGTAGTTCACCAGCGTGCCCGTGCACGCATCCATGCCGTCGCGATCGGGACCGCCGCCCCACGACGCGAGCAGGAACTCGAGGTATACGTGCGACTCGCCCTGCGCGTCGACGCCGCCGAAGGAAATGCCCACATCCGGCGCATTGGAGCCGCACGCCGGGAGCACGTGCGGCACCGCCTGCGCGAGCGCGCCGAAGATCGCATCGCCGATGCGGATGCCCGTGATGCCGCGCGCGGCCACCGCCGCCGGCATGCGCGGATTCACCACCGTGCCCTCGGGCGCGATCACCTCGATCGGCCGGAAGTAGCCGGCATTGTTGGGAATGGCGAGGTCCACGATCGAGCGCACGCACGCCAGCGCGGTCGACAGCGTGAAGGGATATACGCAGTTGATGGCGCCGCGCACCTGGGGCGAGGAGCCGGTGAGATCGATCACCATGCTGTCCTCGCGGATGGTGACGGTCGCCTCGATGCGCACCGGCTGCGGGTCGAGCCCGTCGCCGTCGAGGTGATCCACGAAGCTCCACGTCCCCTTGGGAAGCTTCGCGATCTCCGCACGCGTGAAGCGCTCGGTGTAGTCGAGCAGGTCGCGGCAATGCTGTTCGAGCACGGCGGCGCCGTAGCGATCGGCCAGCTTCTTCATCTCGCGCTCACCCACGACGCAGGCCGCCACCAGCGAGCGGATGTCGCCCAGCACCTTGTCGGGGACGCGCACGTTGCATTCGATCAACCGGAACATCGCATCGTCGGGCTCGCCCTCGCGCCACAGGCGCGACGGCGGGATGCGCAGGCCTTCCTGGTAGATCTCGGTGGAGTCGCTGGCATTGCCGCCGGGAATGCGCCCGCCGATGTCGGTCATGTGCGCCAGCGCACAGGAGAAGCCGATGAGCGCGCCGTCGTGGAAGATGGGCTTCACCAGCAC
The DNA here is from genome assembly GCA_964620265.1 of uncultured Alcaligenaceae bacterium. GTDB lineage: Bacteria > Pseudomonadota > Gammaproteobacteria > Burkholderiales > Casimicrobiaceae > VBCG01. The sequence continues at coordinate 10,090 of CAZUGY010000042.1, forward strand.
GATGTCGGGCAGGTGCGTGCTGCCGTCGTAGGGGTCGTTGGTGATGTAGAGGTCGCCGGGGCGGATGCGTCCCGCGTAGGCGCGCATCACCGACCTCACCGCGAAGGGCATCGCGCCCAGGTGGAACGGCAGGCAGGTGCCCTGCGCGATCAGCTGGCCGTCGTGCAGGAAGAGCGCCGTGGAGAAGTCGAGCGCCTCCTTGACCACGAAGGAGCGCGCCGTGCGGTAGATCGTGAGCGCCATCTCGTCGGCGAGTGCCACGAGCGCGTTCTTGATGAGCTCCAGCGCAAAGGGATCGCGCGCGATGGAACCGGCGGGCGCGGGCGCAAGGCGTATCGCCTCGGTAAGCTGGTTCATGGCGGCGCGACCCTTCAGTCCAGTTCGATCTCGAGGGTGTCCCAGGCGATGACGCGAGCACGGCCATCGGGCGGGACCACGGTGGTGCTGTCGAATTCCTCGACCAGGAGCGGACCCGTCGTCCAGTCGCCACGCAGGTCGGCGCGGGAACAGATGGGGGTGGGCACGGCGCCGAACTCGGGGCCGAAATATACGGAGCGTGCGGCCGCACTCCCCGAGGCGCCGCCCGGCATCGACAGCCGCTCGGGCACCGGCGACGCCGTGCCCCCGCGGGCGATGACGCGCACGCACATCGTCTCCACCGCTTCCTCGTCCGAACGATAGCCATATTGCTGCTCGTGCGCCGCGCCGAAGCGGTCGCTCAGCAACGCGCCCGGATCCTGCTGCGGGAAAGGAAGGGTGAGCTCCGAGTTCGCCCCCGCGTAGCGCAGGTCGACCAGCCGCTCGAAGCGCTGTTGCGACGGCGCGAAGCCTTCCGCCGCGAGCGCCTGCGCACCCTCCTTCTCGAGGATCGCGAAGCTCGACTCCAGCGCCGCGAGATCGAGACGCTCCACGCGCTGCTTGCACGCGCGCACGTAGTGATGCTCGACCTCCGGAAACAGCATGCCGAGCGCGCTGAACAGGCCCGGCACCGGCGGCACGAGGAGATGGCGGATGTCGAGGAGGCGCGCGAGCGTGGCGGCATGCACGGGCCCGTTGCCCCCGAATGCCAGCATGTGCAGGTCGCGCGGATCGCGTCCCCGCTCGGTCGACACCGCGCGCAGCGCCCGGGCCATCGTCGCGTTGGCCACGCGATGCACGCCCCACGCCGCATCCTCGAGCGACAGCCCCAGTGGACCCGCCACCTCGCGCTGCAACGCTTCCTGCGCGAGCTCGCGATGGATCGGCAGCCCGCCGCCCGCGAGTGCCGTGGGATTGATGAAGCCGAGGATCACGTTGGCATCGGTCACCGTGGGCATGGCGCCGCCGCGTCCGTAGCACGCGGGGCCGGGGGCGGCGCCCGCGCTGTCGGGCCCCACGCGCAGGCCGCCGCCCGCATCGAGGCGCGCGATGCTGCCGCCGCCGGCGCCGACTTCCGCGATGTCGATCGCCGGGGCGCGTACGTGATAGCCGCCGCCCGACAGCAGGCGTCCGGCGATGTTGATGCCGCCACCCACCTCGAGCGAGTTGACGCGCAGGAAGCGCCCCTCGTGCACGAGCGCCGCCTTGGCCGTCGTCCCGCCCATGTCGAACGACAGGAGGCTCAGGTCGCCCAGCCGCCGCGCGAGCTCGGCCGCGCCCACCACGCCGGCCGCGGGCCCGGACTCGATGATATGGATCGGTCGCTCCGCCGCGGCGGCGGCGCTCATCGCCCCGCCGCTCGACTGCATGATGGTGAGCGGCTTGGTCACCTTGCGCTCCGCGAGCTTGCGTCCCAGGCTTTCCAGATAGTGCTTCACGAGCGGCAGCACGTAGGCATTGACCACCGTGGTGCTCGTGCGCTCGTATTCGCGGATCTCGGGAAGCAGCTCGGAGGACAGTGTCACCGGGATGCGCGCATCGCGCGCGCGGATGAGCTCGTACAGGCGGGCCTCGTGCGCGCCGCTGGCATAGGCATTGATGAGGCAGATGGCGATGGCGTCCACGCCCTGTGCCAGCACGCCGTCGATCACGGCCGCGGCACCGGCCTCGTCGAGCGCGCGCTCGACCCCGCCGCGCGCGTCGATGCGCTCGCTCACCTCGAAGCGCAAGCGGCGCGGCACCAGGGGCGCGGGCTTGCGCCAGCGGATGTCGTAGAGCACCGGCATGCGCAGGCGCCGGATCTCCAGCACGTCGCGAAAGCCCTCGGTGGTGATGAGCGCCACGCGCGCGCCCTTGCCTTCCAGCAGCGCGTTGGTGGCCACCGTCGTGCCGTGCATGATCTGCGCGATGCCGGCGATGTCGAGTCCCTGCTCCATCGCCTGGGCGAGGCCGTTGGCGATGCCTTCGCTGTAATCGTCGGGTGTGGAGAGGACCTTGGCCCGCAACACCTTGCCTGCGGGGTCGAGAAAGACGAGATCGGTGAACGTGCCACCGATGTCGATGCCGATGCGCGTGCTCATGAAATCCCTGGGCTACTGCAATCCGAAGAGGCGGGCGACGTTGCCGCCCAGCACGGCGTCCTTCTCGCTCGCCGTGAGGAAGCCGCAGTGCCGGCGCACGTAGTCGACGCACTGCCGGTAGGTGCAGAAGCGCTCGACATTGGGCATGTCCGAGCCCCACACGAGCTTGCCGGCGCCGAAGCGGTCGCGCATGCCGCGGATCAGCGCCTGCGCTTCGGGATAGGGGTAGTCCCAGACCCCGCCCCAGGTGATCGGAAACATCACCTCGATCGCCAGGTTCTCGCGCTGGTACGTCGCCAGCACCTCGGGCGGAAACTGCCAGTCGCCGCTGCCGGCGAAGTGCGCCACCGGCGGCCCCATCACCAGCACGAACGGATGCGCCGGATGGCGCGCGAGGAGCCGGTCGAGCGCGGCGAGGTTGCCGAGGTACCCGGCCTTGTCGTAGGTCGGCGTGGACGAGAGCTCGATCAGCACCGGCAGCTTGCGCGCGACGATCTTCTCCCAGAACGGACGGAAGGCGTCGTGGTCCACGTTGCGCGCGTAGCCATGCCGCGAGAAGTCCTGCGCGTAGTAGAGCCCGCGCAAGTGGAGCACCTCGACGGCACGATCGACTTCCGCCAGCGCCTCCGTCGTGTCGGCCGTGGCTTCGTCGACGTTGAGCAGTCCCGTGAACCTGCCCGGGAACTGCGCCTGCGCGAAGGCGTTGTAGTCGTTCATCGCGCCGTAGCCGCCCCCCGCCTGCAGGATGCAGTGGTCCACGCCGGCGAGCGTCATCTGCGCGACGAGGAATTCCGGCGGGCACACCATCTCCTGCATGCCCACCGGCTGGTATTGCACGTAGTAGTCCTCGCCCTCGTGCGTGAAGCAGAGCTGGCCGAAGCGGCCGACGCGGAAACTCACGTCGGTGAGCCCCGCCCACGTGTTGTCGCCCTCGCGGAAGAGCATCGTGGGCTTCACCTCCCTGCCGTCGCGCACGCGGAATGCGCGCGCCGCCGGCCGCGTGACCACCTTCTGGAGGTACTTGAGGTGAACCGCGGCCGATGGATGCCCGCAGGCGCCCTGCCAGTGCTGGAAGACGTGCGCGTGGCTGTCGACGATCATCTATGGCTCGCTTCGATCGCTCAGGCCGCCCCGAGCTTCTCCATGTGCAGGTTGAACAGGCGCTCCATCTCGCCGTTCACCACCATGAACGCGCCCCACATGTCGAGGAAGTGCTTCCACTCGACGTCGCCGTAGCGCACGGCCCAGGTATTGGGCCGCTTGTCGATCACGTTCGCGGCGTCGAAGACGTGTGCCCAGTTGTTGCGCTTGGCGAAGAGCAGCACGTCGCTGTCGCCGCTCATCCACACATCGGCCTTCCTGGCGCGCACCGGCTCCGCGCCGAGCACCACCTGCCCCGCAGTGGTGACGAGCTTGGCCTTGGGAAAGAGGATCGGGATGCGCGGCTCCTCGCTGCCCCCCGCCACCACGGAGAAGGTGACCTTCGGATCGTTGAAATCGGCAAGCTTCTTGAAGCGCCCCGCGTTGTCCTTGTGCACCATGAGGAGGCTGCCCTTGGACCACAGCGGGCCCACATAGTCGACCACCACCGCGCGTGGCGTCGTGTAGGTGAGCGACGAGCCGTAGAGGTCGTAGTCGCCCTTGCGCAGGCCCACGGTCGAGTTCTGGAACGTGACTTCCTTCCAGTCGACCTTGACTTCCATTTCCCGTGCGAGGCGCTCGACCGCATCCTTGTAGATGCCGCCGAGCTCGCCCGTCTTGGCATCCTTGTAGAACCACGGGCCGGTCTGCGAGTAGCCCACGCGCATCACGCCTTCCTTGCGGATCTTGGCGAGGCTCGAGTCTTCGCGGATGCCGGTCTCGAGCATCTGGGCCATCGCGTGGCGCGGGGCCATGACCGCGCCGCCGAGCATGCCGCTGCCCGCGCCGAGCACGGCCGCGGTACGGAGGAAGCCACGCTTCCCATCGTTGACGTCATCGTTCATCGAGGTCTCCTGGAGGTGAAGGCGGCTGCGCCGCCGGTGGGCAACATCGTTACGACAGCACGCGGCGCGGGATCGCCGCGAGCCGGGGAATGAGCTCGATCGAAGGAACACCCGTGGCCGCCGCGAGCTCGTGCATGTCGATGCGCTCGCTTCCTTGTGCACCGAGCAGGACGACCTCGTCGCCGAGGGCCGCATCGCTCACCGCGGTCACGTCGAGCATGCTGTGCTCGCTGTGGCGCAGGCCGATGATGGGCACCCGCTGGCCACGCACGAGCGCGGTGCCGCCGGCGGGCAGGCGCGGATAGCCGTCGCTGAAGCCGAGCGGGATCACCGCGACGCGTCGCCGCGACGGAACCCGCGCGCCCACGGGGTCGCTGGTGCTGCCCAGGGCGACGTCCTGCAGCGCGATCACGCGCGCCTTCACGGCGGACAGCACAGGACGGCAATCGACCTCGCGGTCCCACGGTTGCTCGAGGAGCCCGTAGACGAGGCGCCCCGGATTGACCGCCTCGAACGACAGCGACGGCCAGCGCACCAGCACGCGGCTGCTCGCCACCATGCGCTCGCAGCGCCAGCCCGCAGCCGCGAGGCGCGCGGCCATCGCATCGAAGCGCATCGCCTGCGTGCTCACCGCGGCCACGATGTCGAGGTCGGTGAGATGGGTGTAGACCCCGCGGATGCGGGCGCGCGGATGCTCGCGCGCGGCGCCGAGCAGCAGGTCGAGGTTGTCCTCGCAAAATCCCAGGCGATGCAGCCCGGCGTCGAGCTCGACCTGGAAGGCGAGGTCGTGCTCGAGCGCCGTGGCAAGGGTTGCCGCATCGTGCACCGTGACCATCACGTCGAGCGGGGCGAGCGCAGCAAGGTCGTCCCCCTGCGTCGTGCCGTAGAGCAGGATCGGCAGGTCGATCCCTGCCGCGCGGATATCGCGCGCATCGTCGGGATCGCCACAGGCGAGCGCGTCGATGCCCTCCTCTGCGGCGAAGCGCGCCACGAGGCCGGCGCCGATGCCGTACGCACCGCCCTTGCACACCGCATAGACTCGCGCCGCGCCCGCCAGGCGACGAACGAGGCGGAGGTTGTGGCGGATCGCCGCGCTGTCGATCTCGATCCACGACGCGCGCAGGGGAACGCGCGCTGTCGCCGCCACGGAAGTGGCGGCCGGACCGGACTCGACTGCGAAGCTCAGCACGCGACGATGCCTCCCTCGGGGCGACACGTCGATTATCGGCGCACCGAAACACTAGTGATAGTTTGTTTTATTGCAATACACGATAAGACATTCTTATCGTCTTGCCTTGCGGCCCGGGCGGACACGCGACGGCAGCGTGTCCACGCAGGCCTTGATGCGCTCGACGAAGCGGCGCAGGTTGGCCGGGGCGGTGTCGCGGCGGTAGGCCACGAACAGCGGCAGCGTGCGCAGGGCAGGACGCGACTTCAGGACACGCAACGCCCCGGACGCCAGCTCCGGCCCGATGATCTCCACCGGCAGCAGGCTCACCCCGACGCCTTCCACGGCGAGCGCCTTGCTGATGAAGAGGCTCGTGCAGGTATTGAAGCGCGCAGGCGTGACCCCGCCGGCGGCGAACCACGCGTGGATCGTCTCGTACAGAAGCGAGGGCGCCGGATGCGTGACCACCGGCACCTTGGCGAGCGCACGGGGCGTTGCCACGGCGATTCCCTGCAAGCGCTTGGGCGCGCCGACCCAGAAGTGGGGCAGGTCGAGCAGGTGCTCGTAGGCGAGCAGCGGCGAGAGCGTGGGACCGGACAGCACCGCGACGTCGAGCTCGCCACGCAGGAGCTTGGCGTAGAGATTGACGCTGAACTCCACCACGAGCTCGACCTGGGCCAGCGGATAGTGGCTCTCGATGTCCACCAGCAGCGTCGGCAGGTAGTGCGCGGCGAAGGTGTCGGTCGCGCCCATGCGGATCATGCCGCGGATGTCGCTTTCCGGAAGGTCGCGGTCGGAGATGCGCTCGGCCAGCTCCAGCATGCGCTCGGCCTGCTGCGCGACCTCGACGCCGACCGTGGTGAGGCTCGCGCGATAACTGTCGCGATTGAGCAGGCGCTCGCCGACAGTGGCTTCGAGCTCGCGGATGCGCAGCGACAGCGCCGGCTGGGTGATCGACAGGCGGGTTGCCGCGGCGCGCACGCTGCCCAGGCGCGCGGTCCAGAACAGCGCCTCGAGCTGCGCGAGCGTGAGCTTCACCGGCGCCCGGCCGACATCAGCGGCTGGCGCCGCGCGCGGTGATGGGCCAGAGGGCTTCCACGCGCCCCTTGCGCACGCCCACGTACCAGTCGTGCAGGTTGATCGTGGGATCGCAGTGGCCCGGGATGAGCCAGAGGCGGTCGCCGAGCGCGAGCGGCGCGACATCCACCGCGACCTCGATCTTGCCGTGCTCGTCCGAGATCCCGGTGACGGTGAGACCTTCGCGCCCGTGCACCCACGGCACCCCCTTCTCGCCGCTGTAGGACTTGAGCCCGGCGTCCACCACGGCCCGCGTGCGGGTGGGCACGCTCATCACCGTGGCGAGCACGAAGAGGCTGTGGCGGAATTCATCGTAGCGTGGCCCGTGGTCGCTGCCGATGCGGGCATACTCGGTATCCATGAAGAGGTACGAGCCCGCCTGCAACTCGTTCCATGCGCCGCTCACGCTCTCCATCCGGAAGGTCCCCGTGCCGGCTCCGGAGACGATCGCGCACGGCAGGCCCGCGGTTTCGAGGGCAGCCACGGTCTCGCGCACGATCGCAGCCGCGCGCGCGATGGCCGCTTCGCGCTCCGCCACGCTCGGCAGGTGCTGCGCCGTGCCGTGGTAGGCCTGCAGGCCGCGGAACGCGAGGCCCGGGCTGCGCGCGATGCGCTGTGCCAGCGCCACCGCCGCGGCCGGCGTGGCGACACCGCAGCGCTGCATGCCGACGTCGATCTCCACCATGCCATCGAGCGTCACCCCGGCGCGAGTGGCGGCGAGCGACGCCGCATCGACGGGAGCGTCGGCATCGAAGCACAGGCCGATGCGCGCATCGCGGGCCAGGACGGCCAGGCGCGCGAGCTTGCCTTCGTCCACGACCTCGTTGCTCACCAGCACATCGGCGACGCCGCCGCGCACCAGCGCCTCGGCCTCCCCCACCTTCTGGCAGCACTGGCCCACGGCGCCCGCCGCGATCTGCAGCCGCGCGATGTCGGGGCACTTGTGCGTCTTGGCGTGCGGGCGCAGGCGGATGCCCGCCGCACGCGCGAAAGCCGCCATGTGGCGCAGGTTGTGCTCGAACGCGTCGAGGTCCACCACGAGCGCGGGAGTGTCGATCTCGTCGACCGGCGCACCGATCGTCGCAGGCATTTCATGCATGTTCTTCGTGTCCTCGCTTGCCAACGTGCAAGTTCCCAAGCGATCATAACGCAGCCGTGGCGACGTTCACGGCGCGCGCAACGCGTCCGGGCCCGAGCATCACCGGCGCTGTCTCGCCACCCTCTTGCCTGCCTTCGGAAACCCGTTGCGATGAGCGATAAGCCGATGATTCGCGTGGTCGACGTGCACAAGCGCTTCGGCGACCTCGAGGTGCTGAAGGGCGTGTCGTTCGAGGTCCACCGCGGCAACGTGCTCAGCATGATCGGCGCCAGCGGCTCGGGCAAGAGCACGCTGCTTCGCTGCATCAACTACCTCGAGGTGCCCACGTCGGGCGACATCCTGATCGACGGCGAGTCGCTGTGCCATCGCGACAACGGCGCCGGCACCGGCCCGCGCAAGCCGCGGCCGCTGTCGGAGATCAACCGCATCCGGCGCGAGCTCGGCATCGTCTTCCAGCAGTTCAACCTGTGGCCGCACATGACGGTGATGGGCAACGTCATCGAGGCGCCCATGCGCGTGCGCGGCATGTCCCGGCGCGAGGCGGAGGCGCTCGCCGAAGCGTGCCTGCGCCGCGTGCGGCTCTTCGAGAAGGCGCGCGAGTATCCCGCCCGCCTGTCCGGGGGCCAGCAGCAGCGCGTGGCCATCGCCCGCGCGCTCGCGATGCAGCCCAAGGTCATGCTCTTCGACGAGGCGACGTCGTCGCTCGACCCCGAGCTCACCGACGAGGTGCTCGCGGTGATGCGCGACCTCGCCCACGACGGCACGACGATGATCGTGGTCACGCACGAGATGGCGTTCGCGCGCGAGGTATCCGACCGCGTGATGTTCCTGCACAACGGCTTGATCGAGGAGGACGGCCCCCCTGCCGAAGTCTTTGGCGCCCCGAAGTCCGAGCGGCTGCGGCAGTTCATCCACAAGCACGTGCACGCCTGAAGGCCGCAGCCGATGTCCGATACGCTGCGCGAGGTTCTCGACATCGGGGTGTTCTGGGAGTTCCGGAGCATCCTGATGAAGGGGCTCGCGATCAACTTCTCGGTGTTCTTCGCCGCGGCGGCGCTCGCCGTCTCGCTGGGCCTCGGTGCGGCGCTGCTGCGCGTGTCGCGCTTCCGCCTGCTGCGCGGCGTGGGCACCGTCTACGTCGAGATCTTCCGCAACGCGCCCGACTACGTGATGATCGTGTGGGTGCACTTCGTGCTGCCGCTTCTCATCGGCACGATCCTGCACATGCGCCTGGAGCTCAATCCGTTCGTGTCGGGCGTGTTGGCGCTCGGCCTCGTGTACAGCGGCTACTTCGCCGAGACGTTCCGCACGGGCATCGAGGCCGTGCCGCTGGGCCATTTCGAGGCCGCGCGCTCGATGGGCATGGGTGAAGGCACGATCCTCGCGCGGATCATCCTGCCCCAGGTCGTGCGCCGCATGCTCCCCGAGTCGATCAACGTCTTCATCTCGCTCTTCAAGGCGACCACGATCGTGTCGCTCATCGCGGTGCCCGACCTCATGTACCAGGTGTCGATGATCACGCAGCAGGAGATGCGGCCGCTGCCGCTGTATACCGGCGCCGCGCTCGTCTACTTCCTGGTCGTGCTCGCCGGCGGCACCGCCTTGCGGGCAGTGGCCGAGCGCTGGCGGGCGAAGATCGCATGAACAACTGGGAACGGCTCGTCTGGAACCAGCGCGAGGCGCTCCTCGCGGGGCTCCAGGTCACCATCGAGGTGTGCCTCATCTCGTTCGCGGCCGCGATCGTGTGCGGTTTGGCGCTCTGCCTCATCCGCATGTACGTCAAGCCCCTGCGGCCCTTCGCCATCGTGCTGATCGAGTTCTTCCGTGGTACGCCGATCCTGGTGCAGCTCCTGTGGGTCAACTACGTGTGGCCCGAGCTCTTCGGCTGGCCCAATACGTTCTTTGCCGCCGCGTGCACCGCGCTCGCGGTGCAGTCGAGCGGCTATCTCGCCGAGACGTTCCGCGCCGGCATCGAGGCGATCCCCAAAGGTCACCGCGAGGCGGCATACTCCGTGGGCATGTCGCCGGCGCAGACGTTCGTGCGCATCGTGCTGCCCCAGGTGCTCCTGAGCTCCGCGCCCTCGATCGTCAACCAGTTCACGGTGATCGTGAAGTCCTCGACGCTGGTATCGGTGATCACGGTGCAGGACCTCATGTTCCAGTCGCAGAAGATCGTGAACATCGCCTACGAGCCGATCGAGATCCTCACCGCCACCGCTGCGCTGTACATCGCGTTCATCTTCGTGGTGTCGATGGCGGGCAAGATGCTCGCCGACCGGCTGCGGCGCAGTTACGGCATCGCGGCGCGGGCCTGATGCCGGTTGCACCTAACGAAAGAGCCACCATGACCTCCGCCACCTCCCCCTTCTCCCTTGCCGATCGCGTGGCCCTCGTCACCGGCGCCACGCGCGGCCTGGGCTTTGCCATCGCCCGCGGCATGGCCACGGCCGGCGCCACGGTGATCCTCAACGGCCGCAAGCCCGACGAGCTCGCCACCGCCGCCGAGACGCTCGTGAAGGAGGGATTGCGCGCCGACATCGCGCCTTTCGACGTGACGCAGCGCGACGCCATCGCCGCCGGCGTGGCCGCGATCGACGCGAAGCACGGCCGCATCGACATCCTCGTCAACAACGCCGGCATCCAGCGTCGCGCGCCGATGCCCGAATTCAAGCCGCAGGACTGGAACGACGTGATCGCGACCAACCTCACGGCGCCCTTCGAGGTCTCGCAAGCCGTGCTGCCGGGCATGATCGCGCGCAAGCGCGGCAAGATCGTGCACATCGCCTCGCTGCTGTCGGAATTCGGCCGCGCCACCGTGATTCCCTACGCCGCGGCCAAGGGCGGCGTGCGCCAGTTGACGCGCGGCATGGCGGTGGAACTGGCGCCGGACAACATCCAGGTCAACGCGATCGCGCCGGGCTACTTCGCCACCGAGATGAATCGCGCGCTGATCGACAATGCGGAGTTCGATGCGTGGGTACGCAAGCGCACGCCGGCGGGCCGCTGGGGCGAGCCCGCCGAGATCGCGGGACTCGCCGTGTTCCTCGCCTCCCGCGCCGCCGATTACATGACCGGACAGATCGTGTTCATGGACGGCGGGATGTCGATCGGGTTGTGAGGCCCGGACTGCGCGGCGGGCTCTCCGCGCCATCCGGAAGCGGCGCTGTCTAGCGGCCGCCCGTGACCGGCCGGTCGACGAGGCGATAGAGCCAGTTGAAGCCCGCCGTGGTACCGGCCGCCGGCTTGTATTCGCAGCCCACCCAGCCGTCGTAGCGGAGCTCGTCGAGCATGCGGAAGAGATAGTCGTAGTTGATCTCGCCGTTGTCGGGCTCGTGGCGGCCCGGCACGCCCGCGATCTGCACGTGGCCGATGTGCTTCTGCCACTGGCGGAACTTGGTGGCGAGGTCGCCCTCCACGATCTGCGCGTGATAGAAATCCATCTGCACGAGGAGATTGGGCTGGCCCAGCGCCTCGCGCAGCGCATGCGCCTCGGCCTGCGTGGTCATGAGGTAGCCCGGGAAGTCGCGCCGGTTGATGGGCTCGATCAGGACCTTGATGCCCTTCTCCGCGGCCTCGGTGCAGGCGAACTCGAGGTTGCGCTGGAAGAGGCGCCAGCGGCGCGCGCGCTCCGCGTCGTCGGCCTCCGCGGGAAGCACGCCCGCCATCACGTGCACGCGCGGGCACTTCAGCGTTTGCGCATAGCGCAGCGCGGTGGCCACGCTCGCCTGGAATTCGTGCTCGCGGCCGGGGAGCGAGGCGAGCCCGCGGTCACCCGCCGCGAAGTCGCCGGGCGGCGCATTGATGAGCACGACCTCGAGGCCGTGCGCCTGCGCGCGCGAGGCGATCTCGCTCGCCTGGTAGTCGTAGCCGAAGGCGAACTCCACCGCGCGAAAGCCGGCGTGCGCCGCCTCCGCGAAGCGATCGAGGAAAGGCACCTCGTTGAAGAGAAAGGACAGGTTCGCGGCAAAACGCGGCATGGCGGCAATCGTGTGGGATGACGGAATCTCGCGCGCGGCTGCCGTGAATCATCGCGGGCAACCCCTCGTGCATTTGCGAGTCGACGTTTGCAGTTTGCACTGCGCTGCAGTCCGGCGCAACCGCTCGCGCCGCTATCCGCGCAGCGCCTGCAACGACTCCATCGCCCCCGCGCGCACGAGACGCGTCTCCGCCATCACCGTCATGAAGCGATAGCCCTGCGCGATGCGCTTCTGCGCATCGTCGTTGCTGAAGGCATGCACGCCCGCGACCTTGCCCGCCGCCTTGGCGGCCGCCGCGATGGCGATCACCCCGGCCTCGGTATCCTCGCCGAGCTGCGGCAGCTTGTCCGGCGCATGGCCGAGCGTGATGTTGAGATCGGCCGGTCCCACGAAGCAGCCGTCGATGCCGTCCACCGCGAGGATGCCCGCGGCGTTGCCCAAGGCTTCCTTCGACTCGAGCATCACCAGCGTGATGAGCTCGTCGGCCGCCTTGGCAAAGTAGTCGGCACCGCCGTACACCGTGCCACGCACGGGTCCCCAGCTGCGATTGCCCTTCGGCGCATAGCGCACGCTCGCCGCCACCGCCTGCGCCGCCGCGACCGTGTCGACCTGCGGCACGATCACGCCGTAGGCGCCGAGATCGAGCACGCGCTGGATGTACATCGGCACATTGGCCGGCACGCGCACGATGGGAATCGCGGGTGTCGAGCTCAGCGCCTGCAGCATCATCTGCACGTTGCCGAGGTTGTTCTCGCCATGCTGCAAATCCACCGCCACGAAGTCGTAGCCCGAATGCCCGAGCCATTCGGCCATGAGCGGACTCGCGCTGTTGCAGAAGATGCCGAGGGCGGGCTTGCCCTCGCGGGCCATACGCTTGGCGGTGTTGGGACGCAACGGTGTCTCCTCCTGATGCCTTCGTTATTCGACGCGGATGCTCATCTCGCGGGCGAGGCGCGACCATCCGCTCACCTCGCGCTTCAGCAGGTCGCGAAACGCGTCCTGCGACGATCCTGTGGCATCGCCGCTCACCAGCGCGGCGATGCGCTCGCGGACCTCCGGCACCTGCACGGCCTTGCGCACTTCCGCATTGAGGCGATCGACGATCGACTTCGCGGTGCCCGCGGGCGCAAGCACGCCGAGCCATCCCACGAGATCGAAGCCGGGCACGCCGGCCTCGCGCATGGTGGGTACGTCGGGCAGCATGGCAATGCGCGCCGGGCCCGTGACCGCCACCGCCCTGGCCGTGCGCGCCTTCAGCAGCGGCTCGGCGGCCGCGAGCGGCACGAACGCGAGCTGCGCGCGGCCGGCGGCCACTTCGGCGAGCGCGGCCGTCTGCGTCTTCAGCGGCGCGTGCCGCAGGTGCACGCTCGTGGCCGACTTGAAGAGCTCGCCCGCGAGGTGCGCCCCGCTGCCCGCCCCCGGCGATGCATACGAGAGGCGCCCCGGACTTGCCTTGGCGATCGCCACGATGTCCTGCACGGAATCGAGCGCGACGGTGGTCGTGGCGATGAGCACGTAGGGAAACGTGGCCACGAGCGACACCGCGGCCAGGTCCTTCTGCGGATCGGGCTGCGGCGGCGGACGCACTGCGGCGTCGATGGCGACGGTGGGGCCCGCCAGCAGCAACGTGTAGCCATCGGGCGCGGCGCGCGCCACGGCCTGCGCGGCTTCGCCGGCGCGGCTGTCCACGCTCACGGGCTGCCCGAGCGCCGTCGCGAGCCGCGGTGCCAGCACACGCGCGACGGCGTCGGCGGCGCTGCCCGCGCTGTCGCTCACCACGAGTGTGACCGGCCGCGCGGGCCAGGGGGTTGCTGCGGCGAGGTTGGCCGGCGCCTGGGCAAGCGCTGCAGCACCCGCGGCCATCCCTGCCACGAAGGCAACGACATGCGATATCGACATCCGTGCATCGTGCGATGCGTGCGCGCGTCTAGTCAATCTTGATGTTGGTGTCGCGCGCGAGCTTCTGCCAACGCGCGGTCTCGCTCGCCAGCAGCGCAGACATCTCCTGCGGCGAGCCCACGTTGAGATTGCCGCCGATGCTCGCGAGCTTGTCCTTGACCTCGGGCGAGGCCATCGTCTTGCGCAGGGCGTCGTTCAACTTGTCCACGACCGCCGCGGGCGTGCCGGCCGGCACCACGAGGCCGTACCAGAGCGTGAACTCGTAGCCCGGGATCGCGTTCTCGGCGATCGTGGGCACGTCGGGCAACGACGCGAGCCGCTGCCTGCCCGTCACCGCGATGGCCTTGAGCTTGCCGCTTTTCAGATGCGCCTCGACGGGTCCCATCGAGGTGAACAGGAGCTGGACGCGATCGGCGAGAAGATCGGAGATCGCCGGGCCATTCCCCTTGTACGGCACGTGGGTGAGGTCGATGCCGGCCGCCTGCTTGAAGACCTCGCCGGAGATGTGATTGGTGGCGCCATTGCCGCCGGAGGCGAAGTTGAGCTTCCCCGGATTGGCCTTGGCGTAGGCGATGAGCTCCTTCGCATCGTCCGTGGCACGCCGGCCCTCGAGATCCGGTGTGGCAACCGCGCAACGTCCCCGTCTGCCGTTCGTCGGCGCCCGGCTGCGGTGGACGTTCCGGTGCATAAAGGGTGGATTGCTCGGGGATATCCCGTCCGGGACGCCGCATTGGCTTGTTTTTATTGCCCTTTTGCCAGGCATCGCCTGTTGATGAGATTCCCCTTGCGCAGGCGTCCGGCAGCCACTATCCTTTGTTCTCACGAGGCACGTGAACACAAGATGTAGTAGCTTTTGATTTGCAAGGCGATTGCAGCCGGATCGCCTCGAGCCCAGAGGGCGCGTCCCGGACGACCCCGCTTTCCGCACGGGGGAGGCCGCGCCGGCCACATCGCCATCCCTCGCCCTGTTTCATGCAATTGCCCGGTTCGCCCGCAACCCGAACCCAGCCCGTCGAAGCTTGCCTGCCACGTCCTTGGAACACCGTCGCGCCGTCGCCACGTTGCGGGACCGCCAGGCCAAGCCTCACGCATCAGAACCAACGTTCGATCGTCCAGCACAAAAAGAAGACAGGAGAAGCACCCATGCAGACCGCCCGCACTCCCTCCACGACCCCCGCCGCTGTCCCGCCCCGGGACCTGATCGTGGGTGAGCCGGGCAGTCCGATCGGCAGTGGCGCCGATCCGCGCTTCGCGCAATACAAGGTCATCCGCCGCAATGGCTCGGTGGTGGGCTTCGAGCCGTCCAAGATCAGCATCGCGCTGACCAAGGCCTTCCTTGCCGTGAACGGCGGCCAGGGCGCTGCGTCCGCGCGCGTGCGCGAGCAGGTGGCGCACCTCACCGATGCCGCCGTCGCCTCGCTCCTGAAGCGCAAGCCCGAGGGCGGCGCGATCCACATCGAGGAGATCCAGGACCAGGTCGAGCTGGCCTTGATGCGCGGTGGCGAGCACGAGGTCGCGCGGGCCTATGTGCTGTATCGCGAGCGGCGCACGCAGGAGCGCGCGCAGGCCAAGAGCAAGGACAAGGGCAAGGCCGTCGAGCACGCGATCAACGTCACGGAGAACGGCCAGCGCAAGCCGCTCGACCTCGATCGGTTGACGCTGCTCGTCAACGAATCGTGCGCCGGGTTGGCCGACGTCGAGGCCGACCGGATCCTCAAAGCCACGCTGAAGGACCTCTACGACGGCGTGCCGGTGGAGGAAGTGCGCAAGGGCGTGGTGCTCTCCGCCCGTGCGCTGATCGAAAAGGACCCCGCGTATTCGTATGTCACCGCGCGCCTGCTGCTCGACGCCCTGCGCTTCGAGGCGCTCGGCGAGGAAGCGACGCAAGGCGACATGACGCAGAAGTATCCCGAATACTTCCCGCAGTTCGTGAAGCACGGCGTGAAGATCGGCCTGTTGAACGAGGCGCTGCTGCAGTTCGACATGGCCAAGCTCGGCGCGGCCCTGAAGCCCGAGCGCGACCTGCAGTTCGGCTACCTCGGCCTGCAAACGCTCTACGACCGCTATTTCCTCGTGGACCAGTACGTGGGCGGCCGTCGCTTCGAATTGCCGCAGTGCTTCTTCATGCGCGTGGCCATGGGCCTGGCATTGAACGAGGTCGAGCGCGAGGCGCGCGCCATCGAGTTCTACAACGTGCTCTCCTCGTTCGACTTCATGTCGAGCACGCCCACCCTCTTCAACGCGGGCACGCACCGCTCGCAGCTGTCGTCGTGCTACCTCACCACGGTGAGCGACGACCTCGACGGCATCTACGAGGCCATCAAGGAAAACGCGCTGCTGTCGAAGTTCGCTGGGGGCCTGGGTAACGACTGGACCAACGTGCGCGCGATGGGCTCGCACATCAAGGGCACCAACGGCAAGTCGCAGGGGGTCGTGCCGTTCCTCAAGGTGGTGAATGACACGGCGGTGGCGGTGAACCAGTGCTTCGCGCCCGACACGCTGCTGCACACGCAGCGCGGACTCGTGCCCATTCGCCAGGTGCAGGCCGGCGACCTGGTGCTGGGCCAGGGCGGCGAGTATCGCGAAGTCACGAAGAGGATGGTGTACGAGCAGCGCGACGCGATGGTCGCCATCGACGTCAAGCATTCGCTGCTCCCCCTCGAAGTCACCACCGGGCACCCGCTCTGGGCGCTGCGCGGCGTGCCGCTCGAACAGTCGAACGAGCGCACGCTGCGTGCCCTCGCGGCCGGGCGCATCGCCCCGGCGTGGGTCGATGCCGGCGAGCTCGTGGCAGGCGATTACGTGGGTACGGCGATTCCGACGGAGGTCGTTGCGATCGAAGGCTTCACCGAGGACGACGCGCGCCTGTACGGCATCCTGCTCGGCGACGGCCACCTGTCCAAGGACGGGATGCAATGGGGCGTGTCGGGCAATCCCGCGAGCGACGCGCATCTCGACTTCGTGCGTAGCTACCTCGAAGCACGCGGCGTCCACTATTGGGAAACCGCGCGCGGCGAAACGTATGCACAGGTGCATTGGGCCTCGGGCCGCGGCGTGGTACGCGACGCGACCACCGGCCGCATCGCCCACGCCGGTCCCGCAACGCTGCCGTTCGGCTACGACGACCTCTACGACACCGCTCACGCCAAGC
>CAZUGY010000043.1:0-3773 GCA_964620265.1 uncultured Alcaligenaceae bacterium
TGCTCACCACCGACCTGTCGCTGCGCTTCGATCCGGCCTACGAGAAGATCTCGCGGCGCTACATGGAGGATCCCGACCTGTTCGCCGATGCCTTCGCGCGCGCCTGGTTCAAGCTCACGCATCGCGACATGGGACCGCGCTCGCGCTATCTCGGCCCCGAAGTGCCGGCCGAGGTGCTGATCTGGCAGGACCCCATCCCGGCGGTAGACCATCCGCTGGTCGACGCGCAGGACATCGCCTCGCTCAAGAGCAAGATCCTCGCGTCGGGACTGTCGATCTCCGAGCTCGTGTATACGGCGTGGTCGTCGGCGTCGACGTTCCGTGGCGGCGACAAGCGGGGCGGCGCCAATGGTGCGCGCATCCGCCTGGCACCGCAGAAGGACTGGCAGGTCAACGATCCCGAGCAACTGTCCAAGGTGCTCGCCACGCTCGAGGGTATCCAGAAGGCCTTCAACGGCGCGGGAGCGAAGAAGGTCTCGCTCGCCGACCTCATCGTGCTCGGCGGCTGCGCGGCGGTGGAGCAGGCGGCGAAGAACGCGGGACAGGCCGTCACGGTCCCGTTCACGCCCGGCCGCATGGATGCCTCGCAGGACCAGACCGACGTCGCGTCGTTCGCGCCGCTCGAGCCGTTCGCCGATGGCTTCCGCAATTTCCAGAAGGCGCGGTACGCGCTATCCACGGAGACGCTGCTCGTCGACAAGGCGCAGCTCCTCACGCTGACGGCGCCGGAGATGACGGTGCTGGTGGGTGGCCTGCGCGTGCTCGGGGCGAATTACAAGCGCTCGCCCGCCGGCGTGTTCACGACGAAGAAGGACACGCTGTCCAACGACTTCTTCGTGAACCTGCTCGACATGGGCACGGAGTGGAAGGCCACGTCGGACGCGCAGCAGGAGTTCGAAGGGCGCGATCGCAAGAGCGGCCAGAAGAAGTGGACGGCCACGCGTGCGGACCTCGTGTTCGGCTCCAACTCGGTGCTGCGCGCGCTGGCGGAGGTGTACGCCTGCGCCGACGGGCAGAAGAAGCTCGTCGATGACTTCGTCGCGGCCTGGGCGAAGGTGATGGACCTCGACCGCTTCGACGTCGCGTAGTCCGCGGCGGGCACGAACGGCGCATCGACCCTCGTGACTCCGGCGCGCGGCAACGCGCGTCCGGAGCGCTCCGGGGTGCTACGGCGGGACGGGCAGGCGGCCGGCCACGGAGTACGCGCCTTTTCCGTCCGGCGCCACGATCACCATCTCCGCCGTGGCCGGATTGATCCCTGTGAAGGCCGCGATCGTCGCGCCATGCGTGACCAGGACGATGTTCCCGCCCGTCGGTCGCGTCGCCGCGAACCGGCGGAAGGACGCCACCTGCGCCTCGCGATTCTGCGGGTCGGTGAAGAGGTTCGACAGCATCGTATCCACCACCGGCTCGGTGGCGAAGGCGAGGCGCGCCGTTTCGACACAGCGGCACCACGGACTCGTGCGTACCTCCTCGATCGGCACGTTGCGCGCCTTCACGGCGGCGCCGGCGCGCCTCGACTCTGCGCGTCCGGTCTCGATGAGGTTGCGCTGCGTCGTACAGTCGTCCAGCTTGAATCCCGGTGGATCGCCCACGCCAGGGGAGGTGAGGCCGTGCCGCATCAGCATGAGGTGGCCGCCCTTGGCCAACTGCGCCCAGAGTGCATCATCGGCGCGAGCAGTGGCGGCGATGAAGGCGAGCGCAAGAAAGACGGCGATGAGGCGCATGCCGGGAGAATAGCGCGCATCGCCTCCGGTCCCGGGTAAAGGCGGCGGCGACTTGCCCCGCCGCGCGGCCCGTGGCACGCTCGCGCCACCCTGATGAGGCGCTGTCATGAGCGACGACGAACGGCAGGAGCACGACGACACCCCCACGGCGGCGATCGACCGCCGCGATTTCCTCAAGGTGGGCGCGGCGGCGGCGGGGACCTCCCTCCTGTCCGCCTGCGTGGGCGGCAGCAGCAGCGAGGACGCCCCCGAGATCGTGGGGTCGGAGAGCCCCATCTCGCGCATCGACCATTTCGTCACGGTCATGTTCGAGAACCGCTCGCTCGACAATCTCCTGGGCTACGTCTATCCCGCGAGCTCGTCGTTCAACGGGCTGTCGGGCAAGACGTTCAGCAATCCCGTTCCTCCGTTCATCGACGACGGCCACGCCACCGTGACCGCCGCGCCGAGCCCCGGCACCGATGCGGACATGCAGAATCCGAACCCGGATCCGGGGGAGCCGTTCCCGCGCATCAACACCCAGCTCTTCGGCCTCGTGGACCCGGCGACCAACGCCTTCGAGTCGACGTCGCAGATGCAGGCGCCGTACAACACGCCGCCGGCCGGCACCACGCCGTCGATGCAGGGCTTCGTGCACGACTACTGCAACACCTTCGTGCAGACGCAGGGCCGCCATCCCACCTACGACGAGTATCGCGTGATCATGGATGTCTTCACGCCGGCGCAGTTGCCGGTGCTGTCCACGCTCGCGCAATCCTTCGCCGTGTACGACGCGTGGTTCTGCGCCGTGCCGTCGCAGACGTATTGCAACCGCTCGTTCTTCCACGCGTCCACGTCCTCCGGATTCGTGCTCAATGCGCCGTACAAGAAGTGGCTCGAGCAGAATGCCGCGCCCACGCTCTTCAACCGGCTGCAGGATGCCCGCCGCTCGTGGTGCATCTACTTCGACGAGTCGCAGCTCGTGTCGCTCACGGCACTCATCCACGCCATCCCGCTGCTGCCGTACTTCAGGACGAACTTCGGCACGATGACGGACTTCTACAGCGACGTGGCCAACGGCACGCTACCCGACTACGCTTTCATCGAGCCGCGCATGCTGTGGAACCACAACGACTTCCATCCGCCGGGCCCGCTCGTGGTGGATGGCGTGAAGATCCCCGATCCGTCCGACGTGCGCGCGGGCGACCTCCTGTTGCACGGCATCTACAGCGCGGTCCGCACCAGCGCTTCCACGTCGGGGTCCAACGCGGGCAACACGATGCTCCTCGTGACCTTCGACGAGCATGGGGGCTGCCTCGACCACGTGGCACCACCTTCGGCCACGATGCCGGACAATCCGCAGGCCGCCGGCGAAATGGGCTTTTTCTTCGACCGCCTCGGCGTGCGCGTGCCCACGATCGCGATCTCGGCCTATACGGGGGCCAACACCATCGTGAGCGATCCCGTGCATCACGCGGCGCTCGTGCGCACGCTTTCGCGCAAATGGGGGCTCCCGTATCTCACGGAGCGCGACCGGCGCGCGCCGGATCTGTCCGCCGCGATCAACCTCACCACGCCGCGCGCGGCATCGACCTGGCCGGTGACGGTGCCGCGCCCCGTGCCGCCCGAGGCGATGATCACCGATCCCACGTCGGCCACGCTCTCGCCCGTGCCCCTCAACGATCTCGCGCGGCACATCGTGGGGTTGGCGCTCACGCACTTCACGGGTGTCGAGGTGCCGCAGGACGCGATTCCCACCACGGCCGGCGCAGCGTATGCGGCGCTGGCGCCGCTCGCGGCGGGGGTCTTCGGCCGCACGCCGCGGTAGCGACGTGCGCATGCCGACTACGCGCCGCCCGCGAATTGCACGCGCGTGCCAGGATCGCACGCCCGTGGGCGAGCGCCTCCGGTACGAATTTGCTTGAGGGTGCGTTCGTGGCCAATGCGGTGCCGGTCACGACCGCGCCGATCCCCACGCTGTCGGAATAGGCGATGCTGTTGCTGGCGACGTTGATGGTGGCGGTTGCGGTGCCGTTGCTGCGCAGGCGGCGCACCAAGGAACACGCC
>CAZUGY010000043.1:3873-26755 GCA_964620265.1 uncultured Alcaligenaceae bacterium
GATGGTGGCGGTTGCGGTGCCGTTGCTGCGCAGGCGGCGCACCAAGGAACACGCCATCCGCCTCCGGCCGCACGCCCGCGGCCGTGAGGCAATTGCCGCATCTATGCACGTTCGGGAAACAGTAGCTTGTACTGGGTGCGTGACTTCTCGAATGCGTTCGTTGCTCGCATGGCCGCGATGGTTTGCTCGAGGGCTTCATAACTGAAGGCAGCGCTCCAGTCGCGAGCCAGTTGCATGGCCTTCAGAAAGGGCTGCGCATCGCCGGTTCTGGTCAAGACGCGCAGGCAATCGAGATACTCATCCCGGAACAGGGTCGGTATGACAATGCGGCTCTCGTTGACGACGGATAGTTCAGCATTCATCACGAGTCGTGCGAGTCGACCGTTGCCGTCGAGGAATGGATGTATCTCCGTCACCAGAAACATGGCAAACAGCGCTCTCGCCATTCCCGGCGGCACGCTGGGCAGAAGTTTGGACGCCTCGATGAGCGTTCCCCGAACATATTTCGGTAAGACAAAGGCGGTGTTGCCGGCAAAATTCTCCCGGTCCTTGAATTCTCCAGGGCTGACTTCCGGTCTTGCGCGGAGCAAGTCCGCATGGCGTGCGCGCAGCTGCTCGACAATGGGCTCGCCAGCGGCAAGCGTCTGATGGGTCCACGCGGGCTCGAGCGCCTGCCGGAATACGCCAATGATGTCGTGTGAATCCTTGGACCGTGTTTCGACAGGCTTTCCCTCGAGTACAAAGGACTTGGCCTCATCAACGTCAAATTCGGTGCCTTCGATGAAGTTGCTGAAATACGATTCCAGGAACGCAAAATTGGTACTGGCCGAGACGGAGTCGGTGACAGCGTGCACACGCGTCAGAGGTTCCGCCCGCAGCACGTTTGCGAACGACTCGAACAGCGTCAGGCGGCCTTTGTCATAGGGAGCACCGGAAGTCCAGGCTTGACCAGAGCGCGACAGGAGCTGGTTCTTCGCCCACGTTCCCAGCACGGAGCCGATCAGCCCCTCGAGAATCGAAAGCTCACGCTCGAGCCCCAGCTCTGGCGCGAGAGCTTGCGCCTGTTCGCGCAGTTGCCGCAGCGACTCCTCCCCACGGGCCTCGCACATCGTTATCAGCCGCTCTTCGACTTCTTCGCGGCTAACCGATTTGCGAATCTTTCCACGGCTGATAGTGAGATTCTCCAGAAGAACCCGCGCGTTGGATGGAAAATGAAGCTCGAGGCCGCCAATGGGCGTGTCACCAAGCGCCTTACCGACGGCAGTGACGAGCACCACAACCAGCCCGGGCAGAGTGCGGGTCCGGTTGTATGTGTAATTGAGGTGGATGACGCCGTCGACTGGCACTCCACCCCGGAATGCACTCCGATAGCCGATGACGGCTCCGGGAAAGAGCGCGGCAAGGATTCGCAAACGGTTGCGGGCGACCAAGGCGGGCCACTCTTCCGGCGGGAGTCTTGTAACTACGCCGGGGGCGATTCGATTCAGGGCCCCAGCCAGCAATCGGCGCTGAACAGCTCTACGTTCAGACGCGGTGAGGTCGGCGTAGAGCAGAAGCGTGTCGTCACCTGTCGCGATTCTTCTGAGGTGCGGCATCGATCTAGCCCTGATTTCGTATGTTTTTCAGATGGTAGGGGAATTGTCGCGAGTTTTAGCCTTCCCGGTTTGTCGCAATTTGACGGGCTACGGCTTCCTCGTTGCTCGAATTGTCGCAATTATTATAATATGAAACAGTTTTTGTCGCATTAATAGCGGACCGGGATCGCTTCATGGAACAAAGCTAGCGCCGCGCCCGCCCCCGATACCCCGCCCAGAAGATCAGCAGCACCGCCACCACCACCACGGCCATCGCGCCCACGAGACGCGGCTCGAGGCTCTCCGCCACGATGAGCCCCATAGCCACGCCGATCACCTGGAACATCCACGAAGTGACCGGTGCGAAGGCGAGCATCGCCGTGAGGTTCTCCGTGGTGATCTTCACCACCGACGAGAAGCCGAGATAGGCCATGGCCGTGAGCATCGCTCCGCCGCCCAGCGTGCCGAGCAGGATCGTCGGCACGTGCGTGAGCTGCGACACCGTGGGCACGAGGCCGGTGGCCGGCAACAGTCCCGCCGCGATGGCAGCGCTCGCGAGCGCGGTGAGCGAGAGGCTCAGCACCGATGCCATCAGCACCACGAGGCCCGTGATGCGTACCTTCTCGCGCACCGTGCGCGCCGCGCGGTTCCATGGATGGAATTCGCCGGCGAAGCCGCGCACGACCATGAACGTCCCGGTCATGGTGCCCCAGAACGCGAGCGCCCAGCGCGCGTGCGGCGCGGTGATTGCGATCACGTACGCAAGCGTGGCCACGATCACCAACGCCCCGGCGATCGCGAGCCGCGCCGGACGGCGTCCGAGCATGAAGGCGCCCGCGATCATCGCGATCGGCAAACCGATGCGCACCACGAGCGTGCCGTGCGCAGGCGGCACATTGGAGATCACGAGGTAGTAGAAGATCTCGATGGCGATGATCGAGAAGCCGAGCACGAAGCTCGTCGGATGCAGCATCACCGCGCGCGCATCCTTGCCAAAGCCCGTGTACGCGAGCATCGCCACCGCGGACGCCAGCATCGCGTAGAGGATGAACGCCGAGGCGCTGGCGCCCATCGCGTGGCCCACCGCGTAGGTGAGGCTCAGCGCGCCGATGATCACGACGTAGATCGCGGCCTCGATCCAGCCGCTGGCGGAAACGGGCGTGGCGACGCTACCGGCGATGGTGGGGCGCGGAGAAGCGGCGGCAGGGCGATGCAGGGGAGATGGCAAGATGGTCGAGGAGTGTTGGTGGTCCGCGGGACGACCATGACGGCCATCGCCACCGCGTGGCAGCTCAGTCGAGAAGGAAACAGGCCTCGAGCTCCGCGCGCTCCTCGGCATCGAGACCCAAGCGCTTGGCCCTTGCGTTCCAGGTGCTCAGTACGCCTCGCAAACGCTGCCATTCGGCATTGGCTGCATCGGGAGTCATGCGGTAAAACGCGGCGGTCGCAAGCACGGCACCGATATCCGGGTGAGGGTCTGCGTCATCGAGGGCCAGCACATGCGTATCGCGCCTGGTCGTGGGGTTCATGTCATACGCGGGCGCCAGGCGCCAACCCTCCGGCTCGCGGATGAAGCCGTGGTTGCGCAGATGGTCGTCACGGTTGGACGTGGCCACGTTGAAGAGCACGCGGAGGAACAGCTCGCGCAGGTCATCCACGATGTGGTCGGGATGGCCGCGGTTGGAGATGAGCTCTGCCAACTCGAGGTAGCTCGCTGCGTCATGCTCGGTGCGACCGAGCAGCGCCATGGCCGAGGTGAAGAAGCGACGCCGCCCGGCGAGCCGGTCGAAGCGCCGCGTGACAAACGTGTGGTAGCCATGTCCGACGCGTTCGACGCGCGCTGGCGCGACGTCGAGCCCGAAGTCCTCGGCCAACTGGTGGAGCAGCATCTCGCGGAGCGCCCAGTCGTGCTCGTCGTCGGCTGCGGGAAATTTGGCGATCCAGAGCACGCCCTGCGCGTCCTGCAGGTTTGCCTTGGGCCGCGCGCCGCCCAGTGAAGCGCCAGGCGCCACGAGCACCTTGAGCCATTGCTGCAACAGGTTGAGGTCCTCCACTTTCTTGCGCGTGAGCTCGAGTGCCACCTGCTGCAGCTCGCCCAGCCTCGTGACCGCGGGCGCCGACAGTGCCTCGTTGGCGAGGAAGGCGGCCGAGTCAGGCGGCTCGGCCTGTCCCTTGTCGGTCGCCGGGGAGAAGCGCAGTGCGCCCATGCGCGTCACGTCCTGCACGCCGAGGAGGAAGTCCCAGGTGCGCAACTCGCGCCGCGGCCTGCCTTCCTTCTTGGCCTGCACGAGCTCGCGGCGCTTCATCAGCGTTTGGCCCCAGCGGTCCGGACAGCTGTCGAGGAATACGCCGAAGTTCGAGTCCCGGGGATGGAAATCGCCTTCGGCGAGCAGCATCTCCGGGTCGAGCTGGAAGACACCGGGTTGCGCGAGCCAGGTGCGTTCGTAAGCGAAGCGTACGGCATCGACGCCGCTGCGATGCAGGGTTCCGATGCGGGACAGCGGGCCGAAGCTCGCGTCGTCGAGCCACACAGCCAGCGACTGCGGCAGGGCCGGCTCCGCTGCTCGAGGCGCGGCGGGAGCAACACGCGGGCGAGCCACGATCGACGTGCCGTCAGGAAGCGGAGGGGACACCGTCGCCACCGGGGGCCTCGGTGTCGTCGGCGGGCTTCGACGAAGGGCGTCTGGGCGCGCGCCGACGCGAAGGAAGCCCGGCGTCCTGCAGACGGCGACCCAACGCGTCTTCGGCCGCGAGGAGCGAGAGATCGCGCTCGAAACCGAGCACCGCCATCACCCGGAGGTAGGTTCCCATCGTGACTGCCCCGTCGCCCGCTTCGACGCGCGTGACGGTCTGTCGAGAAACCCCGGCTCGCTCGGCCACCGTGGCGCTGGAAAAGCGCCGGCGGAGCCGGGCGTCGCGCAGGCGTTGGCCGAGCTCGACGAGAAGCCTGGTTTGGGCGGGATAGAGAGGGGGAGGAGGAGAGGGCATAATGTAATCCATTATGGACAATATATCGATTTCATGTCAATAATGGATAACATTGATGGCCGCTTCGCTGGAGGCGAGCCGGCGGGGCGGGTTCACACGGACTGGATCTTGGGCGGATTCCTGATCTTCGGTCCACCCTGCTGGGGATGGATCGCGAGAGTACGGACTGATCAGGGGATGCTGGTCGGGGTGAGAGGATTTGAACCTCCGGCCTCTACGTCCCGAACGTAGCGCTCTACCAGGCTAAGCTACACCCCGAGGTGTTGGATGCGATCGTGGCGCGTTGCGAAACATCTGCAAGCGCGCCGCCGCGGCGGGAATTCCCTGTTGGGCAGGGCAAGTTCGCGGAAACGTCGCCGCCGTGCGCGACCTCGAGCGTTACTTGCAACGCTAGTAAGTTCGCCGCGCAGCGAAAGCAGTCAATTCTAGCAAACTTTTGGCATACGGAGAATCCGGGAGCGCGGCCAGGCAGTCCGTGGCGCGTTCGATTTCGTCCACCGCACGGGCCCGCGTGTACGACAGCGACCCGGTGCTCTCGAGCGCCGCGACCACCGGCGCGAAGTCCGTGCGGCCGCCCCCCTCGATGGCGTGGCGGATCACCGCGGCCTCGTCGGACGTGCCGATGGCAAGTGCCCGGATGAGCGGGAGCGTCATCTTGCCCTCGGCCAGGTCGTCGCCGATGTTCTTGCCGATCGTGTCGGCGGTGCCGGAATAGTCGAGGACATCGTCGACGAGCTGGAAGGCGGTCCCAAGGTGCATGCCGTAGCGCGCCAGCGCGTCCTCGGTGGCGGCGTCGGAGTCGCCCAGCACGGCGCCCAGGCGCGCGGCGGCCTCGAACAGGCGCGCGGTCTTGCGCTGGATCACGTTGACGTAGGCGGTCTCATCCAGGTCCGCATCGCCGGCATTCATGAGCTGCAGGACCTCGCCCTGCGCGATGGCGTTGGTGGTCTCGGCGAGGATCGCGAGCACGCGCGGACGCTCGAGCGCCACCATCATCTGGAAGGAGCGCGAGTAGAGGAAGTCGCCCACGAGCACCGAGGCCGCGTTGCCGAACTCCGCATTGGCGGTGGGATGGCCGCGGCGCAGCGCCGACTCGTCGACCACGTCGTCGTGCAGCAGGGTGGCCGTGTGGATCATCTCCACCACGGCGGCGAGCACGTGGTGATGGGTGCCGCGGTAGCCCGTGGCGCCGGCAGTCAGGAGGAGCAGGGCGGGGCGCAACCGCTTGCCGCCGCCCCCGATGATGTAGTCGGCCACCTGCCGGATCAGGAGCACGTCGGAGTCGAGCGAGCTGCGCAGCGTCTGGTCGACGGCAGCCATGTCGGCGCCGATCACCGGAGCGAGGAAATCGGTGGTCACGGGAGGGACGAAACGGTCGGAAAAGCCTCGGAATCCGGGAAAGCCGCGAGGCGCGGCACCGCGGATGGGGAAAGCGCCGCCATTCTACAAGACCGTCCCCGCCAACGACGCGCACCGCAGCTTGCCGGGGGGGCTGTCATGCATGCCCCCGGGGCGTGATGGCCGGCCGGTCGGCGCCTTGGAGCCCATTCTCGCCATTTTGACAGGTTCGGCAATTCCGCGTTACAATTCAAGGCTTTCCCCAATTTACCCGGCTGGGAAAGAACGCACCAACCACGGGTCCCATTGGAGTCACTCATGTACGCGGTCATAAAAACCGGCGGCAAGCAATACAAGGTTGCCCCCGGCCAAAAACTCAAGGTAGAACAGATACCGGCGGACGTGGGCGCACAAGTTGTTCTCGATCAGGTTTTGATGGTCGGCGAAGGCGAGAGCGTCCGTCTCGGTCAACCGGTCGTCGCAGGTGCGACGGTCACGGCAACGGTAGTCGCGCACGGCCGCGGCGAGAAGATCAAGATCTTCAAGATGCGCCGCCGCAAGCACTACCAGAAGCACCAGGGGCATCGGCAGAACTACACCGAGCTCAAGATCGACTCGATCGCCGGCTAAAGGAGCAATCGACCATGGCACACAAAAAAGCAGGCGGCAGCTCGCGCAACGGCCGCGATTCGCAGGCGAAGCGCCTCGGCACCAAGGTGTACGGCGGCGAAGCCATCCGTGCGGGCGGCATCATCGTCCGCCAGCGCGGCACCGTGATCCACCCCGGCGTCAATGTCGGGATGGGCAAGGACTTCACGCTGTTCGCGCTCACCGACGGCAAGGTGGAGTTCCGCGTCAAGGGCGCCAAGCAGAACAAGTTCGCCAACGTGGTGGAAGCGACTGCGGCGGCCTGAACATTCACCTGCAGCACGCAGCACCCGAAAGCCCGGCCTCGCGCCGGGTTTTTCTTTCGGACCGTCCTGTGCGGACCTTACTGTTGCTGGTCCGCCCCGAAGTCGGTGGCGGTGAGCACGAGGTCGTTGGACAAGGGGAATCCCTGTGCGAACAGCCGGGCCTTGACCGCGCGATCGATCGCCTGCTGGTGCACGCGCAGGGCGTCGCGCACGGTGTCGGGCGTGGGTGCGGCGTCGCCCAGGAACACCTCGATCATCTTCCACTCGATGTCCACGCGCAGGGTCTTGCCGTCGACGCTGTAGAGCTGCTCCACGGGAAAGCCGGGCGCGACACGCGCGTCGGTGGGTAAGGGGTGCACTTGCATGCGGGCTCCTCGGCGGACAGGTCGGAAGGATGCGCACAGTGTAGTGGAGCGGATGCCGCCTCGCTGCTTGCGCCTATAGAATCGGGTCCATGTCCGTCTCCCGTCCCGCCGCGATCGAGGTCCTCGACGACCGCCTTGCCCCCGTCGTGGCCGGTGCCCCCGTCCTCGAGCGCCTGTGCACCGGCGCGATCTGGAGCGAGGGGCCGGTGTGGATCGCCGAGGACGACAGCGTCCTGTGGAGCGACATCCCCAACGACCGCATGCTGCGCTGGTCGCAGCGCGACGGCATGCGCGTGTTCCGCGAGCGCGTGGAGTTCACCAACGGTCATACGCGCGATCGCGACGGCTCGCTCCTGCATTGCTCGCACGGCCTGCGTGCCGTGTTTCGCACCGACATCCGCGGCGAGCAGCAGCGCATCGTGGTGGATCGCTGGCAGGGCAAGCGCTTCAACGCGCCCAACGACATCGTGGTGAAGTCCGACGGCACGATCTGGTTCACCGACCCGCCCTACGGCCTCATCATCCCGGAGGAAGGGCACGGCGGCGAATCGGAGATCGGCGACTGCTACGTCTTCCGCTTCGATCCGGTGAGCGGCGCGCTCGATCCCGTGACCGATCTTCCGATCGAGCCCAACGGCCTCGCGTTCTCGCCGGACGAGTCGATCCTCTATGTGTCCGACACCTCGGCTGCGCTCGGCCGCGAGGCCACCGGCAATCACTGCATCTTTGCGTTCGACGTGGTGGAGGGCAGGCGGCTGGCCAACGGACGCAAGCTCGCCGACGTGTCACCCGGCGTGCCCGACGGCTTTCGCGTCGACGTGCAAGGGTGGATCTACACGAGCTCGCAGGACAGCGTGCAGGTGCTCCACCCGGACGGCACGCTGCTCGGCAGGATCCACGTGCCCGAGAAGGTGGGCAACGTGACGTTCGGCGGGGCGGCGCGCGACGTGCTGTATGTGGCGGCGTCGACGTCGCTGTATCGGATCAGGCTGCGGACCGCGGGGGTGCAGCGGCCTTGAGAAGAGGCCTCACTGCAGCCTCCTTGGCCATCGATGACGCGTGCGAAGGCTGACTCGCTCACTCGACCTTGATCCCCTGCTCCTGCACGACCTTCGACCAGCGGGCGATCTCGTCGCGGATGAGCTTGCCGTAGGCCTCGGGCGAGCTCGCGATCACGTCGAAGCCGAGGTCCTGCAGCCGCTCGCGCACGGCGGGACGCGCGAGCGCCTTCACCAGTGAGCTGTTGAGCTTCTGCACCACGGCCGGATCCATGCCGGCCGGTCCGAGCACGCCATAGAACGGCGCGGCATCGAAGCCGGTGAAGCCCTGCTCGGACAGCGTCGCGAGCGCCGGCAGCGACTTCGCGCGCTTGCCCGACACGATGGCCACGCCACGCACCGTGCCCGACGACACCTGCGCGCCCGTCGGCACGATGGCGTCGATCAGCAGCGGCACCTGGCCCCCCATCACGTCCTTCAACGCCGGGGCGATGCCGTTGTACGCCACGTGCTCGCCGGCGATGCCCTGCTGCGTGCGGACCATTTCCCACCACAGGTGCCCGTAGCTGCCGATGCCGCCGGTCGTGTATTGCAGCGGCTGCTTCTGCGCCTTGGCATACGCCACGAGCTCGGCCATGGACTTGACCGGCACGTTGGGATTGACGACGACCAGCAGCGGCTGCGTCACCACGATCGACAGCGGCGTGAAGTCCTTCACCGCGTCGTAGGGAAGCTTGCGTCCGAGTGCCGTATTGAAGGCGATCGGCACGCCGGGGGCGAGCAGCGTGTAGCCGTCGGGCTTGGCCTTGGCGACGATGTCACTGCCCAGGATCTGGCCGCCGCCCGGCTTGTTCTCCACGATCACCGATTGCCCGAGCTCCTCGCCCCATGCAGGCGTGATCGCGCGGAACGCGGTGTCGATGCCGCCGCCCGCAGCCACAGGCACGATGAGCCGCACCGGCTGCGTGGGGAAGGTCTGCGCCAGGGCCGGCGTGCCGGTGGCGAGCGCGCATGCGGCCAGCGCGAGACCTGCGAGCGCACGGCGAAGGAAGGGGAGGATGGGAGTCATGAGCTGTCCGTTGGTCGCTGCTGATGTGAACTAATATACTAGTCGACACGTCACCGCGCTGGCAATCGGCATTGCGCCAAGGCGCAATGCCCGTCGCCGGGCAGTCCGCATCCCCACGCTTGCAGGCAACCTCGATGCTTCCTCCCGTTCCTTCCCTCGGCATCACCGTCATGCCGGAGTGGTTCCAGTTCGAGGGCATCGATCCCGTGCTCGATCGCCTGCAGGAAGCGGGCGCCACCGCGCTCGTCACGAGCCCCTACGTGCTCGAGGTCGCGCCCGACGGCGAAGGCGGGCGCGAGCCGCCACCCGATGGCGAGGCCGGCAAGGTGCGTCCGCTCGACCGACCGCTTGACGGCCGTACCGAGCTCTGGGTGCGCACGGCACCGTCGCTCGTGCACGATCCGGCGCGCTATGCGGGGCAGCGCTACCAGCCGTCGCCGGCATCCCCGCTCACGTTCCGCCACGCGGACCTCCTCGATCGCATGA
The DNA here is from genome assembly GCA_964620265.1 of uncultured Alcaligenaceae bacterium. Taxonomy (GTDB): domain Bacteria; phylum Pseudomonadota; class Gammaproteobacteria; order Burkholderiales; family Casimicrobiaceae; genus VBCG01. The sequence goes on from CAZUGY010000043.1 coordinate 13,606, forward strand.
TGGCCGCGGCGCGCGCGCGCGGCCTCGAGGTCTACCTGCAGGTGATGGCCGCGAGTCCGCCCGGATATCGCGTGCAGTTTTCCGGCGCCGTCGACGCGGACCAGTGCCTGGGTCCAGCCTTCGCGCGTCACGATGCGCGCGTCGACCGCAACGCCTCGCTCGCGAGTCCCGACGTCGTGCGCTACGTCGCCACGCTCGCGGCGGAGCTCGCGGCGCGCTATCCCGCTGCCACCGGCATCCGCCTCGACTGGCCGGAATATCCTCCCTACGATCTCCAAAGTGCGCTCTTCGACTTCAATCCCGCCGCGCAGGCGCTCATGGCGCAAGCCGGGCACGATCCTGCCGTGATCGCGCGCGAGGTGATCGCGTGGCGCGACGGCCTCGTGCACGCGGCACGCGCCGCGGCACCGGGCGGAGCGCAGGCGGCCGGCGATGCGCTCGATGCCGCCGGATTTGCCGAACTGCTCGATGGTAAAGGCGCCCTGGGCGCGCTCTTCGCGGCGAAGCGCACCGCCGCGCGCGAATTGCTCGCGGCGGTGCGCGCGTCCCTCGACACCGTTCCCGGTGCGCGCCGCCGGCTCGAGCCGCAGGCCTTTCCCCCGCCCTTCGCTGCGATCTCCGGCTTTCCCATGGGCGACCTCGCGGGAATCGCCGATGCCATCGGCATCAAGCTCTACACGATGCACTGGCCGATGATCGCGCGCTACTGGGCGCGCGACCTCCTGGGCGACGCCCCGCCAGCCGCGCACGATGCCGTCACCGCCGCGCTCGCGCAGCGCTTCGGCCTCGTGGACGGCGAGGTCGATGGCGCCACGCTGCGCTACCCCGATCCCACGCAGGCTCATGCGGTAGGGGCGCGCGCGCAGGTCGACAAGCTGCGCACCGCCGCGGGCGCCGCGGGTGCGGTTCCCGTCATCGCCTTCGCGCACAGCTACGGCCCGCTGGAGGATGTCCGTGCCCGCATCGCCCTCGCGCGGGAGAGCGGCCTGCCGCTGTGGATCAACCGCTACGGCTACCTGTCCGACGCCAAGTTCGCGATGCTGCGCGAGATGCGGCTGACCCGATGACGCCGCCTCCGCAAGCCCGCGTGCTGACCTTGCCGGTGGCGCCGGGCGAAGCGCGCGGGCGCCCCTTCGAGAGCGATCGCGTCCATGCGTGGCTGCGCCAGAGCATCCTCGGGGTGACGATCGTGCCGGGTGCGGCACTGGTGGAAAGCGAGATCGCCGCGCGCTTCGGCACGAGCCGCACGCCGGTGCGCGAAGCCCTGCTGCGGCTCGCGGAGGAGGGTCTGGTCGACATCCGGCCGCAGCGCGGCACGTATGTGTCGCGCATGAACCTCGCGCGTCTCGAAGAGGCGCTCTTCCTGCGCGATGCGGTGGAAGGCGCGGTGTTGCGCCGCCTCGCCGGCAGCCCCGCGCATGTCACGGTGGCGCGGCAGCTTGGCGAGTACGTCGACCGGCACGAGGCCGCTGTCGACCGGCGCGACGTGTCCGCCACGCTCGACGGCGACGCCGCCTTTCACCTGGCACTCGTGCAGGCCTGCGGCATGCCCGGCCTGTGGGACGTCGTGGGCAAGGCGCGCGACCTGCATCATCGCGTGCGCGCACTCGCCGCACCCGAGGAGCCGAATGCGCGCGCGGCGCTCGCCGACCATCGCGGCATCGTGCGCGCGCTGCGTTCGGGCAACGGCGATCTCGCGCATCGCCGCCTGTCGGTGCATCTCGGGCGCAATCGCGACCTGGCCGGCGCGCTCGCGCAGCGCTATCCGAGCTACTTCGACTGAAAACGCGGCGACCCGGCCACCGATGGCCTGGCGCCAGGCCGCTACCGCCGCTCGATGTAGTACTGCATCGCCACCGCCAGCATGGCGAAGGCGACCAGCGGGAATGCCGCCGAGAAGATCGGCGACCAGTCGTTGAGCACACCGAGATAGGAGAAGAGGCGCTCGATCAGCCAGAACGCGAGGCCCAGCATCGTCCCGGCGAAGATGCGGAAGCCCACGCCCCCCTGGCGGCGCTGGAACTGCGCGAACGGCAGCGCGAGCATCATCATCACGATCACCGCCACCGGGTAGAGCACCTTCGACCAGAAGGCGATCTCGAAGCGCGAGGTCTTCTGCGCGCCGGTCCCCAGCACCTGGATGTTGTCCCAGAGCGTGGACAGCGCGAGCCGCTCGGGTGCGACCTGGTACACCGTGAGGATCGACGGCTGCAGCACGGTGGTCCACATCCATTCGTCCTGGGTGGACACCTTGGCCGAATCCCGGCCGAGCTCGGTGACCTTCACCTTCTCGAGCTTCCAGCGGCCGTCGCCGGCGTAGCGGCCGCTCTCGGCGCTGCGCACCGCGGTGAGGCGCAGGTCCTTGTCGAACTCGTACATGCGCACACCGGTGAGCGTCATGTCGGCCATCACCGTGCGGATGTTCACGAAGGTGAGGTCCTGCTTGAACCAGAAGCCGCTCTCGAACTGCTGCGCGACCACCCCCGTGGCATTGCCCATCGCCGCCGCGCGCACCGTCTGGGCGAGGCGCTCGGCCGGTGGGGCCACGTATTCGCCGGCGAGGAAGGTGGCGATCGCGAGCGGGATGCCCACGCGCACCACCGCCCAGCCCACCTGCAGGATCGAGGCGCCCGAGGCGCGCATCACGGTGAACTCGGAATTCGCCACGAACTGCGAGATGGCGAAGAGCGTGCCGATGAGCGCGGCCACCGGGAAGAGCTCGTATACCCGCGACGGGATATGGAGCGCGACGAAGAGCAGCGCGGTGGTGATCGTGTAGCCGCCGCGGCCGACGTCGCGCATCTCGTTGATGAGGTCGAAGAACGTGAAGAGCCCGATCAGCGCGGCGAAGAGCAGGAGCGTGGTGAGGAGGACGTCGCGTCCGATGTAGCGGGAGAGGGTGCGCACCGCTGTTATGCCCCGCGCGCGAAGAGCTGGCCGAAGAGGCCGCGCAGCGACATCTGGTGGCGGAAGAGCAACAGGACCACCACGAGCGCGGTGACGTGCGGGATGAACAGGCCCGCCCACAGGCCGAGCGTGCCCTGCGCGATCATGCTCTGCACGATGTTGATGCAGTTCGTGTAGAGCATGTAGAGGAAGGCCGCCGCCAGGAGGTTGAACGAGCGTCCCATGCGCGGATTGACGTGGGCCAGCGGGATGGCGAGCAGGGTCAGCACCACGGCGAGGATCGGCACCGAGATGCGCCAGAAGAGCTCGGCGCGCTCGCTGCGCGAGTCGCTCACGAGGAGCGCGGCGGTGGGCAGCGCCTTGTTGGAGGTGGGCAGCGCCCGCGCCTCGCTGGGCTCGATGCGGCGGCCGAGCTTGTCGAACTCGATCAGGCGGAAGTCGGCGGCGCCGGCCTTGCCCTCGTAGCGGCGGCCGTCTTCCAGCACCACGAAGCGGTCGCCGTTGGGCTCCTCCACGAGGTGGCCCAGGCGGGCGACGGTGGTGGCGTCCTTGTCGTCCTCCACCGAGTGCAGGAAGACGTTGCGGATACGGCCGTCGACCGGATTCAGGCTGTCCACGTACACCACGATGCCCGCCCGCCTGAACTCGCGGAAAAGGCCGGGCGAGAGGATCGAAAGCTCGTCGCGCTGCTCCAGTTGCCGCTCGTACTCGAGCTTGCGCTGCTCCGCCCACGGCGAGAGGAAGAGCGACAGGAGCACGATCGCCACCAGGAAAGGTGCGGCAAACAGCATGATTGGCCGCAGGCAGGAAGCGAGCGACATGCCGGAGGTGAACCACACCACCATCTCGCTATCCCGGTACCAGCGGGACAGGGTCAGCAGCACCGTCAGGAACAGCGCCACCGCCAGGAGAATATTGAGGTAGAACATGGCGTTGAAGCCGATCAACGCCAGCACGCCGTCGGCCGCCACGGCGCCGCCGGCCGCCCGGGCGAGGATGCGGATCACCGACTGCGTGAACAGGATGCCGAGCAGCACGACGAAGAGCCCGATCGCTGTCGCGGTGAGCTCCCGGACGAGGCTACGCCGGAAAATCATGTCGCCGGGAAAGTTTTTGACTTTTTTTGACAGTTTTGCCGATAATGCGCGGCACGACCTGTAACCCTAACAAAACAGCTAGCGGGAGACGAGGGAACGCAATGGAATTTACCATAAAAAGCGGCAGTCCCGAGAAGCAGCGGAGCGCCTGCGTGGTAGTCGGCGTGTTCGACAATCGCAAGTTGTCGCTGTCGGCAGAGTTGATCGATCGGGCCAGCAACGGCTACATCAGCGAAATCATTCGCCGCGGCGACATGGAGGGCAAGCTCGGCGCCACGCTGCTGCTGCACAACGTGCGCGGCACGCTGGCCGATCGCGTGCTCCTCGTGGGGCTCGGCAAGGAGCGCGACTTCCGCGACCGCGAGTTCCGCCAGGCCATCCGTGCCGCCGTCAAGCTCCTGAACGAGACCGGTTCCTACGAGGCGGTGATCTACATCACCGAGGAGAAGGTCAAGCGGCGCGAGGTCGTGTGGCGCGTGGAGCATGCGGTGGTGGTGGCCATGGAGGCCGTCTACCGCTTCGAGCAGATGAAGAGCCAGCCCACCGAGGTGCGGCGCCCCCTGCGCAAGCTTACGTTGTCGGTCCCGCAGCGCTCCGATCTCACGGCGGGCGAGAAGGCTGCCGCGCAGGGCCTGGCCATCGCGCATGGCATGGAGCTCGCGCGCGACCTCGGCAACCTGCCGGGCAACGTGTGCACGCCCACCTATCTCGGCGAGCGGGCGAAGCAGCTCGCCGCCGAATTTCCCGACATCAAGTGCACGGTGCTGGAGCGCAAGGAGATCGAGGAGCTCAAGATGGGCTCGTTTCTCTCGGTCACCAACGGTAGCGACGAGCCGCCGTGCTTCATCGTCTTCGAGTACATGCAGTCGCAGCGCAAGCAGTCCAAGCCGGCCGTGATCGTGGGCAAGGGCATCACGTTCGACACCGGCGGCATCTCGATCAAGCCGTCCGCCGCCATGGACGAGATGAAGTTCGACATGTGCGGCGCCGCGTCGGTATTCGGCACGTTCCGCGCGCTCGCGCAGATGAAGGCGCAGGTCAACGCGGTGGGGCTCGTCCCCGCCTGCGAGAACATGCCTTCCGGACGCGCCACCAAGCCCGGCGACATCTTCACGAGCATGTCGGGGCAGACCATCGAGGTGCTCAATACCGACGCGGAAGGACGCCTCGTGCTGTGCGATGCGCTGACCTACGCCGAGCGCTACGAGCCGGAGGCGGTGGTCGACATCGCCACGCTGACCGGCGCGATGGTGATCGCGCTGGGCCACGTGGCGAGCGGCCTCTTCAGCAACAACGACGCGCTGGCGCGCGCGTTGCTCACCGCCGGCGACGACGCCTACGACCGCGCCTGGCAGATGCCGCTGTGGGACGACTACCAGGAAGGCCTGTCGAGCAATTTCGCGGATTTCGCCAATGTCTCGGGGCGCGCGGGCGGCAGCATCACCGCCGCATGCTTCCTGTCGCGCTTCACCAAGAAATACGACTGGGCACACCTGGACATCGCCGGCACGGCGTGGAAGGAAGGCAAGGAGAAGGGCGCCACGGGGCGTCCGGTGCCGCTGCTCACGACGTGGCTTTTGGCGCGCGAGAATCCGGCGCCGTAATACGCCGGCGCATCGAACACCTCCCGCGCGAGCCGCATCCGCATGACGCTCATCGATTTCTATCACTCGGCCGGCAACCCGGTCATGGTCGTGGCGCGGCTCGTGGCCAGGGAGGCGCCGGCGCGCACGCCGATCCGCATTCTCACGCCCGACGAGCGCGCGACCGACGAGATCGACCGCGCGCTGTGGACCGCGGGACAGACGAGCTTCCTTCCGCATTGCCGGATGGGCAGTCCCCTTGCTGCGGCCACACCCGTGTGGATCGACCATCGTCCCGAGCACGCGGGTCCTGCCAACGTGCTCGTCAACCTCTGCGCGGAGCCGCCGTCGTTCTTCAGCCGCTTCGAGCGGCTGGTCGAGGTCGTGGGCACCGATGATGCCGACGTGCAGGCCGGCCGGGCGCGCTTCAAGTTCTATCGCGAGCGCGGCTACGAGCTGCGCGCACACGACGTGCGCGAGTGGTCCTGATGCCCACCGCGCGCGAGCTCCTCGAAGAGGCCGATGCGCTGATGCGGCGCAACCGCTCGCTGCAGGGCGACGACATACCGTTGCTCACCGATTCGGTGCCGGTGCTTCCCGAAGCGCAGGTGCTGCGCGGGCGCGGGGCGCAGGTGCGGGGCGGCATTCCCCTGGCCCCTGCCGCGCCGCCCGACGGCGATGCGCTCGATTCGATCCCCACGCTGACGGAGAGCGTGGAGGAGGAAGTGGTCGACGTCCCCGTCGCGCTCGACACCGATGGCGAGCCTTCCGACTGGTTGCGCGACGATGCCGGCGAGCCGTCGATCACCGGCGAGGTTCCGGACTCCGTGCTGGTGGTCCCGCCGCCGGAAGAGGCGGAGGCCGACGACGACTCCTTCTTCGAGGACGACGGGGCCCTTTCGCCACCACGCACGGATGTCGCGGAATCGATCGATCTCGGCGCCGTCGCGGAGCCCGAGGAGATCGAGGTCGTGGCACCACTGGACGACGTGGCCGAGGCGGCGTTCGCGGCGGAGCTCGGCGAACACACGACTGCTGCGCCCACGTTGCAGAGCCTCGCCCACGTGCCCGAGTTCGCGGCAGACGCCGATGACGATGACGATGCCGCTCCCACGCTCATCGATACCGCGATCGACCAGGACGACGCGCCCGAGGAATTCGTAGCACCGCCGGAACCGGTGGCACTCTTACCGCTGGCCCCCCCCGACACCGCGCTCGCCGCGCCACCTCCCGAGCCGGTGCAGGCTGCGCCGGTCCCGGACGACACGAAATGGGAAGGCGTGGCCGAGGAGATCCGCATGCAGGTGCTGCAGCGGATCGACATCTTCACCGACACCGGCCTGCGCGAGCAGCTCGCGCTGCGCCTGCAACCCATCGTGGATCGCGCGAGCGCGGATCTCGTCGCGACCATCAACCAGCACGTGGGTGAGCTGCTGCGCGCGTACGTGGCCGAGGCCATCGAGCGCGAGATCGAGAGCTGGCGGCGCAGCCACTAGGCGCCGGGTCAATCGAGCGGAGGCCCGAGCCCGATCGGTGCCGGCAAGGTCCGCACGATGCGCGAGAAGAGCGGGCGGAACTCGTCGTCCGGCTCGTGGCCCGTCAACGGATCGCGGTGTGCGAGGAAGACCGCGTCGACCTGGCGCCAGTCCTCCTTCGACAGGACCCGCTGCGCCAGCGGAAAGACCTGCGTCTCCTCCAGCGCCATGTGTTCGAAGTAGAACGCCACGTAACGCTCGAGCGACTGCTCGAACGCCGCGCGACGCGAGTCGCCGAGCATCTCCCATGCGGTGAGGTCGTGCTCGAGCGCGCGGATTGCCTGCTCGCCACGTGCATGCTCCGCGTCGAGCCGGTCGAGCACCGCGCCGGCCTCGGGGCTGCGCGCGCGCAGCACGGGGAAGAGCACGCGCGACTCGTTGACGTGGTGCAGCTTCTCGGGGAATTCGTCAACGTACAGGAGCATCGCCCGCACGAGTCCGAAGTCCGGAAGCATTGCGCGGCGCTGGTACTGCGCAAGCAATGCCTGGAGCGACCGGAGCACGGCCGACAGTGCCCCGTGTTCGTTACGGATGACTTGCAATGCGGTCTCGCTCATGCTGGCTCATCCATTCGGAAGGTCCCGTTCGCAGGATCGCTCCGGAAGCCGCGCGACGATTTGAGCCAGGTCATGAAGCTTGCGATTGGGCGGTCCCATCGGGTGGCCTCCATCGCGGGGCGCGCGGCGTCTGCTGGCGGGCATCGGAGGCGAATGTGAACCTCCGGGCAGCCACGCGGTTGCATCGCCCCCCGGCTGCCGCGACCGATAACGCTACAATTTCAATCCGTTAGATCATCTTCGCGCGCGTGCGATGCACGTGCGCCGCCTGCCCAATGGAACTCGCCAAGAGCTTCGAGCCGCACGCCATCGAGGCGAAGTGGTATCCCCTGTGGGAGTCGCGCGGCTGGTTCAAGCCGTCGATGAACCCGGATGCCAGCCCCTTCTGCATCCAGCTCCCGCCGCCCAACGTGACGGGCACGCTGCACATGGGCCACGCGTTCCAGCAGACGCTGATGGACCTGCTCGTGCGCTATCACCGCATGCGCGGCCACAACACGTTGTGGCAGGTCGGCACCGATCACGCCGGCATCGCCACCCAGATCGTGGTGGAGCAGCAGCTCGCGCAGAAGCAGCAGACGCGCCATGATCTCGGCCGCGAGAAGTTCGTGGAGCGCGTGTGGCAGTGGAAGGAGGAGTCGGGCTCGGCGATCACGCGGCAGATGCGGCGCCTGGGCTCGTCCGCCGACTGGTCGCGCGAGCGCTTCACGATGGACGAGGGACTGTCCGCCGCCGTGCTCGAGACCTTCGTGCGGCTCTTCGACGATGGCTTGATCTATCGCGGCAAGCGGCTCGTGAACTGGGATCCGAAGCTGTCCACCGCCGTGTCCGACCTCGAGGTGGAGAGCGAGGAGGTGCAGGGGAAGCTCTGGCACATCCGCTATCCGCTCGCCGACGGCAGCGCCTCGATCGTGGTCGCGACCACGCGCCCCGAGACGATGCTGGGTGACGTCGCGGTGGCGGTCAATCCCGACGACGAGCGCTACACGGCGATGATCGGCAAGGAGGTGTCGCTGCCGCTCACCGGCCGCACGATTCCCGTGATTGCCGACGCCTATGTCGATCGCGAGTTCGGCACCGGTGCCGTCAAGATCACGCCGGCGCACGACTTCAACGACTGGGCCGTGGGCCAGCGGCATGGCCTGGCGCCCATCTCGATCTTCGAGCTCGACGTCACGGTCAATGCGAATGCACCGGAGAAGTATCGCGGTCTGGATCGCTACGTCGCGCGCAAGGCGGTGCTGGCCGACCTCACCGAAGCGGGCCTGCTCGTGTCGGAAAAGGCGCACGCCATGGTCGTGCCGCGCAGCGGCCGCACCGGCGAGGTCGTGGAGCCGATGCTCTCCGACCAGTGGTTCGTGGACATGCGCAAGCCCGCACCCGCATCGCATCCGTTCTTCCCGGGCAAGTCGATCCAGGACCTGTGCCTCGCGGCGGTGAGCGCAGGCGGTTTGCCCGCGGGCGCGCCGGGCAGCGGCGAAACGGTGCGCTTCGTGCCGGCCGAATGGCTCAACACCTACCACCACTGGATCGACAACATCCAGGACTGGTGCATCTCGCGGCAACTGTGGTGGGGCCACCAGATCCCGGCGTGGTACGACGAGGCGGGCAATTGCTACGTCGCCCGCAGCGAGGCGGATGCGCGCGCGCAGGCGACGGCCAGGCTCGGTCGCGAGCCTTCGACCTTCACGCGCGATGCCGACGTGCTCGACACGTGGTTTTCGTCCGCGCTGTGGTGCCATTCCACGCTCGGCTGGCCGGACAAGACGAAGGAGCTCGCCACCTTCCTGCCCTCGTCGATCCTCATCACCGGCTTCGACATCATCTTCTTCTGGGTCGCGCGCATGATCATGACGACGACCTACTTCACCGGCCACGTGCCGTTCCGCGACGTCTACATCAATGCCATCGTCCGCGACGAGGAAGGCAACAAGATGTCGAAGTCGAAGGGGAACGTGATCGATCCCATCGACCTCGTCGACGGCGTCGACGTCGAGACGCTCGTGACCAAGGCCACCAGCAACATGATGGATCCGCGGCAGGCGGAAAAGGTGGCCGCGCGCACGCGCAAGCAGTTTCCGGAAGGGATCCCGTCGTTCGGCGCCGATGCGGTGCGCTTCACGTTCGCCTCGCTCGCCACGTTCAACCGCACGCTGAACTTCGACCTGAACCGCTGCGAGGGCTACCGCAACTTCTGCAACAAGCTGTGGAATGCCACGCGCTTTGCGTTGATGAACGTCGAAGGCAAGGACGTGGGCCTGGACGAATCGCAACCGAAGACGTTGAGCTTCGTCGACAAGTGGCTCCTGGGTCGCCTGCAGCAGGCCAAGCACGACATCGCCACCGGCATCGACACCTTCCGCTTCGACCTCGCCGCCCGGGCGCTCTACGAATTCGTGTGGGACGAGTTCTGCGACTGGTACCTGGAGCTCGCCAAGGTGCAGCTCGCCGCCGCCGATGCGGAGGGCGATGCCGCCGCCGCGCGCGGGACGCGCTCGGTGCTCGTGCGCGAGCTGGAGGCCACGCTGCGGCTCGCGCATCCCTTCATCCCCTTCATCACCGAGGAGCTGTGGCAGACGGTGGCGCCGCTTGCCGGCAAGACGGGCGAGTCGATCTCGCTGCAACCCTTCCCGAAGGCGAACTTCGAGCGCGTGGATCAAGCGGCCAACGCGCGCATGCAAACGCTGAAGGATCTCGTCAACGGCTGCCGTGCGTTGCGCGGTGAGATGAAGGTATCGCCTGCGGCGCGTCCGCCGCTGTACGTGGCCGGCGATGCGCAGGACTTGTCCGGGCTCACGCCCTACCTGCTGGCGCTGGGCAAGGTGGCCGAGGTCAAGATCGTGCCCGAGCTTCCGGCCACCGATGCGCCGGTGCAGATCGTGGGCGACTACCGTCTCATGCTGCACGTGGAGGTCGACGTGGCCGCGGAGCGCGAGCGCCTGGGCAAGGAGATCGTGCGGCTCGAGGGCGAGGTGATCAAGGCCAATGCCAAGCTCGGCAACGAGAGCTTCGTGGCGCGCGCGCCCGCGGCCGTGGTCGCGCAGGAACGCGAGCGCCTGGCGGGCTTCACCGGCACGCTCGACAAGCTCCGGCAGCAGCTCCAGCGCCTCACCGCCTGATCGCAGCGTGATCGTGCCATCACCGCGGACGGCATGATGGCGGCGCGCGTGGTCGTGATCGACGATCACGTTCCCACGCGCGTGCTCGGCGCGGGCTATCCGCGCAGCCTGGCGGTGCTCGAGGCGCTCGCGCGCGAGGCATCGGGCGTCACGCTCTGCGCAAGCCAGGAGCCGCTTCCCGACGCGGGCGCTGTCGAGAAGCTGCCCTCGGGCGTCAACGTCTTTCCGGCACGCGGCGCGGACGCGGTGCGCGCGGCGATCGCCGGTGCACCCGGCGTGCTGTGGATCTCCCGGCCCAACAATCTCGAGCTCGTGGAGCGGATCGCACGCCGCGAGCCGCAGCTCCTCGCCGGCTGGCACGTGGTGTACGACGCCGAGGCGGTGTTCGCGCTGCGCGTCGTCGCCGCGCGCGCCATTCTTGGCGAGGCTGTGTCCGCATTCCAGCAAAGGCGCATGCTGCGCCAGGAGTTGCGGCCGGCCGAGATCGCCGACGTGATCGTCGCGGTCACGCCGTCGGAAGCGCAGGCCATCGCGGCAACCGTGTCCGTTCCCGTGCGGGTCATCTCCGTGCCGGGGGAGCTGCGGCTCACGTCGCGCGAGTGGCAGGATCGCCGGCATCTCCTCTTCATCGGGCCCGTGTCCGACCGGATGAGTCCCAACGGCGACGCGCTCGCGCACTTCGTGGCGCGCGCGATGCCGGCCATCGGGGCCACCGGCGTGCGCCTGCGCGTGGCGGGTCGCGGCGCGACTGCCGCAAGCTGGCTCGGGGATCTCGCCTCGCCGTACGTGGACCTCCTGGGACCTGTCGACGACATCGAGCCGCTGTACGACGCGGCCCTGGCCCTCGTCGTGCCCTTGCGCTACGGCGCCGGCATGCCCACCAAGATCGTGCACGCCGCGCAGCGTGGGCTGCCGGCGATCGTCTCGTCGCTGGCGGCGCGGCAGATGGGCTGGCAAGCGGGGCGGGAGTTGCTCATCGCCGACGATCCTTCGACGCAACTCGCCGCGGTGCGCGAGCTTTCGACGAATCGCGAACAGTGGCAGGCACTGCGCGACGGCGCGCTCGCGGCGCTCACCCGCGATCACGCGCCGGAGCGCTTCGCGGCGGGCGTGCGCGAGGTGGCGTTCGACATGGCGCGGCGCTGACGCTGCGTCGATGCTCCACGCGTGGCGCGAGCGCGCGAGGCGGCGCGGCATTACCCGACGAGCGCGTGCGAGAGCGTCGCCGCGCGCCCGCCCTGCAGCGGCAACGGACCGTTACGCGTCCTGCGTCTCGGGCGTCTTGCGCTTCATGAGGAGCGCCGGCACGGGGCTCGGCTTGCCGCTGCGCCCGCCATGGCCCGGGCGGCCGCTGAAGAGGGCCGAATCGGTACCTGCCGCGGTCGCGGGACGCGCAGGCAGTGGCTGGTCGGGATTGCGCGCGTAGGCTTCCTCGCGCTCCTGCTCACGCCGGCTGCGCCCGCCCTCCGGACGCGGTGCATCGCGCAGGTCGCGCGCTGCCGCATCGCGCTCGCGCGGAGCCCGCGCTTCGCCGCGCCGCGCATCATCACGCCGCGTCGCATCGCGGGGCGCCGCTTCGCGCCGCGCATCCTCGCGCCGCGCCGGACGCTCGTGCGACCGCGGCGCCACGCTGCGCGCGCTCGCGGCGGCCGCCGCCGACGGATCGAACCCCGCCTGCGTGCGCACGTCGATCCGGATCTTCATGAGCTTTTCGATGTCGGAGAGGTACTTCTCCTCGTCGGGCGAGACGAAGGAGATGGCCTCGCCCGCAGCCCCCGCGCGGCCGGTGCGGCCGATGCGGTGGATGTAGTCCTCGGCGACGTGCGGCAGCTCGTAGTTCACCACGAGAGGGAGGTTGTCCACGTCGAGGCCGCGGGCGGCGACGTCGGTGGCCACCAGCACCTCGAGCTTCATGTCCTTGAAGGCCTGCAGCGCATCGAGGCGTGCGCCCTGGGTCTTGTCGCCGTGGATCGCCGAGGTGGCGAGGCCGTCGCGCTCGAGCTGGCGCGCGAGGCGCGAGGCGCCATGCTTGGTACGCACGAAGCACAGCACCTGGCGCAGGCCGCGCGAGCGCACGATTTGCGTGAGCAGTGCCCGCTTGGCATCCTGCGGCACCTTGTACACGGCTTGGTCCACGGTCTCCGCCGCGGTGTTGCGACGGGCGACCTCGATCAGCACGGGCGCATTCAACAACTGGTCGGCGAGCTTCTTGATGTCGGTGCTGAACGTGGCGGAGAAGAGCAGGTTCTGCCGCTTGGTCGCCGACGGCAGGAGGGCCATGATCCGCTTGATGTCGGGGATGAAGCCCATGTCGAGCATGCGGTCGGCCTCGTCGAGCACGAAGATCTCGAC
>CAZUGY010000044.1:0-26475 GCA_964620265.1 uncultured Alcaligenaceae bacterium
CGCCTGCCTGTGGGGCCCGTCGCACGGCGGCGCCAACGAGGCGGCGCTCAACATGCTCTACGACATCGAGGCGCAGGGCGGGGTGGCCAAGATCGGCGAGTTCATCACCAAGGCCAAGGACAAGACGTCCAACGTCAAGCTGATGGGCTTCGGCCATCGCGTGTACAAGAACTACGACCCGCGCGCCAAGCTGATGCGCGAGACGTGCTACGAGGTGCTGGGCGAGCTGGGCCTGCAGGACGATCCGCTCTTCAAGCTGGCGATGTCGCTGGAAAAAATCGCGCTCGAGGACGACTACTTCGTGCAGCGCAAGCTCTATCCGAACGTCGACTTCTACTCCGGCATCGTGCAGAAGGCCATCGGCATCCCGGTGCAGCTCTTCACCGCGATCTTCGCGCTCGCGCGCACGGTCGGCTGGATCGCGCAGCTGAACGAGATGGTGGCCGACCCCGAGTACAAGATCGGCCGTCCGCGCCAGCTCTATACCGGCGCCACCCAGCGGCGCGTGGTGCCGCTCGCGCAGCGCACGTAAGCCCCGCCCGGCCGCATCGCCAATACGAGATCATCGACGAGGTAACGCCATGGGCGTGATGCAAGAGCTCGAAAGCACCAGCACCCTCTTCGGCAGCAACGCGCCGTTCATCGAGGAGCTCTACGAGCGCTACCTCGCGGATCCGGCGAGTGTCGATGCCAACTGGCGCGCCTACTTCGACGAGCTGCGTGGCGACGCCAACGACGTCGCGCACACGCCGGTGGTCGAGTCCTTCGTGGAGCTCGCGCGCAACCGCCGCGTGCGCGGCGCGATGGTCGACGCCACCACCATGCACAAGCAGGTGCTGGTGCTGCGCCTCATCAGCAAGTACCGCACGCTCGGCATGCTCGCCGCCGACCTCGATCCGCTGAAGCAGCACGCGCCCGACTACATCCCCGACCTCGACCTCGCGACCTACGGCTTCACCGATGCCGACATGGACACCGAGTTCGACGTCGGCTCGTACCGGGCGGGGCCGCAGCGCATGCGCCTGCGCGACCTCGTGGCGGCGCTGAAGGGCACGTACACGCGCACGCTGGGTGCCGAGTACATGTACATCACCGACACCGCCACCAAGCGCTTCTTCCAGGAGCGCCTGGAGCCCATCCACTCGCGTGCGACGTTCTCGGCCGACGAGCGCCGGCACATCCTCGAGCGGCTCACCGCCGCCGAGACGCTGGAGCGCTACCTGCACACCAAGTACGTCGGCCAGAAGCGCTTCTCGGGCGAAGGCGGCGACACCATGATCCCGATGCTCGATCGCCTGATCGCCAGGGCCGGGGCGGCGGGCGTGGGCGAGATCGTGATGGGGATGGCGCACCGCGGGCGCCTCAACGTGCTCGTGAACATCCTGGGCAAGATGCCCGCGAACCTCTTCTCCGAGTTCGAGGGCAAGGCGGCGCAGGAGCTGCCTGCGGGCGACGTCAAGTACCACCAGGGCTTCTCGTCCGACGTGTCCACGCCCGGCGGCCCGGTGCACGTGACGCTCGCCTTCAATCCGTCGCATCTGGAGATCGTGAATCCCGTGGTCGAAGGCTCGGTGCGCGCGCGCCAGCACCGTCGCGGCGACACCCGCGGCGACCAGGTGCTCCCGATCCTGCTGCATGGCGACGCCGCCATCGCGGGGCAGGGCGTGAACCAGGAGTGCCTCAACATGGCGGCCACCCGCGGCTATTACACGGGCGGCACGATCCACATCGTGATCAACAACCAGGTGGGCTTCACCACCTCGGATCCGCGCGATGCGCGCGGCACCACGTTCTGCACGGACATCGCCAAGATGGTCGAGGCGCCGGTGCTGCACGTGAACGGCGACGATCCCGAAGTCTGCCTGCTGGCCATCGACCTGGCGCTCGAGTATCGGCAGCGCTTCCACAAGGACGTCTTCATCGACCTCGTGTGCTTCCGTCGCCTGGGCCACAACGAGGCCGACGAGCCCCAGCTCACGCAGCCGCTCATGTACCGCCGCATCAGCCAGCACGGCGGCACGCGCAAGCTCTATGCGGAAAGGCTCGAGGGCGAGGGCGTGGTCACGGCCGACGACGCGAACGGCATGGTGTCCGCCTATCGCGCCGCGATGGACAAGGGGCAGCACACCAACAAGACCGTGCTGTCCAACTACAAGCCGCCGTTCACGGTGGACTGGTCCCCCTACGTGGGCCGGCACTGGTCCGACAACGTCGATACCGCGGTGCCCCGGGCCACGCTCGAGGCGCTGTCGAATCGCCTCGCCGTGGTGCCCGAAGGCTTCAAGCTGCATCCACGCGCCGAGAAGGTCATCGCCGACCGCAAGGCGATGGGCGAGGGCAAGGCGCCGCTCGACTGGGGCATGGGGGAGACGCTCGCCTACGCCACGCTTCTGAACGACGGCTACGGCGTGCGCATCACCGGCGAGGACGTCGGCCGCGGGACGTTCTCGCATCGGCACTCGGTGCTGCACGACCAGAAGCGCGAGCGCTGGGACGAGGGCGCCTACGTGCCGCTGCAGCACGTCAAGGATGACCAGCCCACCTGCGAGATCATCGACTCGGTGCTGACCGAGCAGGCGGTGCTCGCCTTCGAGTACGGCTACTCGACGTCCGATCCGCATCGCCTCGTGCTGTGGGAAGCGCAGTTCGGCGACTTCGTGAACGGCGCCCAGGTCGTCATCGACCAGTTCATCAGCGCGGGCGAGGTCAAGTGGGGCCGCATCTGTGGCCTCGTGATGCTGCTGCCGCACGGCTACGAGGGACAGGGTCCCGAGCACTCGTCGGCGCGTCCCGAGCGCTTCCTGCAACTGTGCGCGCAGCACAACCTGCAGGTCGTGGTGCCGTCCACGCCGGCGCAGGTGTTCCACATGCTGCGCCGGCAGATGCTGCGCAAGTACCGCAAGCCCCTGGTGGTGATGAGCCCCAAGAGCCTGCTGCGCCACAAGGAGGCCGTGTCCTCGCTCGACGATCTCGCCCACGGCGGCTTCCAGTCGGTGATCGGCGAGGCGGAGAAGCTCAACGCGAAGAAGGTCACCCGGGTGCTCGCGTGCTCGGGCAAGGTCTACTACGAGCTCCTGGCCCACCGGCGGGAGAAGAAGATCGACACCATCGCGATCATCCGCCTCGAGCAACAGTATCCGTTCCCGCACACCGATTTCCGCCAGGCGCTCGAGCATTTTCCGAATGCGAGGCAGGTCGTGTGGGTGCAGGAAGAGCCGCAGAACCAGGGCGCGTGGTATCGCCTGCGCGCCTACCTGCGGGCCGATGCGCCGGACGAGATGGTGCTGGCCTATGCGGGCCGGCCGATCTCCGCATCGCCTGCGGTCGGCTACGCGCAAAAGCATCTCGCGGAGCAGAAGCAACTGATCGAAGAAGCCTTCGCGCCCGACTTGAAGTCGGGCGAGATGGTCGTCGCCCATTGATGCCGATAGCGGCGGCAAGGGCAACCACGAAACAAGGTCCCCAATGCGTATCGAAGTGAAGGTCCCGCAGCTTCCCGAGTCGGTGTCGGAAGCCACACTCGTGAGCTGGCACAAGAAGGCCGGCGACGCCGTGGCGCGTGACGAGAATCTCATCGATGTCGAGACCGACAAGGTCGTCCTCGAGCTGCCGGCACCCGGTGATGGCGTGATCGTGGAGATCGTGAAGGCCGACGGCTCCACCGTGACGAGCAACGAGGTGATCGCGGTCATCGATACCGAGGCCAAGGGCGCGGCACCCGCGCCGAAGGATCCGGCGGCGAAGGCGGCGCCCGCGAAGGCGGAGGTCCCGCCGGCCGTCGCACGGGCCGCAGAGGCGAAGGCAGCTTCCGCCGCGCCGGCGGCGGTCGCCACCGCGCTTCCCGCCGCGCGCAAGATGATGACCGAGCAGAGGGTGGACCCCGCGTCGGTGGAAGGCACCGGCCGCGGCGGCCGCATCACCAAAGGCGACGTGGTCGCCGCCACCGAGGCCAGGGCCGCACCGGCGGCCCAGCCGGCAGCGCCCGCGGTGGCCAAGGCCCCGCCCGCACCCGTCGTGAGCGTGGCACAAGGCTCGCGTCCCGAGCAGCGCGTGCCGATGTCGCGGCTGCGCGCCCGCGTGGCCGAGCGCCTGGTGCAGTCGCAGTCCACGGCCGCGATCCTCACCACCTTCAACGAAGTGAACATGCAGCCGGTCATCGACCTGCGCAATCGCTACAAGGATCGCTTCGAGAAGGAGCACGGCGTGAAGCTCGGCTTCATGAGCTTCTTCGTGAAGGCCGCGGTGCACGCGCTGAAGAAGTATCCGCTGGTCAATGCGTCGATCGACGGCAACGACATCGTCTATCACGGCTACTACGACATCGGCATCGCGGTGGGCAGTCCCCGCGGCCTCGTGGTGCCGATCCTGCGCGACGCCGACCAGATGTCGATCGCCGAGGTCGAGAAGCAGATCGCCGACTACGGCAAGCGCGCGCAGGACGGCAAGCTCACGGTCGAGGAACTGACCGGCGGCACGTACACGATCAGCAACGGCGGCGTGTTCGGCTCGATGCTCTCCACGCCCATCATCAATCCGCCGCAGTCGGCCATCCTCGGCGTCCATGCCACCAAGGAGCGCGCGGTGGTGGAGAACGGCCAGGTCGTGGTGCGACCGATGAACTACCTCGCGCAGTCCTACGACCATCGCATCATCGACGGCCGCGAGGCAGTGCTCTCGCTGGTGGCGATCAAGGAGGCGCTGGAGGATCCGGCGCGACTGTTGCTCGACCTGTGAGAAAAACTTCCGATGGCAATGGGACGGCGCAGCCTTCCCGACTTTGTGCGAGCTGACGGCAATGGCTGATAGCTATGATGTAATCGTCATCGGCGGGGGTCCCGGCGGCTACGAAGCTGCCATCCGCGCCGCCCAGCTCGGCTTTGCCGTGGCCTGCATCGACGACTGGACGCGTCCCGACGGCAAGCCCGCGCCGGGCGGCACCTGCACGAACGTGGGTTGCATCCCGTCGAAGGCGCTGTTGCAGTCGTCGGAGAATTTCGAGGAGGCCGGCCACGCCTTTGCCGAGCACGGCATCGGCGTGACGGGCCTGTCGATGGACGTGGCGAAGATGCTCGCGCGCAAGGCCAAGGTGGTCGCGCAGAACAACGACGGCATCCTGTACCTGTTCAAGAAGAACAAGATCGCCTTCTTCCATGGCTTCGGCTCGTTCGCCGGCCGGGATGGCGAGCGGTGGAAGGTGAATGTCGCCGGCAAGGCGCCGGCGGAGCTCACCGGCAAGCACGTGATCGTCGCCACCGGATCGAAGCCGCGCCCGCTGCCGGACGTGCCGATCGACAACGTGCGCGTGCTCGACAACGACGGCGCGCTGTCGATCGCCACGGTGCCGAAGCGCCTCGGCGTGGTGGGCGCCGGCGTGATCGGCCTCGAGATGGGCAGCGTATGGCGCCGCCTGGGCGCGCAGGTCACGATGCTGGAGGCGCTGCCGTCGTTCCTGCAGGTGGTGGACACGACGATCGCGAAGGAAGCGCAGAAGCTCTTCGCGAGGCAGGGCCTCACGATCCTCACGGGAGTGAAGATCGGCAAGGTCGACGTCGGCAGCAAGGAGGTGACCGTGCACTACACCACCGCCGACGGCAAGGAGGAGAAGGCGACCTACGACCATCTCATCGTGTCGATCGGCCGCGTGCCCTTCTCGCAAGGATTGCAGGGCGACACGGTGGGGCTGGGTTTCGACGAGCGCGGCTTCATCGAGGTCGATGGCGAGTGCCGCACGAACCTCCCCAACGTGTGGGCGATCGGCGACGTCGTGCGCGGCCCCATGCTCGCGCACAAGGCGGAGGAGGAGGGCGTGGCGGTGGCCGAGCGCATCGCGGGCCAGCATCCGCACCTCGACTTCAACACGATTCCCTGGGTGATCTACACCTCGCCCGAGATTGCCTGGGTGGGCAAGACCGAGCAGCAGCTCGAGGCCGAGGGTGTGGACTATCGCGCCGGGCAGTTCCCGTTCACCGCCAACGGCCGCGCCCGCGCGATGGGCGACACGCGGGGCTTGGTGAAGATGCTGGCCGATCGCAAGACCGATGCGATCCTCGGCGTGCACGTCATCGGCCCGATGGCCTCCGAGCTCATCAGCGAGGCAGTGGTGGCGATGGAGTTCGGCGCCTCCAGCGAGGACATCGCGCGCATCACGCACGCGCACCCCACGTTGTCGGAAGCGATGCGCGAGGCCGCGCTCGCGGTGGACGGACGCACGCTGAATCTCTAGGATGGAGCCCGTAACGCGACGACGGACACCATGAAGGGCCAGCACAGCAAAGGGGTGTCGTGACGGGGGAGGCCGCGCCGGGGCAGCGTGCGGGCGGCACGCTCCATGCCTACCTCGCGCCCCGGCTCTCCGAGCGCAAGGCCACGCTCGATGAATCGCAGGCGGCCGCGCTGCAGCGTCTCCAGTACCTGACCGACGAGCTCGCCGCCTTCCGCGTCGCCCGCCAGTCCACCTTGAAGCGCCTGCTGTCGCCGCCTGCCGTGCCGCGCGGCTTCTACCTGTGGGGCGGCGTGGGCCGCGGCAAGAGCTTCCTCATGGACAGCTTCTATGCGGCGGTGCCGATCCGCCGCAAGACGCGCGTGCACTTCCATGCCTTCATGCGCAGCGTGCACGAGGAGTTGAAGACCGTGTCGCGCGAGCCCGATCCGCTCGCGACGGTGGCCGAGCGCATCGCCAGGCGGTGGCGCCTCGTATGCTTCGACGAGTTCCACGTGTCCGACATCGCCGATGCGATGATCCTCGGGCGTCTCCTGAAGGCGCTGTTCGCGGCCGGCGTGGTGTTCGTGATGACCTCGAACTATCCGCCCGAGAAGCTCTATCCGGATGGCTTGAAGCGCGAGAACTTCCTGCCCACGATCGCGTTGCTGCGCGCATGGCTCGACGTGATCGAGGTCGACGGCGGCATCGACTATCGCCTGCGCACGCTCGAGCGCGCGCAGACCTTCCTCGTTCCCGCCGGCCCCGCCGCCGACGCGACCCTCGCGGCCACGTTCGAGGCGATGCGCAACGGCCCCGACGAGCCGCGCGAGCTGGCGATCGACGGCCGCACGCTCGTCGCGCGCAAGCGCGCCGGCAGCGCGATCTGGTTCGACTTCGAAGCACTCTGCGACGGCCCGCGCTCGCAGCGCGACTACCTCGAGCTCGCCCAGCGCTTCGCCGTCGTGTTCCTGTCCGGCATTCCCGCGATGTCCGCCGCCGAAGGCGACCGCGCGCGCCGCTTCACGTGGCTCGTGGACATCCTCTACGATCATCGCGTGAAGCTCGTCGCCTCGGCGGCAGCGCCCGCCGAGATGCTCTACGTCGCGGGCCGCAATGCCCAGGAGTTCCCGCGCACGGTGAGCCGCCTGACCGAGATGCGCACGCGCGAGTACATGGCCCAACCCCACATCACCGAAGGCACCGCGGCCGCAGCGACGGTGCCCGCCTGACACCACTGCCACGATCCAGGACACCACGAGGAGGATACCGATGACCACGTTCAAGGCCTACCGCACGTTCGAGGAGAACGGCGTCGTGTCGAGCCGCTTCGTCACCACGTCGATCGACGAGCTCGACCACGGCGAGGTGGTGATCCGCACCAAGTATTCGACGATCAATTACAAGGACGCGCTGTCGCACAACGGCACCGGCAAGATCATGCGCAAGTTCCCGTGCATCGCGGGCATCGACATGGCGGGCACGGTCGAGGCCTCGTCGGATCCGCGCTGGAAGAAGGGCGACAAGGTGCTGGTGACGGGCTATGACCTCGGTGTCGCGCACGACGGCGGTTATTCCGAGTATGTGCGCGTCCCCGCCAACTGGGTGGTGCGCCGTCCCGAGAGCATGACCGCCTTCGATGCCATGACGCTCGGCACCGCGGGCTACACCGCGGGACTGGCCATCGAGCTCATGCAGCACAACGGGCTCGCGCCCGCCAATGGACCGGTGGCCGTCACCGGGGCCACGGGCGGGGTCGGCTCGGTGGCGATCGAGGTGCTCGCCAAGCTCGGCTACGACGTCGTCGCCATCACCGGCAAGGCAGAGGAAACCGATTACCTCCAGGGCATAGGCGCGAAGGACGTGCTGCTGCGCCAGTCGCTGGACTTCAGCAAGATCCGTCCGCTCGACAAGGCGACGTACGCCGGCGCCATCGACAACCTGGGCGGCGACATCCTGGCGTGGCTCCTGTCGCAGCAGAAGATCGGCGGGGTGGTGGGCTCGGTGGGACTGGCGGCCGGCTTCAAGCTCAACACCACGGTCATGCCTTTCATCCTGCGCGGCGTGCACCTGCTCGGCATCAACAGCTCGGAGACTCCGATGAACCTGCGCCAGAAGATCTGGAACAAGCTTGCCGTGGAATGGCGTCCGGATCGCGTGCACGACCAGGTGCGCACCATCGATTTCGACGAGCTGCCGACGCACTTCGATGCCTACCTCAAGGGGCTCGTGCGCGGCCGCACGGTGGTGCGCATCGGCGCCGACACGCACGGCGGCTGACAGGGAGCGCCACCATGGATCGCTATCGTGAATATCACGCCCGCTCGCTAGCCGACCGCGATGCCTTCTGGCGCGAGAAGGCGGCGCTGATCGACTGGCACACACCCTTCACCGCCACGCTCGACTACAGCCGTCCGCCCTTCGCCCGCTGGTACGTGGGCGGGACCACCAACCTCTGCCATAACGCCGTCGACCGCCACCTCGAGGCGCGCGGCACGCAGGACGCGCTCGTCTACCTCTCCACCGAGACGGGCGCCACGGCGCGCTACACCTACCGCGACCTCTTCGAGGAGGTCAATGCCTGCGCCGCGATGCTGCGCGAGCAGGGCGTGGGCAAGGGCGATCGCGTGCTGATCTACATGCCGATGGTGCCCGAGGCGGTGTTCGCGATGCTCGCCTGCGCGCGCCTGGGGGCGATCCATTCGGTGGTGTTCGGCGGCTTCGCGGCGGCGAGCCTGGCGCTGCGCATCGACGATGCGCGGCCCAAGGTGATGGTCACCGCGGACGCCGGCATGCGCGGCGGCAAGCCGGTGCCGTACAAGCATCTCGTCGACGAGGCGTGCCGCCTCGCCCGGCATCCCCCCGCGCACGTGATCCTGGTCGACCGCGGCCTCGACCGCGACATGCCGCGCACCAAGGGCCGCGACCTCGACTACGCCACCTTGCGCACGCAGCACGCCGGCGCGAGCGTCCCCTGCGAGTGGCTCGAGTCGAACGAGCCGTCGTACATCCTCTACACCTCGGGCACCACCGGCAAGCCCAAGGGCGTGCAGCGTGACACCGGCGGCTACGCCGTGGCGCTCACCGCCTCGATGCGCGACATCTTCGGCGTGCAGCCCGGCCAGACGATGTTCACCACGAGCGACATCGGCTGGGTCGTGGGGCACTCCTACATCGTGTACGGCCCCTTGCTGAACGGCTCGACGACGATCCTGTACGAGGGCCTGCCGATCCGCCCCGATCCCGCCATCTGGTGGAAGATCGTGGAGCAGACGAAGGCGGTGACGATGTTCAGCTCGCCCACCGCGATCCGCGTGCTGAAGAAGCAGGATCCCGCCTTCATGCGGGCGCACGACCTGTCGTCGCTCAAATATCTCTTCCTCGCCGGCGAGCCGCTCGACGAGCCCACCGCGCGCTGGATCTCCGATGCGCTGGGCGGTGTGGCGATCGTCGACAACTACTGGCAGACCGAGTCGGGCTGGCCGATCCTCTCCGCGCAACCGGGCATCGAGGACACGCCACGCAAGTTCGGCAGCCCCTCGTTCCCCACGGCGGGCTACGACGTGCGGCTTTTGAAGGACGGCACCGGCGAACCCGCGGAAGCCGGCGAGAAGGGCGTGCTCGCGCTCATGCCGCCGCTTCCCCCGGGCTGCATGACCACGGTGTGGGGCGACGATGCGCGCTTCGTGGGCACGTATTTCGAGACCTTCCCCGGCACGCTCGCCTACTCGACCTTCGACTGGGCCACCTGCGACGAGGATGGCTACTACTTCGTCCTGGGCCGTACCGACGACGTGATCAACGGCGCGGGCCATCGCCTGGGCACGCGCGAGATCGAGGAGGCGGTGCAGGCGCACGCGGGGGTGGCCGAAGTCGCCGTCGTGGGCGTGGCCGATCCGGTCAAGGGCCAGGTCCCGGTCGCCTTCGCGGTGGCGAAGGATCCGGCACGCGTGGCGAGTGCGGAAGGCATCGCCACGATGCGCAAGGAAGTGATGGACACGGTGGACCGCGAGCTGGGCGCCATCGCGCGTCCCGCGGCCGTGCACTTCGTGACGCTCCTGCCCAAGACGCGCTCCGGCAAGCTCCTCCGCCGCTCGCTGCAGGCGCTGGCCGAGGGACGCGATCCGGGCGACCTCACCACCATCGAGGATCCGGCCGCGCTCGAGCAGATCAGGGCCGCGCTGCGCGCAACATGAGCACGGCCCCGGGGGCACGAATTGCTCGTGCCCCCGGCCATCGGCGGGCCGGTAGGGGATAATGGCGGATTCGCCTCGCGCGCCCGTCCCCCACGTCTTTGATCGCTCCCGAAGGTTCCGCCATACGCCCAGGCTCCGTGCCCCTGGCGGTCGTCACCCGCGGCGGGCACGTGGAGAGCGTGCATCACGGCAGCATCGCCATCGTGGACCTCGACGGTCGCATCGTCTTCTCCGCCGGCGATCCGGAATACATGACCTTCACCCGCAGCACGCTGAAGCCCCTGCAGGCGCTGCCGTTCGTGGCGGCGGGCGGCATCGAGCGCTTCGGGCTCACGGCGCCGGAGACCGCGCTGCTGTGCGCGAGCCACTCGGGCGAGCCGCGCCACGTGGCGGCGGCGGCCTCCATCCTCGCCAGGGGCGGCAACACGGCATCCGACCTGCGCTGCGGCACGCATGCGCCGGGCTTCTACGAGGCGCGCGGCGAGGTGCCGCCCCCGCCCCCCTATTCGCCGCTCGCGCACAACTGCTCGGGCAAGCACGCGGGCATGCTCGCGCACTGCGTGGCCTGCGGCTACCGCAAGGACGCCTACCTCGAGCGCGACCATCCGCTGCAGCGCGAGGTGCGGCGCGCGGTCGCGACCATGACCGGGGTGGAGGAGGACGCGATGCCGGAAGGCACCGATGGCTGCTCGCTGCCCAACTATGCCGTGCCGCTCGGCCGGCTGGCGCTGGCCTTCGCCCGCCTGGCCGCGGGCGCTCCGGCCGGTGACTACGGCCAGGCATCCGCCACCCTCGCCGGCGCCATGATCGCCCACCCCGAGATGGTCTCGGGGGAAGGGCGCAGCGACCTCGCGCTGGCCCGGGCCGGCGGCGGCGACTGGGTACCCAAGGTGGGTGCGGAGGCCGTGCAGGCGATCGGCATCCGCAGCCGGGGTTTGGGGATTGCCCTCAAGCTCGACGACGGCGCGCGGCGGGCCCTCCTGCCGGTGACGATCGCCGCCCTCGACCAGGCGGGTGTCCTCCACAACGGCGCGCGGTCCACGCTGGCGCCGTACGCACGGCCGGTGCAGCACAACTACCGTGGCCTGGCCACGGGTGAGATTCGCTCCGTTTTTGTCCTGGACAACCATGGCGGGACGCTCGCCGGACCCGCCATCCATCGCCTGCATTGATCTCGCCATGCAAGGCACCCTCGAACGAATGAACTTAACCCCCCCGTTACAGTCTGTAACCGCAAGCGAGCGCTGCGGCAAAATCCCGTGGCAGGGCCTGGAAGCGACATTCCCCGGCTGCCGCACCTGCCGTTCGGCAGGACAACAACGAATGAATCAGGGACTACCCGCGGATGGGTGATCGCGAAGTCGATCAGCAGCTCGTGGAGCGTGCGCAAAAGGGTGACAAGCGCGCTTTCGAGCTTCTGGTCATGAAGTACCAGCGCAAGCTGGGACGGCTGTTGTCGCGGCTGGTCCGTGACCCGGCGGAAGTCGAGGACGTCGCGCAGGAGGCCTTCATCAAGGCCTATCGCGCGCTGCCGAGCTTCCGCGGGGACAGTGCGTTCTACACCTGGTTGTATCGCATTGCGATCAACACGGCGAAGAACTACCTGGTCGCGATGGGCCGCCGCGCGCCGACCACCACCTCCTTCGACAACGAGGAGGCGGAGAGCTTCGACGATGCAGAGCAGTTGCGGGACAGCGCCACCCCGGAAGAGGAACTGATCGGCAAGCAGATTGCCGAAACGGTGAACAAGGCGATGGATGCACTGCCCGAGGATCTGCGCACGGCGATCACGCTGCGCGAGATCGAAGGGTTGAGTTACGAAGAGATTGCAGCCGTGATGAATTGCCCGATCGGCACCGTGCGCTCCCGCATCTTCCGCGCGCGCGAGGCCATTGCCGCGGAGTTGCGCCCGCAGCTCGGGACCGACGAGAACCGGAGATGGTGATGAACGAGAAACCATTCGCGCCGAAGGGCCGCGCCGAGGCGCGAATCGCGCCCCCCCAGGGGGCAGCGGTCGCTGCGCGAACGAGCGTGGGGGTCAACATCTCGCGCCTCATGGACGGCGAGCTTCCGGACCACGAGCTCGAGGGCTGCGCCGCGCAGCTCAAGTCGAGGGACGCGGCCGACGCCTGGCTTTGCTATCACCTCATCGGCGACCACCTGCGCGGCACCACTGCCGGCCGCACCGGCGGCAGCGCCTTCATGGCGCGCATGAGCGCGGCGCTCGCCGCCGAGCCCACCGTGCTGGCGCCGCAGGCGCGTCCGGAGAGGAAGCAGCCCGCGGCGTTCGCGTGGGCCGTGGCCGCCACGCTCGCGGCCGTCACCGTCGTCGGCTACACCGCCTTCTCGATGGTCGACGTTCCGCCCACCGGCATCGCCAAGGCGCGGGAAGCCGCCACGATGCGCGCGGCGTCCCCGCGCGTTCCCGCGGCCGACGTCCCCAACGAATACCTCCTCGCCCACCAGGAATACTCGCCGCTCGCCCTCCAGGGCGGCGCGCCGTACCTGCGCTCGGCCTCCGCCACGGCGCCGGTCGCGGCCGAGTGAATCGCCTTGCCCAAGAACAAGACTCGCGCAACTCGATGATGCACGCCCGTCGTAACGCCGCGCCCGCCGGCGCCCATGCCCTGTCGCACTCCCTGTTCCTGGCGGTCCTGCTCCTGGCCGCGCCGCTCGCGCACGGGCAGGGTTACGCCGCCCATTGGATGGCCAAGGCCACGCAGGCCGCGCGCTCGCTCTCCTACACCGGCACCGTGATGGTCCGGCAGGGCACCAACTTCGAGACGTTCCGCCTGATGCACCTGTACGAGGACGGCGAGGAAGCCGAGAAGCTCCTGAGCCTCGACGGCCCCGCGCGCGAGATCGTGCGCACGCCCACCGAGGTGCGCTACTACTTCCCCGACGCCAAGATCGTGGCCGTGGAGCCGCGCACGATCCGCAACGTGTTCCCCACGCTCTCGCCGGAGCAGACGTCCAACCTCGCCCAGTACTACGAGTTCAAGCTGGTGCCGGGTGGGCGCGTGGCCGGCCGCGTGACCGAGATGGCCGTGTTCGAGCCCAAGGATGGCATGCGCTACGGCCACCGCTTCTGGGCCGATCCCACGACCGGGCTGCTGCTCAAGTCGCGGCTCGTGAACGAGCGTGGCGACGTGATCGCCGAGTTCGCCTTCACCGACGTCACGATCAATGCGAAGCTCGACCGCGAGATGCTGAAACCCTCGTGGCCGTCGGTGCCGGCCGACTGGAAGGTGAAGCAGGGCGGGCCGGGGGACGTCGCCATCAAGGACACCGACTGGATCGTGCACAAGCTTCCGGGCGGCTTCACCAAGATCATGGAAGGCTATCGGACCTTCCCGGGGCGCACGGAGCCGTCCGTGCACCTCGTGTATTCCGATGGCCTCGTGTCGATCAGCGTGTTCGTGGAGCCGTACACGGTCACGCAGACGCAGATCGGACTCACCCAGACCGGTGGCCTTGCGCAGTACACCGCGCGCAGCGATGCCTATCGCGTGGTGGTGGTCGGCGAGGCGCCGCCTGCCACCGTGCGCCAGATCGCACAGTCGGTGGGCCGCAAGCAGTAGGAGTGAGGCGGGACGCTTTACGCGTCACCCGCGTTGCCTGAAGTCACATTGCGCCTCGTGCGCGAGATTCGAGGGATTTTGTCCATGTCGATCCGTACCGTCGTCCGCAGCGTGTCTGCGGCTGTCTTCGTGATGCTTGCCTGCTCGACCGGCTGGGCGCAGAACGCCCCGGCGTCGCCGCCGGCGGTGGCCGGCCGCGCAGCGATGCTTCCCGACTTCACCGACCTGTATGAGCGCAACGGCCCGGCCGTGGTGTCCATCGACGTCACCCAGAAGGCGCCGAGCCGCCGCGGTGGCATGCCGGAGCTCTCCGAGGACGATCCGTTCTACGAGTTCTTCCGTCGCTTCGGCCAGGTGCCGCCCCGGCGCACGCCCGAGCGGGCTCCCGACGCGCAGGCCGTGGGCTCCGGCTTCATCATCGGCAGCAACGGCGAGGTGATCACCAATGCCCACGTGGTCGACGGCGCCGACGAGGTGACCGTGCGCCTGTCCGACAAGCGCGAATTCACGGCCAAGGTGCTCGGCACCGACAAGCGCACCGACATCGCGCTCCTCAAGATCGAGGTCGCCAACCTGCCCAAGGTGGTGATCGGCGATCCCGACAAGCTGCGCGTGGGGGAGTGGGTGGTCGCCATCGGCAAGCCCTTCGGCCTCGAGAACACCATGACCGCGGGGATCGTGAGCGCCAAGGGGCGCGACCTGCCGCAGGAGAACCTCGTTCCCTTCATCCAGACCGACGTCGCGATCAATCCGGGCAACTCGGGCGGGCCGCTCTTCAACATGAGGGGTGAGGTGGTGGGCATCAACTCGCTCATCTACTCGCGCACGGGCGGCTACATGGGCCTGGCGTTCGCCATTCCCATCGACGTGGCGATGAACACCGTCGCGCAGTTGCGCGACAAGGGTCGCGTGACGCGCGGACGCATCGGCGTGCAGATCCAGACGGTGTCCAAGGAAGAGGCGGAAGCCTTCGGCCTCGGCGCGCCGCGCGGCGCGCTCGTCAACGGCGTGGAGCGTGACGGCCCGGCCGCCAAGGCAGGGGTGGAAGTGGGCGACATCATCATCAAGGTCGACGGCAAGGACGTGCGCTCGCAAAGCGAGCTGCCGCGCATCATCTCGGCGGTCCGTCCGGGAACGAAGATCAACGTGACGGTGTGGCGCAAGGGTGCGCAGAAGGACCTGGCCATCACCGTCGCCGAGATGAAGGAAGAGGGCGCCACCCCCACGGCCCGCGGCAAGGGCCCGGCGCCCAAGGAGAAGGCCAAGCCCAACAAGATGGGCTTTGTGCTCTCCGACCTGACCGACGAGCAGAAGAAGGAGGCCGACGTGCGCAGCGGCGTGCTGGTGGAGGACGTGGCGCCCACGGTGCGCGGTAACGTGCAGCCGGGCGACATCATCCTCGCCATCGTGCGCGCCGGCGTGACCACCGAGGCGCGCACCGCGGCGCAGGTGAACGACGTGCTCGGCAAGGTGGACAAGGGCGCGTCGGTCACGCTGCAGATGAAGCGCGGCGAGCAGCAATTCTTCGCCACCGTCCGCGCGCTGAATGGCGAGTAGCGGGGGAGGTCCCCCCCGAAGCGTACTGACGCTCCTGTCCCGCAGCTATTGCCACCTATGCGAGGAGATGGCCGCGGCGTTGGCACCCATTGCGCAGCGGTACGGCGCGGCGGTCGTGGAGATCGACGTCGATGCGCATCCCGCGCTGGAGGCGGCGCACGGGGAGCGCGTTCCCGTGCTCTTCCTCGGCACTCCGGAAGACGGCGTCGAGCTTTGCCACTATCACCTGCTGCCGGAGGCGGTGGAGCGCGCGCTGGCGGCCCGCGCGGGCCTGTAGTGTGACTGGCCATCGCCGCGCATGCCACGAATCGGTTAAAATTCAAGGCTTTCCGAAGGGGCACCAGGCGGTGCCCCTCGATTTTTGACGGGCCGCCGTGCGCAACATCCGCAACTTCTCCATCATCGCCCACATCGACCACGGCAAATCCACGCTGGCCGACCGCTTCATCCAGCGCTGCGGGGGGCTGTCCGATCGCGAGATGAGCGAGCAGGTGCTCGACTCGATGGACCTCGAGCGCGAGCGCGGCATCACGATCAAGGCGCAGACCGCCGCGCTGAAATACAAGGCGCGCGACGGCGAGATCTATGCGCTGAACCTCATCGACACCCCGGGGCACGTCGACTTCGCCTACGAGGTGTCGCGCTCGCTCGCCGCCTGCGAGGGCGCGCTGCTGGTGGTGGATGCGTCGCAGGGCGTCGAGGCGCAGACGGTGGCCAACTGCTACACCGCGATCGAGCAGGGCGTGGAAGTGGTGCCCGTGCTGAACAAGATCGACCTCCCCTCGGCGGAGCCCGAGCGGGTGATCGACGAGATCGAGGACATCATCGGCATCGATGCCACCGACGCCGTGCGCGCGAGCGCCAAGAACGGCGTGGGCATCGAGGACATCCTCGAGGCGGTGATCGCCAAGGTGCCGCCGCCGAAGGGGGACCCCGCGGCGCCCCTGAGCGCCCTCATCATCGACTCGTGGTTCGACAACTACGTGGGCGTGGTGATGCTCGTGCGGGTGATGGACGGCACGCTGCGGCCCAAGGACAAGATCCTGCTGATGGCCGCGGGGGTCACGTTCAACTGCGAGCAGGTCGGCGTGTTCACGCCGAAGTCCGTCGCCCGCGACCAGCTGGCGGCGGGCGACGTGGGCTTCATCATCGCCGGCATCAAGGAGATCGATGCGGCGAAGGTGGGCGACACGGTCACGCTCGCGGCGCGTCCTGCCACCGCGCCGCTGCCGGGATTCAAGGACGTGAAGCCGCAGGTCTTCGCGGGCCTGTATCCCGTGGAGTCGAACCAGTACGAGGCGCTGCGCGAGGCGCTCAACAAGCTGAAGCTCAACGATGCCTCGCTGCACTTCGAGCCCGAGGTGTCGCAGGCGCTGGGCTTCGGCTTCCGCTGCGGCTTCCTGGGCCTGTTGCACATGGACATCGTGCAGGAGCGGCTCGAGCGCGAATACGACATGGACCTCATCACGACCGCGCCCACGGTCATCTACGAGATCCTCATGCGCGACGGTACCGTGCACGAGATCGAGAATCCGTCGAAGCTCCCCGACCCCTCCCGCGTGGAGGAGATCCGCGAGCCGATGATCACGGCCACGATCCTGATGCCGCAGGAATACGTCGGCCCGGTGATCACCCTGTGCACCGAGAAGCGCGGCACGCAGAAGAACATGCAGTACCTGGGCCGCCAGGTCATGCTGACCTACGAGCTGCCGATGGCGGAAGTGGTGATGGACTTCTTCGACAAGCTCAAATCGGTGTCGCGCGGCTACGCCTCGCTCGACTACGAGTTCAAGGAGTTCCGCGCGGCGGACGTGGTCAAGCTCGACATCCTCATCAACGGCGAGCGCGTGGATGCGCTGTCGATCATGGTCCACCGCTCGGTGTCGCTGTATCGCGGGCGCGAGGTTGCCGCCAAGATGCGCTCGCTGATCCCGCGGCAGATGTTCGACGTGGCGGTGCAGGCGTCGATCGGCGCCAACATCATCGCCCGCGAGACGATCAAGGCGATGCGCAAGAACGTGCTCGCCAAGTGCTATGGCGGCGACATCACGCGCAAGAAGAAGCTCCTCGAGAAGCAGAAGGCCGGCAAGAAGCGCATGAAGGCCGTGGGCAGCGTGGAGATCCCGCAGGAGGCGTTCCTCGCCATCCTCAAGGTGGACAAGTAGGCGACAACGATGAATTTCGCGCTGATCCTCTTTTTGCTGACGATCGTGAGCGGCGTGCTGTGGGCCGTGGATCGCTTCCATTTCCGCAAGCGCCGCGCCGCGAATGCGCCGGAGCCCGCGTGGGTCGAGTATGCGGCGAGCTTCTTCCCGGTGCTCCTCGTCGTCTTCGTGCTGCGCTCGTTCGTGGCGGAGCCGTTCAAGATCCCGTCGTCGTCGATGCGCCCCACCCTCGAGGTGGGCGATTTCATCCTGGTCAACAAGTTCATCTACGGCCTGCGCATCCCGATCGCGGAGACCAAGGTGATCCCGGTAGGTGATCCCCAGCGCGGTGACGTGGTGGTCTTCCGCTACCCGGTGAACCCCTCGCAGGACTTCATCAAGCGGGTCGTCGGGGTCGGCGGGGACGTGGTGAAATACGAGGACAAGAAGCTCACCGTGAACGGCCAGGTCGTGCCGCGCGTGCGCGACGGCACCTATGGCTACCTCGAGAACCTTCGCTACGAGATGCTCGAGCGTGACAAGGAGACGGCCCGCAACGACGGGGGCGAGGCCACGTACACCGTGGGGGTCAATCCCCAGGCGGCACCCGTGTACCCGTCCAACGTGCGGCCGTTCCCCCACCGGGAGAATTGCGAATACAATGAACGCGGCTTCACGTGCAAGGTGCCGCCCGGCCAGTACTTCATGATGGGCGACAACCGGGACAACAGCGACGACAGCCGCTACTGGGGTTTCGTCCCCGACGATCACATCCGCGGCAAGGCATTCTTCATCTGGTTCAACTGGGACGACATTTCGAGCCTCGCCTTCGATCGCGTAGGCACGGTCATCCGGTAGGCCAGGCTGGCAAGGGGAGTTAGGCAGTGATGACAACAATGCCCGTGCGGTCCGCGCAACGCGGATTGTCGTTGATCGGTTTCATCTTCGTCACCGCCGTGGTGCTGATCGTGGCGCTCCTGGCCTTCCGCACGATCCCGGCGTACATCGAGTGGTACACGATCCAGAAGGCGCTGACCGAGGCGATGGCCGACACCAACGATCCGTCGCTCAACAACATCCGGCGCGCGATGGACCGCAAGCTCTCGGCCGACTACGCCGATGCCGTGAGCCCCAAGGACATCGAGATCCGCCGCGAGGGCAACCAGATCATCGCCTACGTGGCGTGGGAGAAGCGCCTGCCGCTCGTGCACAACGCGAGCCTCCTGCTGGAGTTCGAGGCGCAGGCGCAGCGCTAGGCGCGGCCCCTCGAGCGCCCGATCCACGGATGGCGGCAGCGCAACGCGGATCCGCGTCCTCCCCCACCGCGCGCCTGGCGCAGCGCCTGGGGCATGCCTTTGCCGATCCCGACCTGCTCGTCCAGGCGCTGACCCATCGCAGCTACGGCGCCTCGCAGAACGAGCGCCTCGAGTTCGTGGGCGACGCCGTGCTGAACTGCGTGGTGGGCGTTGCGCTCTACCATCGCTTTCCCACGCTCGACGAGGGCGACCTCTCGCGCGTGCGCGCCTCGCTCGTGAACCAGGACACGCTCGCGCGCGTGGCGCGCACGCTGGACCTGGGCGCGCTCCTGCGCCTGGGCGAGGGCGAGGTGCGCAGCGGCGGGCCCGACCGGCCCTCCATCCTTGCCGATGCGCTGGAGGCGGTCTTCGGCGCGGTGTTCCTCGACGGCGGCTTTGCCGCGGCGCAGGGCGCCATCGGCCTGGCCTACGGCGACATCCTCGCCGCCGCCGATCCGCTGGTCCTCGGCAAGGACGCCAAGACGCGCCTGCAGGAATGGCTGCAGGGGCGCAAGCTCCCCGTGCCCGAGTACGTCGTGGTGGCCACCCACGGCGAGGCGCACGCGCAGGTGTTCGACGTGGAGTGCCGGATCGCGGCGCTCGATGTCGTGACGGTGGCGCAGGGGCCGAGCCGGCGCGCCGCGGAGCAGGCCGCGGCACAGGAGGCGCTCGCGCAGGCGATGACGCGCCCACCGGGGAGGGCGCGTGCCAGGCGCTGACGCGGCTGCCGGTTTCCGCTGCGGCCACGTGGCGATCGTGGGGCGGCCGAGTGTCGGCAAGTCCACGCTCATGAATGCGCTCGTGGGCGCGCGCGTCAGCATCACGTCGAAGAAGCCGCAGACCACCCGCCATCGCATCCTCGGCATCGCCACGCGCAAGGATGCGCAGATCGTCTACGTCGACACGCCCGGCTTCCAGACGCGGCACCGCAGCGTGCTCAACGATCGCCTCAACCGCACGGCGCGCGAGGCGCTGGCGGACGTCGACGTGGTGGTGGTGGTGATCGATGCCACGCGCTTCACCGAGCCCGACCGGGCCGTGGTGCGGCTCCTGCCGGCAGGCACACGGGCGATCGCCGCGGTGAACAAGGTGGACCTGTTGTCCGGCGACAAGGGCGCGTTGCTGCCGCGTCTGGCCGAGATCGCGGCGCTGTATCCCTTTGCCTCCGTCGTGCCGGTGTCGGCGGAGAAGGGCACGCAGTTGCGCGAGCTCGAACGCGAGATCGTCGCCTGCCTGCCGCTGTCGCCCGCGCTCTATCCCGAGGACGACATCACCGACCGCGACGAGCGCTTCCTCGCGGCCGAGCTCGTGCGGGAGAAGATCTTCCGTCAGCTGGGCGACGAGGTGCCGTATGCGACGACGGTGGGCATCGAGTCGTTCACGGTGGAAGGCAAGCTCCGGCGCATCCATGCGGTGGTGTACGTGGACAAGACGAGCCAGCGCGCGATCCTGCTGGGCGAGCGCGGCGAGCGCATGAAGTCGATCGCGACCCAGGCGCGGCAGGACATGGAGCGCCTCTTCGACGGCAAGGTGTACCTCGAGGTATTCGTCCGCGTGAAGCGCGGGTGGGCGGCGACCGACGCCTCGCTGACGCGCTTCGGCTACTGAAGCGGCTCCCGACGTGGCCCGGCAACCGCAACAGTTGCGCGACGACGAGCCGGCGTTCGTGCTGCACGCCTATCCGTATCGCGAGACCAGCCTCATCGTGGAGGCGCTCTCGCACGAGCACGGGCGCGTGGCGATGGTGGCGCGCGGGGCGAAGCGGCCGCGTTCCGAATTGCGCGGCCTGCTGCAGGCGTTCCAGCCGTTGACGCTGTCGTGGGCCGGCACGGGCGAGTTGAAGACGCTCATGAAGGCGCAGTGGCGCGGCGGCCTGCCGCTGCTGGGCGGTGCTGCGCTCCTGTGCGGCTTCTACCTGAACGAGTTGCTGCTGAAGCTCCTGGCGCGCGAGGATCCGCATCCGGAGCTCTTCGACGACTATGCCGATGCGCTTGCCGCGTTGGCGGGCGATACCACGGCGGCGGGACAGGCGGCGGTGCTGCGGCGCTTCGAGGTGCGGCTGCTCGCCGCCCTCGGCTACGCCATGAATCTCGTCACCGATGCCGACACCGGTGCCACGCTCGATCCCGCGCGCCTGTACCATTACGCGCCGGATCGTGGGGCGCGGGCCATGGCCGGGCGCACCGCGCGCGAGCCGGGGAGCTCCCCGCTCCTCGTGCGGGGCGCGACGCTGGCCGCGCTCGCGACGGGGGCGTATCCCGATTCCGAGACCGCGGCCGAAGCCAAGCGTCTCATGCGCGAGATCCTCGACCATCGCCTCGAGGCGCGCGGCATCGCGAGCCGGCGCATCGTGCGCGACCTCTTGGCCCTCGACGAACAGAACCAGGAAAGCATTCCATGATCGAGCTGGGTGTGAACATCGACCACGTGGCAACGCTGCGGCAAGCGCGCCGCACGCACGAGCCGGATCCCGTGTGGGCGGCGGTGGAGGCGCATCTCGGCGGCGCCGACGGCATCACCGTGCACCTGCGCGAGGATCGCCGGCACATCCAGGACGAGGACGTCCGCCGTCTGCGCGAGCTCGTGCACATCAAGCTCAACCTGGAGATGGCGGCCACCGCCGAGATGATCGGCATCGCGTGCCGCGTGAAGCCGGAGATGGCGATGCTGGTACCGGAAGGGCGCCACGAGATCACCACCGAAGGCGGCCTCGACGTGGCGGGGCAGGAGGCGCAGTTGCGCGATGCGGTGGCGCGCCTCGCGGAAGCGGGGATCGTCACGTCGGTATTCATCGACGCCGACGTCGCGCAGGTGGAGGCGGCGGCGCGCATCGGGGCGCGCGTGTGCGAGGTGCATACGGGGCCGTATGCGCATGCGTTCCATGCCAGGGGACGCGATGCGGAGAGTGCGGCGGTGGTGGCGGAGCTCACGCGCATCCGCACGGCGGGCGAGGCGATCCGGGGCTTAAGCATGCGCTTCAATGCAGGGCATGCGCTGACCTACTTCAACGTGCAGGCGGTGGCGGCATTGCCGGGCGTGCGCGAGCTGCACATCGGGCATGCGATCGTGTCGCGGGCGATGTTCACCGGATTGCGCGCGGCGGTGCGGGAGATGAAGACGCTGATGCGCGAGGCGGCGGCCGGCACAGTCGTCGCGGGAGGTGCGGCGGGCGCGCCCCCGGCGGGGCGCGGCGCGTGATGCCGGTGACGTTGCCGCGCGGGCCGCTGGTGATGGGCATCGCGGGGCTGGAGCTCGGCGATGCCGATCGCTCGCGCCTCCTGCATCCGCTCGTGGGCGGTGTGATTCTCTTCACGCGCAACCATGCCGACGCCGCGCAACTGCGCGCGCTCACGGCGCAGATCCACGCGCTGCGCGATCCCGCGCTCCTGGTGTGCGTGGATCACGAGGGTGGACGCGTGCAGCGCTTTCGCGAGGGCTTCTCGGCGATCGCACCGATGCGGGATTTGGGCTTGCTGTGGGATCGCGATGTCGCGGCGGCCGGGGCGCAGGCGCGTGCCGCGGGCCTCACCATCGCCCGCGAATTGCGCGCGCATGGCGTGGACTTCAGCTTCACGCCCGTGCTCGACCTCGACTTCGGCACCAGCACCGTGATCGGCGACCGCGCGTTCTCCGGCAATCCCAATGCGGTGGCTCACCTCGCGGTGGCCCTGTGCGCCGGCATGCGCGAGGGCGGCTGCGCGGGCGTGGGCAAGCACTTTCCGGGGCACGGTTTCGTGGCTGCGGATTCGCATCACGAGGTGCCGGTGGACGAGCGTCCGCTCGGCGATCTCCTTTCGCACGACCTCGTGCCGTTCGGCGCGCTGGCGCGCGCGGGGCTCGAGGCCGTGATGCCCGCGCACGTGATCTATCCCGCGGTGGATTCGCTGCCGGCGGGCTTCTCGCGGGTGTGGCTGCAGGAGATCCTGCGCGAGCGCCTGCGCTTTCCCGGCCTCATCTTCTCCGACGACCTCGGCATGGCGGGGGCCTTCACCGTGGGCGACGTCGTGGCACGGGCGGAGGCTGCGCTGGCCGCCGGATGCGACATGGTGCTGGCGTGCAACGAGCCGGCGGACGTGGATGCGTTGCTGGACCGGTGGCGGCCGGGGGCGCAGCCCGAGTTGGCGGCGCGTGCGCAGCGAATGGCGGGGCGCTGACCGCGAAGCTCAGCGGGTGTGCGGCCAGCGGCCGCCGAGCCGATGCGTCAGGTCCTCGGCCACGTGCGACACGAGCGGCCCCAGCTGCTTGATGCGATCGTCGGGCAGGCGCGTGACCGGCCCCGCGACGGAGATCGCGCCCAGCACCTCCGTATGCTCGTTGTAGACGGGCGCCGCGACGCAGCGCGTGGCGATCGCGTGCTCCTCGTCGTCGAACGACCAGCCGCGCTGGCGGATCACGCGGATCGCGGCCCACATCGTCTCGGGCGAGGTGATGGTGTTGCCGGTGATGCGCGGCAGGCCCTTGACCTTCAGGATCGCATTGATCTCCTCGTCGGGCATCGCGGCGAAGATCGCCTTGCCCACGCCGGATGCGTGCAAGGGCGCGCGGCTGCCGAGCTTCACGATCGTGCGCATCGTCTCGCGGCATTGCACCTGGTCGATGAACACCGCCTCCGTGCCGTCGAGGATGCCGAGGTTGGTCGTTTCGCCCGACTGCTCCATGAGCCGGCGCATGTACGGATGGCTCTGCGCCACGAAGTCGCGGTTGGCGAGGAAGCTCGCGCCCACGGTGAAGGCCTGCAGGCCGACGTACCAGCGGCCCAGGTCACCGGCCTGGTAGACGTAGCCCATCTTCTCGAGAGTCGCGAGGAGGCGGTGGACGGTGGAGGGCGCAAGCTGCACGCGCTGCCCGAGGTCGGTGAGCGTGAGGCCGCCTTCGGCGCGGGCGAGGGCTTCGAGGAGCGAGAGGCCGCGGGTCAGGCTTTGGACCTGGACCGTGGCGGCGCCTGGTGTGCCGGGGATGCGGCCGCGACGCGGGGCGGTGGCGGTCAACGGGACGAGCGGGGCGGTGCGCTGGGTCATGGCGTAGTTTACCGCCGAGGTACAGCCCAGCGTTCGCCGCGCCTCACGCGGTCCCTGCGACAACGCGCGGAGGCTATCGCAGCGCCAGATGCGGCGTCACCCGAAACGTTTCCCCGGCGATGTCCACCTCGTAGCGGGCGCCCAGGATCGCCTCGTCGGTGAGTGAAGCCGTTCCCTCCGGCGCGCGCGCGTAGGCCATGGCGACCGCGCGTCCCTGCGCCCGGCTGTAGCCGGTCGACGTCAGCTCGCCGATCGCGCGCCCATCCATCGTGATCGGCTCGCCGCCCCAGGGGAACGCGGCCGGATCGTCGAACGTGAACAGCGCCAGGCGCTTGCGGACACCGATCTCTCGCTGGGCACGCAAGGCGTCGCGGCCGATGAAGTCGCCGGCCTTGTCGAGCTTCACCGCGAAACCCAACCCCGCTTCCCACGGCGTTTCGTCCGGGGAGAGCTCCGCGCCCCACGCGCGGCGTCCCGTTTCGAGGCGTAGCGCGTCGATCGTGTAGTAGCCGGCATCGCGCAGGTTGAAGGCCGCGCCTTCGCGCTCGAGGGCGTCGTAGAGCGTGGCGCACTGGTCGGTGGGCACCACCATCTCGTAGCCGGGGCCGCCGACGTAGCTCATGCGCGCCGCGCGTACGCGCGCGTGGCCGACGTCGATCTCGGCGGTGGTGGAGAAGGGGAACGCGGCCTTCGAGATGTCGTCGGGGCTCGAGGTCCGCAGGAGCGCTTCGGCTTTCGGACCCATCAGCGAGATCACCGAGTAGGCGCTCGTGACGTCGACCAGCGCCGCGAATTCATCGCCGCCGATGTGGCGCTCGATCCACGCGGCGTCACGCGTGCCCTGCGCGGAGCCGGTGAGGATGAAGAATGTGTCGGCCGCCAGGCGCGTGACCGTCAGATCGCTCTCGATGCCGCCGCGCGGGTTGAGCATCGCCGTGTACACCATGCGGCCCACGGGCACGTCGATGTCGTTGGCGCAAAGGCGCTGCAGCACGGCGAGCGCGTCGCGGCCCTTCAGCATGAATTTGGCGAACGAGGTCTGGTCGAAGATCACGACGTCCTCGCGGCATGCGCGCTGCTCCTCGAGCACCCACGGCAGCCAGGCGGGCGTGTCGAGCGTGTACGGCGCGGGCGTGGCGCCGGCAGGCAGGAAATAGTTGGCGCGCTCCCAGTTCATCTTGGTGCCGAAGACCGCGCCCTTGGCCGCGAGGCGGTCGTACAGCGGCGAGCGGCGCAACGGCCGCACGGTCACGAGCTCCTCGCGCGGCCAGCGCATCGCATAGTGCAGGCCGAGCGTTTCCACGGTGCGGTCGGAGAGGTGCCGGCGATTGGCATGCAACGGCGAGAAGCGACGGATGTCCACGTCCCACAAATCGAGCGGCGCCTCGCCGCCCGCGATCCATTCGGCCGTGAGGCGGCCCGCGCCACCCGAGTTGGCGATGCCCGCGGAGTTGAATCCCGCGCACACGAAGTAGCCGCGCACCTCCGGTGCCTCGCCCAGGATGAAGTTGCCGTCAGGCGTGAAGCTCTCGGGGCCGTTCAGCAGCATCTTCACCTGCGCGGTCTCCAGACACGGCGTGCGGTGGATCGCGTTGGTCATGAGGACCTCGAACTGGTCCCAATCCTCGGGCAGGAGCTGGAACTCGAAGCCTTCCGGAATCGGCGACACGTTCCACGGCTTGGCCACCGGCTCGAAGCCACCCATTACCAGGCCGCCCACTTCCTCCTTGTAGTAGATGAAGCCGTCGGGATCGCGGATCACCGGCAGGTCCGGGGTCACGCCCTCGATCTTCTCGGTGACGATGTAGAAATGCTCGGCGGCGTACAGCGGCACCGTCACGCCCGAGCGCTTCGCGAGCTCGCGCGCCCACTGGCCGCCGCAGTTCACGAGGGTCTCGCAGGCGATCTCGCCGGATTCGCCCTCGTGCATCCACGACACGGCGGCGACGTGCCCGTTGTGCACGCGCACGCTCGTGACTTTGGCGCCCTCCACGATGCGCACGCCGCGCGAGCGCGCGCCCCTGGCGAGTGATTGCGTGAGGTCGGTGGGATTGGCCTTGCCGTCGCCGGGGATCCATACCGCGCCGGACAGGTCGTCGTGGCGGAGGATCGG
This sequence comes from uncultured Alcaligenaceae bacterium, assembly GCA_964620265.1. Lineage (GTDB taxonomy): Bacteria > Pseudomonadota > Gammaproteobacteria > Burkholderiales > Casimicrobiaceae > VBCG01. Next base: position 26,104 of record CAZUGY010000044.1, read on the forward strand.
GGCGTAGCGCGGGACATCCGAGGGCGCGATGAACTCGAAGTCGATGCCGAAGCTCTTCGCGCGCGCCATCTGGCGGCGGGCGAGCTGCAACCGCTCCGGGGTGCGGAAGACGTTGAGACTGCCGCATTGCTTCCAGCCGGTGGCAAGGCCCGTCTCCGCCTCGAGCGAGGCGTACAGATCGATGCCGTAGCGGCTCATGCGCGTGGCGTTGCGATTCGCGCGCGTCTGGCCGACGAGCCCAGCGGCGTGCCAGGTGGTGCCGCAGGTGAGCTTGCCCTGCTCGAGCAGCACCACGTCGGTGATGCCGAGCTTGGCGAGATGGTAGGCGGTGGAGACGCCGGCGATGCCGCCGCCGAGGATGACGACACGGGC
>CAZUGY010000045.1:0-25900 GCA_964620265.1 uncultured Alcaligenaceae bacterium
TGTCGAAGGCTTCCCACAGCACGCCGTGCTTGATGTAGTGGCCGATGTCGGCCACATGCGCATCACCGAGCTGCGAATCGCGCAGCCGCGAGACCGCGTCGTATTCGTACAGGCCCTGCTGCGCCTTGGTGGTGGACTTCACGTGCCATTGCAGCAGCGGCCGGCCGAGCGCGCGCGCGACCTCCTCGGCCAGAAGCGTCTTGCCCGTGCCGGGCTCGCCCTTGATGAGGAGCGGCCGCTCGAGCGCGATCGCGGCATTGACCGCGAGCTTCAGGTCGTCGGTGGCGACGTACGAATCGGTGCCTTCGAAGCGCATGCGTAAAGTCCGGGCGGAAGCGAAGGTCAATGGTAGCCGAAGTCGCGCGCCAGGCTACGGGCGCAGCCACTGCAGCAGCCACAATGCCACCATGCCCACGGCGATCGTGAGGAGCGTGTTGCGCGTGGCGAATGCCACGATGCCGGCGACGATCGCCGCCAGCACCTTGGGGGACGCGAGCTCCGGCACGCCTGCGTTCGTTTCCACGATCATCGGCACCACGAGCGCCGTGAGCATCGCGGCCGGCACGAACTTCAATGCACGGGCGAGCAGCGGCGGCATCGAGCGCCGCGCGAAATACTCGATGAACGACAGGCGCGAGAGGTAATTCACGCCACCCACCGCGAGGATGACGATCCACAGGGTCAGCGTGCCGTCCATCGCTCCCTCGCGAGATCCGCCAGCGTGCCGACGGCGATGCCGGCGAGCCCGGCCACGACGAGATTGAGCCGCATCGGCAGGTGCGCGAGCGCCAGCACGGCGATGCCCGCGGTGAGCGCCGCGAGCACGGACGGCGAGTCGCGGAACACCGGCGCCACCACCGCGAGGAAGCACAACGGCACCGCGAACTCGAGCGACCAGCTCGAGGGGATGAGGTTGCCGGCGAGGAAACCCGCCATGCACGCGACCTGCCAGGCGACCCACAGGCACGCGCCGCCGCCCATGAAGTGCCGCGTGGCCGCCATGCGATCGTCGTCGCGGGCGAAGCGCTGCACCGCGGAGGCGAAGAGCTGGTCCGACAGCGTGTAGGCCATCACGCGTTGCCAGCGCCGGGGTATCTCCCGCACGAGGGGTGCCATCGCGGCGCTGTACATCAGCATGCGCAGGCTCAGCACCGCCGCGGTCAGCACGATCACGAGGATCGGCGCACCGACCGTAAGCAGTTGCGTGGCCACGATCTGCGCGGCGCCGGAGAAGACGATCGCCGACAACCCGAGCGAGGCGAGCCAGTCCGCACCCGCGGCGGCCGCGCCCACGCCGCACACGATGCCGAAGGGGAAAAGCCCCACGCACGCGGGCAGCATCTCGACGAAGCCTTCGCGAAAGTCGTCGGAGGCAACGATATGGCGCATGGGTGCCGGCGATTATAGCCAAGGGCGCATCACCGGCCGCACGCTACCATTCGCCATGACCTTCGCAGGCTGGCCCGCGTGGCCCCTCACGGCACTCGAGACCGCGTGGTGCGCATTGGCGCTCGCAGTGGGTTACGGCGTGCGCGGCGCCGCGGGCTTCGGCTCCGGCGTGGTGGTGGCGCCGCTGCTCACGTTCGTGCTGCCGCTGTCGACCGTGGCACCCGTGATCACCGTGCTGGGGCTCCTGGTGTCGGCGCGGCAGGCGGTCAAGGACTGGTTCCTCATCGACTGGCGCCGCCTTGCCGTGTTCATCCCCGGCTCCGTCGTGGGCGTGGCACTCGGCGTGCTCGCATTCAAGCACGTGGATCCCGCGGCGCTCGCCCGCTGGCTCGGCGCCTACGTGCTGCTCTATGCGTTCTACAGCCTCGCCGGCGAGCGCCTCCTGGGACGCACGCTCGCGCTCCCGCCATGGGCGGCGCACCCCGTGGCCGTGATCGGCGCGCTCGTCGCCACACTCTTCGGCGGCCTCGCGGGCCCGATCTACGTGACCTACCTCGATGCGCAGAACCTGTCCAAGAGCGTGTTCCGCGTGACCGTCTCCACGACGCTCCTCGTGCTGGGCCTGCTGCGCTCGGTTGCCTACCTCGCGAGCGGCGTGTTCCGTGCGCAGGACTTCCTGCTGATCGCGGGCGCGCTCCTGCCCGTGGCCATCGGCACGCTCATCGGCGACCGCCTGCACGATCGCCTGGATCCCGCGGCCTTTCGCCGGAGCGTAGGCGTGCTGCTGGTCGCGAGCGGACTCGGCCTCATGGTCGCGCATTGAGCCCGCGCCATGACGCGGCCGTGGGGCCCGCGTAGAATCGGCGCACACGATCCCTTCGCCGCCTCCGGTCGCCCCGACGCCGCCGGCACTCCTTCATGTCCGCTTCGTTTCGCTGCGTACTCGACATCCGCGCCGGCCTCGGCGAGTGCCCCATCTGGTCGGCGCGCGACGCCTCGCTCTTCTGGGTCGACATCGACGGGCCCTCGCTCAATCGCTTCGACCCGGCCACCGGCAGCAACCACGTCATGCCCATGCCGTCGTCGATCGGCTCCTTCGCGCTGCGCCGGCCGCACGGCTTCCTCGTGGCGCTGCGCGACGGCATCTGGCTCGCGCGCGCCGACGGCACGCCCGACCGGCGCATCATCGACGCGCCCTACGACCCCGACCACCATCGCTTCAACGACGGCCGCTGCGATGCGGCCGGCCGCTTCTTCGTGGGCACGTTCAACGAGCGCCGCGACGCCCCCACCGCCGCGCTGTACCGCGTGGATGCCGACGGCCGCTTCACCCGCGTGCTGGGCGACATGACGATCAGCAACGGCCTGGCCTTCAGCCCCGACGGCCGCACGATGTATCACGCCGACACGCCCACGCGCGAAGTGCGCGCCTTCGACTACGATCCACGCATCGGCCTCCCCACGAATCCGCGCAGCTTCGCGCGCTGGACGGGCGAGACCGACCGTCCCGATGGCGGTGCGGTCGACAGCGAAGGCAACTACTGGACGGCCTTCTTCCGCGGCGGCAAGGTGGTGAAGATCTCGCCCGCCGGCCGCACGCTCGCGGAGTATCCGGTGCCCTCCATGTGCCCCACGATGTGCGCCTTCGGCGGCCCCGACCTGCGCACGCTGTACGTGACCACCGCGCGCCGCCAGCGTCCCGACGAGGAGCTCGCGCGCCTGCCCCAGTCGGGCGGCATCTTCGCGATGCAGGTCGACGTGCCCGGCCTGCCCGAGCCGGTGTTCGCCGGCTGATCGCGTGCTCTTCGACGCTTCCGCTTTCCTGCGCCTGGGCATCGAGGGCTGTGTCGACGCCACCAGCGCGTCGGCCTCGTTCGCCACCACCACCGGCGACATCCTCGAGGTCAGCGCCTACGCCGGCGGCGCATTCCGCCTGCGCGTGGGCCCCAACACACGTCCCGACTACGGACTGGTCGTGGGCCGCACGAAGGGCTTCGCCACCACGCAGCCGGAACCCGATGCGTGGTCGCTGGCGAGCGGCGACGTCGTGCTCACCTTGGGCGGCTCGCCCTGCACGCTGCGCCTGGCGTTCAAGGGAACCTCGGTGCTCGCCTCCAGCACCGACCTCGTGGCCGGCGGCGGGACGCGCCTTCCGGCCTTGGGTCGCGCGCAGCGTGGCGGCCTGTGGACCGCCGCCTTCGCGCTCGACTCCGGCGAGCCCGTCTACGGCCTGGGCGAGAAATTCGGCTCGCTCGACAAGCGCGGCGAGCTCGTCCACTCGCAGGTCGAGGACGCGCAGGGAGTCAACACCGGGCAGGCCTATCGCAACGTGCCCTTCGCATGGAGCCCCGGCAGCGGTCGCGGCGCGTGGGGCGTGTTCTTGCACACGCCGGCGATGGTCACGCACGGCGTGGGCCATCCCGACTGGTCGCATCGCAGCTACGCGGTGGTGGTCGACGACGAGGCGCTCGACCTCGTCCTCTTCGCCGGCGAGACACCCGCGGACCTTCTCGACGCCTTCGCCTCGCTCACCGGCCGTGCGCCGGCCTTGCCGCGCTGGAGCCTGGGCTTGTGGGCGGCCGGCGCGCACGACACGCCGGCGGCGGCACTCGCCACCGCGCAGCGCGTGCGCGAACGCCGCATCCCGTGCGACGTGGTGGTGGTGCAGGCGTCAGCGCTTGCACAACCCGTCGCGGCCGACGATGCCACGGACGCGCCCCTCGATCCCGCCGCGGCGATCGCGCAATTGCGCGCGCTGGGACTGCGCACCTGCGTGCGCGAGCATCCCTACATCCCGGCGCAGTCGCGCGGATTCCGCGATCTCGCGCAAAGCGGCTTCCTCCTGCGCAATGCGCAGGGCGCGCCCTATGCCGCCGGCTGGCGCAGCGGCGCCGATGCCTCCGGCGTCACGCAGGTGGGCCTCTTCGACTTCACGCACGCCGATGCCTATGCGTGGTGGCGCGATGCGCACGAGGCGCTCTTCGCCGCCGGCGCGTGCGCCATCGACGGCACCGGCGGCGAGCACGTCCCCGACGACGCCGTCGCGCGCAACGGCGACTGGGGACGCCGCCTGCACAACGCCTATCCGCTGCTCGCGGACCGTTGCGTATTCGATGCCACCGCGACGTTCGGCGCCGAAGGCGACGGCCCGCCCATCGTGTGGAGCCGCGCCGGCTGGACGGGCAGCGTGCGCCACGCCTTCGGCTCCACCGGCGCCGCGCAAAGCGACTGGGAAGGGCTCGCGGCCACGATCCGCGGCGCGCTCTCGTGGGGCATGAGCGGCGGCGCCTTCGCCGGCAACGACATCGGCGGCGACTACGGCCATGAGCCTGGTGGCGAGCTCTATGCGCGCTGGTTGCAGGCGGCGGTGTTCGCCTCGCACCTGCGCCTGCCGCGCACCGCCGGACGCGAGCCGTGGGCCTTCGGCTCGGGCATCGAGGCGGTATGCCGCAAGTGGCTCGCCTTCCGCTATCGCCTGATCCCCTATCTCGAGGCCACGGCAGCCACCGCGACGGCCGGCGGCCTGCCCGTGATGCGCGCGATGCCGCTCGCCTTCCCGCGCAATGCCTTGCTGCGCACCTACGAAACGCAATTCATGTGCGGCGACGCGCTCCTCGTGGCGCCCGTGCTGCGCAGCGGCGGCGAGGTCGAGGTCGCGCTGCCGCCCGGCCACTGGTTCGACCTCAATACGCGGCAGCGCTTCGCCGGGCGCCAGGTGCTGCGCTATCGCGCCAAGCCCGACCAGTTCCCGGTGTTCGGCCGCGAGGGATACGTGCTGCCGCTCGGCCGCGCCGTGCAGCACACCGGCGAGATCGATGCCGACGCGCCGATCGAGCTCGCCTGGATCTTCGGCAAGCCGGCCGCGGCGCTCGGTGGCTTCGCGCAGGTGAGCGTGCAGCTCGCCGCCGATGCCACACCCACGCTGCGGGTGGCCGCCAACGTGCGCCCGGAGATCTTCGGTGATCCCGCGGGAATCGACGTGCAGCCGCCATGACGCCTCGTTCGGCCACGCGATGAACCGTCCCACGATCGCCATCACCGTCGGCGAGCCCGCGGGAATCGGCCCCGAGATCTGCGCGATGCTCGCGGTGCGCCACGCGCACACGCACTTCCCCGCGCGGCTCGTGCTGGTAGGCGATCGCGGACTCCTCGCCGAGCGCGCGGCGCGCATCGGTGCAGCGCCGATGTACAGCGACTTCGATCCCGCCGACTTCGCCCCGCCGCCGGGCGTGGTGGAGGTGTGGCAGCACCCGCTCGCGGTGCCCGTGGTGCCGGGCCATCCCGATCCGACGAACGCTCCGGCCGTGCTCGCGATGCTGCGCGATGCCGTCGACGGCTGCGCCACCGGCGCCTTCGGCGGGCTCGTCACCGCGCCGATGCAGAAGAGCGTGATGATGGACGCCGGCATTCCCTTCACCGGCCACACCGAGTACCTCGCGCAGCGCACGCACACGCCGCGCGTGGTGATGCTGCTCGTGGGCGGTGCGCAGGAGGCACCGTTGCGCGTGGCGCTCGTGACCACGCACCTGGCCCTCGCCGACGTGCCGGCCGCGATCACCCACGACGCCGTGCGCGACACGCTCGCCATCGTGGCCGCCGACCTGCGCGACCGCTTCGGCATCGCGGCGCCGCGCATCGCGGTGTGCGGGCTCAACCCGCACGCGGGCGAGGGCGGCCATCTCGGCCGCGAGGAGATCGACGTGATCGTCCCCGCCATCGAGAGCGTGCGGCACACGAGCCACGCCACGTTCACCGGGCCGCTGCCCGCCGATACCGTGTTCGTGCCGCACCACGCCGCCCACTACGACGCCATCGTGGCCATGTACCACGACCAGGGCCTGCCGGTGCTGAAATCGGCGAGCTTCGGGCTCGGCGTGAACGTCACGCTCGGCCTGCCGTTTGCGCGCACGTCGGTGGACCACGGCACCGCGCTCGACCTCGCGGTGGACGCGGAGCGTGCCGCCGGCGCGGATCCCGGCAGCCTCGTGGCCGCGCTCGAGCTCGCGATCGCGCTCGCGCAGCGCGACGCCGTCGAACGCTAACCACAGTCGCCCCTCGCCATGCACGGCCATCGCGCGCGCAAGCGCTTCGGGCAGAATTTCCTCGCCGATCCGCACTACATCGGTCGCATCGTCGACGCGGTGGCACCTGCGCCGGGCGAGCGCATCGTCGAGATCGGTCCGGGGCTCGCGGCATTGACCGGGGCGCTCGTCGCGCGTGCCGGACACGTGACGGCCATCGAGATCGATCGCGACCTGGCCGCCCGCCTGCGCGAGCGCTTCCCGCCTGCGGCGCTCACGCTGCACGAAGCCGACGCGCTCGAGTTCGATTACGCGACACTCGGCCACGACCTGCGCGTGGTCGGCAACCTCCCGTACAACATCAGCTCGCCGCTGCTCTTCCTCCTCGCTGCGCACGCGCCGCAACTGCGCGACGTGCACGTGATGCTGCAGAAGGAAGTGGTCGCGCGCATGGCGGCGGCGCCGGGTACCGCGGATTACGGACGGCTCTCGGTGATGCTGCAGGTGTGCTTCCGCATCGAGCGCCTCTTCATCGTGCCGCCCGGAGCGTTTCGTCCCGCGCCCAAGGTCGACTCGGCGGTCGCGCGGCTCGTGCCGTTGCATTCCGCTGCCCCTGCGCTCGCCGATGGCGGGCTATTCGCGCGCATCGTCGCTGCCGCATTCGCGCAGCGGCGCAAGACCCTGCGCAATGCGCTCTCGGCGCTATGCACGCCGGAGTTGATGGCGCAAGCGGCGATCGATCCCGCCGCGCGCGGGGAGACGCTTTCGGTGGACGATTTCGTGCGGCTGGCCAACGTCGCCGCCAAAGCCGCCACCTGACGCGTACCGCGGCTTCAGCTCCAGTCCAGGTCCGGTCGCCGGCGCGGCGATTCGATGCGAACGGTTTTCTGCCGGGATGCCTGGCCGCGCACGAGCGTCACCGCGCGCAGCGGCACGTCGAAGGCATCCGCAAGCCAGGCGAGCAGCGCTGCATTGGCCTTGCCGTCGACCGGAGGTGATGCGACACGTACCTTGAGGGCCGCACCGTGCATCCCCACCACCTCCGTGCGTGAAGCGCCGGGCTGGATGTGCAGCGTGAGGAGGAGGGCGGTGCCGTCCAGGCGTCGCCAGGGATCAGGCGACATTCACCGACGCGCCGCCACAATACCGTTGCTCGGGAATGTCAATGCTGGCGCGTCGACTCATGCTACTTGCGGCCCCGCACTTTCCAGGCTTGGAGTTCGCCGGACTTGAGCGGACCTCCCTCGAGCCTGATCGGCGGCCCAAGACAAAGTGGCTTCCGTGCGGGGGAGAGCCCCCGCTCGATGAGTGCCACCGCCTCCATGGTGACGGAGCGGCGGTTGCGCTCCGCCTGTTCCTTGAGACGCGCGTGAAGATCCTCAGGCAAGTTCTTGATGACGAGCGTGCTCACGGCATCCTCGGCGTCATGTGACGATCACGAACACATGGACGAAACGTCAGCAAAAAGGGAAGCACCTGGCTTCCCTCAGCGTCCGCCCATCCCCAGGAACATCCCCGTCAGCTGCCCCTCGACATACGGCAGCATCATCAACAGCAACTGCGCGATCACGATCACCACCAGCGGCGAGAGATCGAGCGCCCCGCCGATCGGCGGCAGCACCCGCCTTATCGGACGCAGAAACGGAAACGTGAGCGCATTGAGAAGCCCCGACAGCGGCCCATCCGGCGCCACCCACGACAGGATCGCCTGCACCAGCACCACGATCACCACGAGCCACAGCACCGCCCGCGCGAGCGCCACCACGGTCGCGAGCAGCAGGAACGGAATCCCCACGCCCGCGAAGCTGAAGCTGCCGAACACGAACGCATAGGCCAGGAGCCACAGGAACTGGAACACGATCGTGGCCAGGAGCGAGGCCCAGTCGAGGCCCTTGAAGCCCGGCAGCACGCGGCGCAGGGGCTTCACGATCCAGTCGGTGAGCGCGATCACCGCCTGCCCCACGGGATTGCGGAACGGCGCGCGCATCGCCTGCATCACGAAGCGCAGGAGCAAGGCGTACGTGAGGAGCCCGAAGACGACGTCGAGCAGGTACTTGACGATCTGCTGGCCCACGTCAGGCGTCCTTGCCGAGCGCGTCGCCGAGCTCGGTGGCGCGCGCCGCGGCGGCCTTCACGGCGGCGACGAACGTGGCCTTGACCGCGCCCTCGTCGAGCGTGGCAATGCCGCGCTCGGTGGTACCGCCCTTGCTCGTGACCTGCGCACGCAACGTGCCGGGCGACTCGTCGGAGGCTTGCGCCAGCTTGATCGCGCCGGCGAACGTCGCGTAGGCGAGCTTGCGTGCCTCCGCCGGCCCGAAGCCCAGCTCGAGCGCCGCCTGCTCGAGGCTCTCGAGGAAGTAGAACGCATACGCAGGCCCGCTGCCGGAGATACCGGTCACCGCGTCGAGCTTCTCCTCCGCATCGACCCACAGCACCTCGCCGGCGGCCTCGAGCACGCGCGTGGCGAGCGCGCGTCCCGCCGCATCCACGGCGGCAGGCGCATACGCACCGGTGATGCCCGCTCCCACCAGCGCGGGCGTGTTGGGCATCGCGCGCACGATGCGCGCATAGCCGCCGAGCCAGCGCGAGAGGTCGCCGATGCGCGTGCCGGCGGCGATGGTCATCACCACCGGCACGTCCCCGATGTACGGCGCGATCGCCTGCGCGGCCATGCGCATGTGCTGCGGCTTGACCGCGAGCACCACGAGGTCGGCCCCGGTGACCGCTCCCGCGTTGGCATCGCCGAAGATGCCGACACCGGGGAAGCGCGCGGCGAGCTTGCCCTGCTGCGGGGCAAAAGGCTCGACGATGCGGAAGTCGCGCGGCGAGGCCCCGCCGGCCACGAGGCCGCCGATGAGTGCGGTGGCCATGTTGCCGCCGCCGACGAAAGTTGCATTCACGTTCGCGCTCCGAAGATGGCGGTGCCCACGCGCACCTGGGTCGAGCCTTCGGCGATCGCGAGCTCGAGATCCGCCGACATGCCCATCGATAACGTATCCGCGTCGTAACCTGCGTCGCGCAACGCCGCGAAACAACCGGCCAGCGCGCGGAACTGCGTCCGCAGGACGGCGGCGTCGGCGGTCGGCGCGGGAATCCCCATGATGCCGCGCAGCGCGAGTCCCGGCAGCGCCGCGATCTCCCGCGCCAGCGGCAGCACGCCCTCGGGCGCGACCCCGCCCTTGCTCGCCTCGCCGCTCACGTTGACCTCGATCAGCACCGCGAGCGGGAGCTTCGCCGATGGCCTCTGCGCCGACAGCCGCTGCGCGATCTTCGCGCGGTCCACGCTCTCCACCCAGTCGAAGCGCTCCGCCACCTCGCGCGTCTTGTTGCTCTGGAGGGGGCCGATCAGGTGCCACTGCACGTCAGGAAGGTCGGCAAGCGCGTCGCATTTGGCCACCGCTTCCTGCACGTAGTTCTCCCCGAAGGCGCGCTGGCCGCAGGCGTGGAGCGCGCGCACCGCCTCCGCGGGAAAGGTCTTCGACACCGCCAGGAGCCGCACGCTTCCCGGGGGACGGCCGGCATCGCGGACGGCCATGTCGATGCGCTGCAGCACGGCTTGCCACGCCTTCTCGTAGTGGCCCATAATCGTTTGAACTTTATGCTGCACGTCATTGGCACGCGACTTGCGTGCTACAACCGGTCGCGGTCATCGACGCCCCAGGATTATAGATGGACATCACCGAGCTTCTGGCGTTTGCAGTCAAGAACAAGGCATCCGACCTGCACCTGTCCGCGGGCCTGCCGCCGATGATCCGCGTGCACGGCGACATCCGGCGCATCAACCTGCCGCCGATGGAGCACGAGGACGTCCACGCCATGGTGTACGACATCATGAGCGACGCGCAGCGCAAGATGTACGAGGAAAACCTCGAGTGCGACTTCAGCTTCGCGGTGCCCAACCTCGCGCGCTTCCGCGTCAACGCCTTCGTGCAGCAGCGCGGCGCCGCCGCGGTGATGCGGACGATCCCGTCCAAGGTGCTCTCGCTCGAGGAGCTCAACGCGCCCAAGGTCTTCGCCGAGATGACCAACCGGCCGCGCGGCCTGATCCTCTGCACCGGCCCCACCGGCTCGGGCAAGTCGACCACGCTCGCGGCGATGGTCAACCACGTCAACGAGAACGAATACGGCCACGTGCTCACGATCGAGGATCCGATCGAGTTCCTGCACGAGTCCAAGAAGTGCCTCATCAACCAGCGCGAGGTCGGCCCGCACACGCTGTCGTTCGCCAACGCGCTGCGCAGCGCGCTGCGCGAGGACCCCGACTACATCCTCGTGGGTGAAATGCGCGACCTCGAGACGATCCGCCTGGCGCTCACCGCCGCGGAAACGGGCCACCTCGTGTTCGGCACGCTGCACACGAGCTCGGCCGCCAAGACGATCGACCGCATCATCGACGTGTTCCCCGCCGCGGAAAAGGAAATGGTCCGCGCGATGCTCTCCGAGTCGCTCGTCTCCGTGATCTCGCAGACGCTGCTCAAGACCAAGGACGGCCAGGGCCGCATCGCAGCGCACGAGATCATGGTGGGCTCGCCCGCCATCCGGAACCTCATCCGCGAGAACAAGGTCGCGCAGATGTACTCGGCGATCCAGACCTCGCAGTCGATGGGCATGCAGACGCTCGACCAGTGCCTGGTGGACCTCGTCCGCCGCAACCAGATCAACGTCGCCGAAGCGCGCAATCGCGCGGTCAACAAGGACCTCTTCATGGGAGGCTGACCTCCCGGGGAAAAGTCATGGAACGCGAACGCGCCACCAAATTCATCCACGAGCTGCTCGACCTCCTCGTCAAGCAGAACGGCTCCGACCTCTTCATCACCGCGAGTTTTCCGCCGGCCATCAAGGTCGACGGCAAGATCACGCCGGTGTCCAAGACCCAGTTGACACCGCAGCACACGATCGAGCTCGTGCGCAGCGTGATGAACGACAAGCAGGCCGCCGAGTTCGAGGCCACGCGCGAATGCAACTTCGCGATCAGTCCGCCCGGCATCGGCCGCTTCCGCGTCAACGCGTTCGTGCAGCAGGGTCGCGTGGGCATGGTGCTGCGCACGATCACCACGCACATCCCCAAGTTCGAGGAGCTGGGACTGCCGCCGGTGCTGAAGGACGTCATCATGAGCAAGCGCGGCATCATGATGTTCATCGGCGCCACGGGCGCGGGCAAGTCGACGTCGATGGCCTCACTCCTCGGCTACCGCAACGAGAACAGCTACGGCCACATCATCACGATCGAGGATCCCATCGAGTTCGTGCACGACCACATCAACTGCATCATCACGCAGCGCGAAGTAGGCGTGGACACCGAGGGCTGGCAGATCGCGCTCAAGAACACGCTGCGGCAGGCGCCCGACGTGATCCTGATCGGCGAAGTGCGCGAGCGGGAGACGATGGACTACGCGATCTCCTTCGCCGAAACGGGCCACCTGTGCCTCGCCACGCTGCACGCCAACAGCACCAACCAGGCGCTCGACCGCATCATCAACTTCTTCCCCGAGGAGCGCCGCGCGCAGCTCCTGATGGACCTGTCGCTCAACGTGCGCGCCTTCGTGGCCCAGCGCCTCATCCCGCGCCGCGACGGCCGCGGCCGCGTGCCGGCGGTGGAGGTGATGCTCAACTCGCCGTTGGTCTCCGACCTCATCTTCAAGGGCGACGTGGGCGGCATCAAGGACGTGATGAAGCGCTCGCGCGAGCTCGGCATGCAGACCTTCGACCAGTCGCTCTTCGATCTCTACGAGGCCGGCCTCATCACGTACGAGGACGCGCTGCGCAACGCCGATTCGCTGAACGACCTCCGCCTCGAGATCAAGCTGCACGGCAAGGAAGCCAAGAACCGCAACGTGTTCTCGGGCCTCGGCAACATGGACATCGTGCCGGACCAGCAGAGCAACCAGGTCATCTAGGGCGGCTTCGCGGCACGGCAGGGGCGCGAACGGGCCTTCGGCACCGAAGCGGGAGTGCCCCGACGGGAGTGCCACGGCACAGGCCTTCCGCCGTCGACAAGTGATAACCCCAGGCCAGCGCCGCCATTCGATGGCAGAATAGCGGCGTGACCCCCACCAACATCGTCCTGCACAACCGCTCGCGCGTGCTCGAGCTCAGCTTCGAGGACGGCCGCACCTACAAGCTCCCCTACGAGTTCCTGCGCGTGAACTCGCCCTCGGCCGAGGTCCGCGGCCACGGTCCCGGACAGGAGACGCTGCAGGTCGGCAAGCGCGACGTCACCATCACCGAGGTCGAGCCGGTCGGCCAGTACGCGATCCGCCCCACCTTCTCCGACGGCCATCAGTCGGGCATCTACTCCTGGGATTACCTGTACGAGATCGCGGTGAACCAGGAGCGCCTCTGGAACGACTACCTCACGCGCCTCGGCATGACCGGCGCCAGCCGCGACGCGAGCCCCAGGCCATGACCGAGCACACCCACTTCGGCTACGAGGACGTCACCCCCGAGGAAAAGACCCGTCGCGTGCGCGGCGTGTTCGATTCCGTCGCGGGGAAGTACGACGTGATGAACGACCTGATGTCGGGCGGCCTGCACCGGCTGTGGAAGCGCTTCGCGGTCGACCTCGTCCCCTTGCGCGCCGGGCAGAAGGTGCTGGACCTCGCCGGCGGCACCGGCGACCTCGCGCGTCTGTTCGCCCGCAAGGTGGGCGGTGGCGGCACGGTCGTGCACACCGACATCAACCTCGCCATGCTCGCCGAAGGCCGCGACAAGCTGATCGACGCGGGCGTTGCGCTCCCCACGGTGCAATGCAATGCCGAGGCGCTACCGTTCCCGTCGCGCAGCTTCGACCTCGTGTCGATCGCCTTCGGATTGCGCAACGTCACGCGCAAGGACGTGGCCCTGGCGGAGATGCGCCGCGTGCTGCGTCCGGGCGGCGCTGCCATCGTGCTCGAGTTCTCCCGCGTGGCCAAGCCGCTCGCGCCCGCCTACGACTGGTACAGCTTCAACGTGCTGCCCAAGGTCGGCAAGGTCGTGGCGCACGACGAGGCGAGCTACCGCTACCTCGCGGAGTCGATCCGCATGCATCCCGACCAGGAGACGCTCGCTGCGATGATGCGCGATGCGGGCTTCGACAAGGTCGATTTCCACAATCTCACCGCCGGCGTGGTCGCCGTGCACGTCGGACGCGTGTACTAGTGTTGGCCCCCCGAAGCGAGCTTCGCTCGCCTCCCCCGAGGGGGCACGCGCCTTGGGGCGGCCCGGCGGCGCTTGGCCCCCCGAAGCGAGCTTCGCTCGCCTCCCCCGAGGGGGCACGCGCCTTGGGGCGGCCCGGCGGCGCTCGAAAGCTTCACCCGGTCCATTGATCTCGCGCATCGGATGCGCAATATTGGGAGCGTCGGCAGCATCGCCGTCCGCCCCTGCCAAGGAGGCACCGCAATGAAGAAGTCACTGATCCTCGCCGCAGCGCTCGTGGCCACCACCGCCTGGCTCGCCGCCGACCTGGCTGATGCCAGGCGCATGGGCGGCGGCCGCAGCATGGGCGCACAGCGCCAGATGGCGCCGCAAGCGGCACCCACGACTCCGGGCGCGCCGGCCGCCGCTCCGTCCGCTGCCGCCGCGAGCCCCGCGATGGGTGCCGCGGCCAAGGCCCCTGGTGCTGCCGCCGCCGGCGGCTCGCGCTGGCTGGGGCCGATCGCCGGCCTCGCCGCGGGCCTGGGGCTGGCCGCCCTCATGTCGCACCTGGGGCTGTCCGAAGCCTTCGGCAGCTTCCTCCTCATGGCACTCGTCGTGGTGGGGGGCATCTTCCTCGTGCGCCTGCTGATGCGCAGCAAGACAGCGCCACCCACCCGCAGCCCGCTGCAATACGCCGGCAATGCGCCCGGCCGCGCGGAGCCGGCGATGCCGAACTCGGCCAGCCGCTTCGAGCCGGTGATGTCCGGCGCCTCTGCCGCAGGCAGCGTCACGACCATTCCGGCGAGCCGCTTCCCCGCGGGCTTCAATCCGGCCCCGTTCATCGAGCAAGCCAAGGTCCAGTTCCGCAGCCTGCAATCCGCCTATGACCGCGGCGACACCACGTCGCTGTCGGAAGTGATGACGCCCGAGATGTACGCCGAGATCTCGCGCGAGATCGCCGAGCGCGGCGCGCACACGCCCACCGAGATCACGCGCCTGGACGCCGAGATCCTCGAGGCCACCACCGAGGGCCGCCAGCACTGGCTGTCGGTGCGCTTCACGGGCCTGCTGCGCGAGGACGGCACGGTGCTGCCCAAGGAGTTCGAGGAGACGTGGAACCTCGTCAAGCCCACCGACGATTCCTCCGGCTGGCTCCTGGCCGGCATCCAGCAGTCCGATGCAATGGCCTGACCCCGCGGCGGGCCCCGCCCGCCTCGCCAATCGCGCGCTCGCGGGAGAGCCGTGGGCGC
Organism: uncultured Alcaligenaceae bacterium; assembly: GCA_964620265.1. Taxonomy (GTDB): domain Bacteria; phylum Pseudomonadota; class Gammaproteobacteria; order Burkholderiales; family Casimicrobiaceae; genus VBCG01. Next base: position 14,774 of record CAZUGY010000045.1, read on the forward strand.
GCGAGAAGCTCGCGCCGTTCGCCGGACGCAGCTTCGCATTGCGCATCGGGGCCCTCTCGGGCACCTGGACACTCGGCGAGGACGGCAGCTTCGCCTCCGCCGCGGCCGGCGTACCGGTGGACCTCACACTCACGCTCTCCCCGCTGTCCGTCCCGGCCTTCCTCGCCGATCCCTCGCGCTGGAACGAATACGTGCGCGAGGAAGGCGACGTCGCCTTCGGCGGCGCGCTGAAGGAGCTCGCGCGCACATTGCCGTGGTTCGTGGAGGAAGGCTTCGCGAAGCTCCTGGGCCCGGTGGCCGGACAGCGCGCGGCCGATGCGGGACGGCACCTCCTCTCCTTTCCGCAATACGCCGCGGGCAGGCTCGGCGACAGCGCGGGCAGCTACATGCGCGACGAGGCGCGTATCATGGTGCGCGGCACCGAGGCGCGCACGTTGCGCGACGAGATTGCCGCGGTCGCGGCGCGCGTGGACGCGCTCTCCGCCCGCATCGACACGCTCTCTGCCCACTCTTAAATAAACCTCCGTCGAATGCCGAAGGCCGTTCGCCGCGAGCCGCCGGCGCCTACGCTCGCCAAGTTCAGCCGGCCGCGGCTCTACAACGTGCAAAAGCGCGAGCGGCTCTTCAAGCTGCTCGACGAGCGTCGCTCGCATCCGATCCTGTGGATCGCGGGTCCGCCGGGCTCGGGCAAGTCCACGCTGGTGGCGAGCTACGTGGAGGCCCGGCGCGTGCCGGGCCTGTGGTTCCAGGCCGATCCCGGCGACGCCGATCCCGCCACCTTCTTCCATTACCTGCGCGTGGCCGCCACCGACGTCGCGGGCCGCAAGGCGCACGACGCCGCCGCGCTCCCCACGCTGCGCGCCGAATACGCGAGCGACCTTCCCGCCTTCACGCGCCGCTTCCTGCGCGAGTTCTTCGCGCTCTTTCCGCCGGGATCGGTGCTCGTCGTCGACAACTTCCACGAGCCCAAGGGCGAGGCGCCGTGGCGCTTCGCCTTTGCCGAAGGCCTGCGCGAGATCCCGCACGGCATGAACCTCATCGTGCTCTCGCGCGAGCCGCCCGTGCCGGAGATGGCGCGCCTCGTGGGCGAGCAGCGCATCACGCGCATCGAGTGGGAAGCGCTGCGCTTCACCGAGGACGAGGCCGTGGCGCTCACCGCCACCGCGCAGATCGACGGCGACGTGGCGCGCGTGATCCACAAGGCGAGCGACGGCTGGGCCGCCGGCATCGTGCTCATGCGCGAGCACCTGGCGCGCTCCGAGGCGCATGCCGCCGATGGCCTCCTGCCCGAAGGCAAGGAAGCCGTCTTCCAGTACTTCACGGGCGAGATCTTCGGCCGCGCGCGCGCCGAGAACCAGCGCGTGCTGATGCTCGCGGCACTCCTGCCGTCGGTCACCGCGGCGGATGCCGAGCTCCTGTCGGGCAATGCCGAGGCGCCGCTCGTGCTCGACTACGTGTACCGGCGGCACCTGTTCACCGAGCGGCGGCGCCTGGGCGCGGAGCCCGTGTACCAGTTCCACGGCCTCTTCCGCGAATTCCTGCTCGATGAGGGACGGCGGCGCCTGCGGCCCGAGGAGCGTGCCGCCGCGCTCGATCGCGCCGCGGGACAGCTCGTGGCGCGCGGCGATTTCGATGCCGCGGCGCAGCTCTACCTCGAGGCCAAGGCGTGGCCCGCGCTCGTGGGCCTCACGCTGCACGCGGGACGCTCGATGCTCGCCGAGGGCCGGCGCAAGGCGCTGCTGCGCTGGCTCGCGGCGATGCCCGACGACGTGCGCAGTACCGAGCCGCGCCTCTCGTTCGTCGAAGCCCATGCGGTGATGTATGACGAGCCCGCCCGCTGCAAGGCGCTGCTCGAGACAGCCTTCGCCGCCTTCGAGGCGCGCGGCGACGTGCGCCGGCAACTCCTCACGGCCGCGGCCGCGATCGACTGCCACTACTTCGAGTGGGCCGACTTCGCGCCGCTCGATCGCTGGATCGAGGTGCTCACGCGCCTCCTCGACTCGGGCACGCCCTTCCTCTCCACCGCCGACGGCCTGCGCATCCGCGGGGCGCAGCTCATCGCGCTCCTCTTCCGCCAGCCCGACAATCCGCGCATCGACGATGCCGCACGCACGGTGGAAGCACTGCTCGAAGCACCCGACATCCTCTCGGTGCCGGTGAACGACCGCGTCAACGCCGCGTCGATCCTCTTCAACTACATGAACTGGAAGACGAAAGGCACCACGAGCGACGCGCTGGTCGCGCGCGTGGAGCCGTGGCTCGCGGAACCGGCGCTCACCGCGATGAATCGCGTGTGGTGGCAGGTGCACCGCGCCTTCAACGAGCAGATCCGCGGCCACTACGCGCGCTCGCAGAAGATCATGAAGGACACCGAGGCGCTCGCCGCGGCGCATGGCTTGAAGTGGGTGCAGGTGGAGATCTATCACGCGGAGGTCACCGCATTCGTCAGCAGCGAGGACGTGCAGGGCGCCGCGGCGGCGCTCGCGCGGCTGCGCAGCGTGCTCTCGCCCACCCGCCGCATGGACCACGCCTACTTCAAGTACCAGGAGACGGGCGTGCTGATGCTGCAGGGACGCGTGCGCGAGGCGGCGGTGTCCGCCCGCGAGGCAGTCGACATCGGCCGCGCGAGCGGCCTGCCCGTGATCCAGATCCCGCACTTCCTGGTGCGCGCGGCCCTGTGCCACGTGCACCTCGGCGAGATCGACGAGGCGCAGCGTCTGTACGACGAGGCGATCGCGCTCGCCACCTCCGCCGACCGTCGCAATTTCGACTTCCACGCGCGGCTGCTGCGCGCGCATCGCATGGTGGCGCAAGGGGACGGCGCGGGTGCCCTGCCGCTCGTGCGCGAGCTCCTGGCCGACTGCCGCGAGTCGGGCTACTTCGGCTTCCTGCGCCTGCCGGCCAGCGTGCTGTCCCCCGTACTCGCGCTGGCGCTGGCGGAAGGGATCGAGACGGACTACGTGCGCAAGCTGATCCGCCGCCGCAAGCTGCCGCCGCCGCCGGGCGGCACGACGGACTGGCCGTGGCCGCTCGCCCTGCGCACCTTCGGCGAGTTCGCCATCGTGCGCGAGTCGGAGCCGCTGGTATCCAAGGGCAAGGCCCAGAAGAAGCCGCTCGAGCTCCTGAAGGCGCTGATCGCGCACGGGGGCCGCGCGGTGGACGCCACGATGCTGACCTCGCTCGTGTGGCCCGATGCCGAGGGCGACGACGCCAAGACCTCGTTCGACAGCAACCTGTATCGCCTGCGCAAGCTCCTGGACGTGGACGGCGCGCTGCAACTCGCCGAGGGCAAGCTCTCGCTCAATCCCGAGCTCGTGTCGCTCGACACGTGGGCCTTCGAGGCCGCGCTCGATGCGGGCGACGTCGCCACCGCGCTCGCGCTGTACCGCGGCCCGTTCCTGGCACTCGATGCGCCGGTGCCGTGGACGCTGCCGATGCGCGATCGCCTGCAGTCGCGGCTGGTGCGCGCGGTGCTCGCGCGCGGCGAGGCGCTCGAGCAGGACGGGAAGTGGGCCGAGGCCCGCGCGCTCTACGATCGCACGCTCGAGGTCGACAATCTCGCGGAGCCCGTCTACCGGCGATTGATGGTGTGCCAGCGCGAGACGGGCGACAGCGCCGGCGCGCTCACCACCTACCGGCGGTGCCGCGAGCTGTTGTCGATCGTGCTGGGGCGGACGCCTTCGGCGGAAACCGAGGCGGTGCGGCAGACGCTTTGAGGTTGAGGTCGCCGGGCGCCCACGGTGCCCGCGCGGCCTTTCGCGGTGTCCTCCCGGTCCGAGCCAGCCCGCTCCGGCCAAGCCCGCCCCGGTCAGCCCCGGGTCAGTCATCTGTCAGCCCGGCAGCCAGTCGGCCCCGGCGCGCGGCGCGCGCGGGCAATAGCACATAATTATCATATGCATCAATAATTTATATCACCGCTACCGGCATGCGCATCTGTCAGCCATGCGCCAGCCCCGTTCCCTCAGGATGCGCTCCGTGGGATGCCGACCTCCGGCGTCCGCCACTTCCTCGAAGCACCGGAGCCTTCATGCATACGTCCGAGAACGACCGGCTCGCCGCGACCGCGCCGGCGCCCTTTCCCTGGCCCGCGAGCGGCCTCGCGCCGCTGCCGTGGTTTCCATTCACCGTCGCCGCGAGCAAGGACGCGACCGCAACCGCCGAGCGCATCGCCACGCGCACCGAGCGCGCGTACTGGTACCTGCGCAAGCGCCTGGGCGACGTCCCGCGCTTTCGCCTCCTCGTGCTCGACCGTGCCGACTGGCCGAGGTTTGCCGACCGCAGCGAGTACGGCCTGTCGCATTTCACCGCGCGCGGCAATCTCGTGATGGGCTGCGAGCCTGCCACCGCGTGGCACGACGTGAGCCGCGAGCTCCAGCGGCGCCTCCCGCCGCCGGCAGCGCACGAGCTCGTGCAGGTCCTGGGACGCGACCCGCGGCACGGCCAGGGCGCGGACCTCTCGCTGGTGGCGGAGTCGCTCGTCGCGCACGATCTCGCGCGCTTCGTGGTGGACCGTCGCGGCGCGCGCTTCGCGGCGCCGTGGCTCATGCACGCGTTCGCCAACTACGCCTTCGTCGCGATCCTGGGCGAGACGGAGCCGGCGGCCTTGCATCGCCTGGGAGCGCTCGCGCAAGCGGCGCACGAGCTCGCGGCGCAAACGCTGCCGGTGACCACCCTCGCCGCACCCGGCCAGCGCCTGACGCCATTCGACGCCGTGCTCGTGCAGCTCGCGCTCACGCGCGCGGTGTACCTGGCCTACGCCGAGCGCGGCGATGCGCCACTGGTCCGCTGGTTCGAGCGGGCGTGCTCGGCAGGTGCATCCTCGATCGAGCCCGATGCCGACCACGAGCTCGGCCGCTTCCTCACCGAGAACGTCCACGCCGCGCTCGGCGAGCTCGTCGCGGTCGCGCGGCGATCCACCTTCCATCGCGCGGCCTGACCGCACTTGCCTTGTCTGAAAGAATGGAGACCACCATGTCATTCCTGCGTAACCTCGCCGCCGCCGGGCTCTTTGCCGCCACGGCCTTCGGCCTCGCCCATACCGCCAGCGCGGCTGCTGCCGACGCCAGCATCGAGCGCGGCCGCTACATCGCCAGGATCGGCGGCTGCAACGACTGCCACACCGCGGGCTATGCACCGTCGGGCGGCAAGGTCCCCGAGAAGGACTGGCTCATGGGCGACGCGCTCGGCTGGCGTGGCGACTGGGGCACGACCTATCCCTCGAATCTGCGCATCACGCTGTCGAAGCTGACCGAGGACCAGTGGGTGAAGACGGCGAAGACGATGCAGGCGCGTCCGCCGATGCCGTGGTTCGCGCTGCACGACATGACCGAGCAGGACCTGCGCGCGTTGTACCGCTTCGTGCGCCAGCTGGGGCCGGTGGGTGCTCCCGCCCCGGCGTATCTGCCGCCGGGCGCGACCCCGCAGGGTCCGTACGTCCAGTTTCCGGCGGCCCCCAAATGAACGCGCGCAAGCGGGCGGGGGCGGGCCCCGTCGCGCGTGACACCGACGCGACGACGGCGCACGCAGGCGCGGGGCCGGCCGCGGCTCCGGCCGCCGTGAAGCCCACTACGCCGACCGCAACCGCGGCCGGCCCCACGACCCGCCCCGACCCGCAGCCGGTGGCGCATCCCCCAGGCAAGCGCCGCCCCCGGTTCGTGTTCTAGAAGCGGCGGCCCGCGCGGGCCGCGCGAGGCGGCCACGTACAATGCGCCGCTATGCGCGTCACCCGCTTACTGCGCATCGTCACCGTCGCGCTGCGCTACGGCCTCGACGACATCGTCCTCGCCCACGAGCGCGTGCGCGGCCTGCGGCCGTGGGTCACCCGCGTGCTGTTCTGGCGCGACCTGTCGACACCGCGCGCGGTGCGGCTGCGCCAGGCGCTCGAGGACCTCGGTCCGATCTTCGTGAAGTTCGGGCAGATGCTGTCCACGCGGCGCGATCTCCTTCCCACCGACATCGCCGACGAGCTCGCCAAGCTCCAGGACGCCGTCCCGCCGTTTCCGGTGGAGGACGTGGTGGCCACCCTCGAGCGCTGCTATCGCCGCCCGGTCGACGAAGTCTTCGCCACGTTCGAGCGCGTTCCCAAGGCGAGCGCGTCGGTGGCGCAGGTGCACTTCGCCACGCTGCCCAACGGCACGCCAGTGGCGGTGAAGGTGCTGCGCCCCGGCATCGACGCCGTGATCCACCACGACCTGGCACTCATGCACACCGCGGCGGGGCTCGTGGAGCGCGTGTCGTCCGAAGCGCGGCGGCTGCGTCCGCGCGAAGTCGTGATCGAGTTCGAGAAGACGATCCGCGACGAGCTCGACTTGACGCGCGAGGCCGCCAACTGCTCGCAGCTCCGGCGCAACTTCCTGCATTCGCCGCTGTTGCAGGTGCCGCTGATCTACTGGGACTACACCTCGCAGGACGTGCTCGTGATGGAGCGCATGGAGGGCATCCCGATCAGCCGCGTAGAGGAACTCGTGGCCGCGGGCATCGACCTGAAGCGCCTCGCGCGCAGTGGCGTGGAGATCTTCTTCACGCAGGTGTTCCGCGACGGCTACTTCCACGCCGACATGCATCCGGGCAACATCTTCGTGGCCATCGATCCCGCCAATCACGGCAAGTACATCGCGCTCGACTTCGGGATCATGGGCACGCTGTCGGAAACCGACAAGAGCTACCTCACGCAGAACTTCCTCGCCTTCTTCCGCCGCGACTACCACCGCGTGGCCACCGCGCACATCGAGTCGGGCTGGGTGCCGCCCGACACCCGCGTGGACGAGCTCGAGGCCGAGATCCGCGTGGTGCTCGAGCCCATCTTCGACCGGCCGTTGAAGGAGATCTCGCTCGCCAAGGTGCTGGTGTCGCTCTTCCGCGCGTCGCGCCGCTTCCACGTGCGGGTGCAGCCGCAGTTGACCCTCCTGCAGAAGACGCTCCTCGCGGTGGAAGGGCTCGGCCGCCAGCTCGATCCCGACCTCGACCTGTGGGTCACCGCCAAGCCGTTTCTCGAGCGCTGGATGAAGGACCAGATCGGCTTGCCCGCGCTGCAGCGGCGGCTCCTCGCGGAGGCGCCGTACATCGTGGCGGCATTGCCTGAATTGCCGCGCCTGATCCATCGCCGGTTGCTCGAGCCGCCTGCGGCCTCGGACATCGCGATCCACGCGCTCGCCGCCGCGCAGCGCGGACGCAATCGCTGGATGGTGGTCATCGCGGTGTTGCTGGCGGCGATCGTGGCGCTGCTCCTGTGGCAGCACGCGCGATAGACCAGGGTCCCGATAGCGCCGGTGCGCAGATGAACGACGTCCAGATGACGCGAGTGCACGCGTGATCGCGCGCCCGCCAACCTCCCACGAGAGCCCGCATGTCCACTGAGTCGCCACCCCCGATCCGCTTCCGGGACGGTGCGGCCTACGAGCGCCTCATGGGCGCCTGGAGCCGCGCTGCGGGCGAGGTGTTTCTCGACTGGCTCGCATTGCCGCCAGGCCTGCGCTGGCTCGACGTGGGCTGCGGCAACGGCGCCTTCACCGAGGTGATCGCGCAGCGGTGCGCGCCCGCGAGCATCGACGGCATCGACCCTTCCCTGGGCCAGCTCGCCTTCGCCCGCACGCGCCCCGCGACTGCGGATGCGCGTTATCGCCAGGGCGATGCGATGCACCTGCCCTATCCCGATCACGCCTTCGACGTGGCGGTGATGGCGCTCGTGATCTTCTTCGTGCCGGATCCGGCGAGCGGAGTCGCGCAGATGGTGCGCACGGTGCGGCCGGGCGGCACGGTCGCCGCGTACGCGTGGGACATGCACGGCGGCGGCTTTCCGCTGGAGCCGTTGACGGGCGAGCTGCGCCGTGCGGGCCATCCGGTCACGCCACCGCCGAGCGTGGAGGCGTCGCGCCTCGTCACGATGCGCGCGCTGGGGGAAAGCGCGGGCCTCGAGGACATCGAGACGCGCCAGATCACCGTGCAGCGCACCTTCGAAAGCTTCGACGACTGGTGGGCGGCGGCGGGCCTGTCGGAGGTGATCGCCGGCGTGCTGTCGCGGCTCACGCCCGGTGAGGTCGCGCATCTTGCGCAGCGTGTGCGCGAGCAATTGGTGTTCGACGCCGACGGGCGCGTCGTCCACCCGGCCCGTGCCAATGCGGTGAAGGGGCGGGTACCGGCTCGCTAGACTGGCTGGACCGCCGGCCGCCTCAGGACCGTGCCACAGCCGCAGCCGGCGACACCGGCACCTCGTGCCGCATGCCGCGGATGAGCTTCAACGGCGCCAGCCGGATAAAGCTATTGCTCTCGCCGAGCATGAACTTCACGAGCTGCTCGAGCGCGACCTCGTTGACCTTGTCGGGCTGGAACTCGAGGTGGAGCGATTCGAACCGGTCGACGTTGCGCAGCGCCACATGCACCGTCTGCTCGCGATAGTCGGGCTCGAGGCGCACCGTGGCGGTGACCTGCGGCTGCACGTGGAACACGCCGTAGCGCACCACGCGGCGCTCGTCCTGCTCGGTCTGGTACTGGTAGGGCATGGTCGACGTGCGCAGGCGCTCTTCCACCGCGCCGGCCTGCATCGGCGGCACGCGCAGGATCACCGGCTTGTCGCCCTCGAGCCGGTAGAAGAGCTCGACGTGCTCCAGCACCTCGATGCTGGCCACCGGCTTGCGCCGGAATGACACGAAGCCGCGGTCGAACCGCGGACGCTCGAGCGACATCACCTGCCCGAGATGGAAGGTGTGGCCCACCTGGGGCCGGATCACCGCGAGATGGCCGATGGCCTCGTCGAGCCAGCGGAAGGCGCGCCAGAGCGTGCGATCGATGTCCCGGATGCCGTCTTCGAGCGGGCGGCGGGCCGCTTCCCCCTCGGCACGCAGCGCCTCGGACTTTTCGCGCAGCTCCTCGAGCAGCGACGGCTTGGTCGAATCCATCATGTTTGCGAACGTCTTGGTGACGGGCGTGAATGCGTTCGTCATCGATATCCCCCTGCGTGCTATGACAATAGCATAGCGATGCCGCACAAGGGGTGCTGTTTTTGGTTGAATGCAAACCTCGTGCCCCGATCGTAGCGCGCTCGTTCCTCACGGCAAAATCGGCCCGTCGACCGAGGGCAGGCAGCCACGGCGCGTCACCCGGTGCCGGGCCGCGACCGTCGCGCCCGAGCGGCCGGGCGGCGCGAAGCGATGCCGTACAATTCCCGGCTGTTTGCACTGGGCATGCCGCCCGCGAGCCATCGCCCACGATCATGGCGCTCCTCGAAATCGTCGACGTCTCGCGCCGCTTCGGCGATTTCACGGCAGTGGACCACGTGAGCCTCGCCATCCGGGCGGGTGAGTTCTTCACCCTCCTGGGGCCGTCCGGCTGCGGCAAGACCACGCTGCTGCGCATGATTGCCGGCTTCGACGTGCCCGACGGCGGCCGCATCGTGCTCGACGGCAAGGATCTCGCCGACACGCCGCCGGAGGCGCGTCCGGTGCGCACCGTATTCCAGAGCTACGCGCTGTTCCCGCACATGACCGTGCAGGGAAACATCGCCTTTCCGCTCAAGATGGCCAGGACGCCCGCGGCGGATGCGGCCAGGAAGATCGCCAAGGCGCTCGCCGACGTGCGGCTCGAGGGCTTCGGTGGCCGCCTGCCGCACGAGCTGTCGGGCGGACAGCGGCAACGCGTGGCCATCGCGCGCGCGCTGGTCACGCACCCCACCGTGCTGCTGCTCGACGAGCCGCTCGCGGCACTCGATGCCAAGCTGCGCGAGCAGATGCAGATCGAGCTCATCAACCTGCAGAAGGAAGTCGGCATCACGTTCATCTACGTGACGCACGACCAGACCGAGGCGCTCGCGCTCTCGCATCGCATCGCGGTGATGAACCACGGCCGCGTGGAGCAACTGGACGAGCCCGACCGGCTCTATGGTTTCCCGAAGACGCGCTTCGTGGCCGACTTCATCGGCACCTGCAATCTCCTCGTGGGCCCGGTGCGCGACAACGCCCCGGGGACGGTCACGATCGAAGTCGCGGATCTGGGGGCGGTGGCCGTGCTCACCTCGGCCACTCCGGCGCAGGGTGTGGAAGCTGCGATCGCCGTGCGTCCCGAGAAGGTGCGCCTCGCGGGACCCGGCGCCGCCGCAGGCGAGAACCGTTTCGGTGGCGTGGTGGAAAGCTTCCTCTACCAGGGCGACGTCACGCTCTACAACGTGCGCGCCGATCGCGGCCGCGTGGTGGAGGCGCTGCTCGCCAACTCGGGCGCGGGCCTGGCCAAGTTCTTCGAGGTCGGCGATCGCGTGGAGATGACCTTCGCGGCCAACGCCGGCCACTACCTCGAAGGCTAGGCGCCGCGACGATGGGGCAGCCGCGACGCAACCTCGGCAAGTGGATCACGAGCGGACCGCCGCTCCTGTACCTCCTCGTGTTCTTCGCGGTGCCGGTGCTCATCATGGTGGCGGCGTCGTTCCGCACGCCGGGCGAGTTCGGCGGCCTGGCACCGCTGCGCAACGAGGACGGCTCGCTCGACCTGACGCTCGAAAGCTACATCCGCTTCGCCACCGAGCCGCTGTACTGGCAGATCTTCCTGAAGTCGTTCTGGTACGCGGCCATCACCACGGTGGCCTGCCTCGTGCTCGCCTATCCGCTCGCGGTGCTCATCGCGCGCAGCGACCACCGCTTTCGCAACCTGCTGCTGCTCCTCGTGATCCTGCCGTTCTGGAGCAACTTCCTGATCCGCGTGTACGCGTGGATGATCATCCTCGGCCCGAATGCGGCGCTCGCGCGCACGGTGAATGGCGTGTTGGGCACCTTCGGCTTCGAGCCCGTGCCGCTGCTCTTCTCCGCTTTCGCGGTGCTCGTGTGCCTCGTGTACGTGCACCTGCCGTTCATGGTGCTGCCGCTGTACGCCAACCTGGAGAAGCACGACGCCACGCTCCTCGATGCCGCGCAGGACCTCGGTGCCAACGGCTGGCAGCGTTTCTGGCGCATCACGTTTCCGCTGTCGCTGCCGGGCGTGTACGCGGGGGCCGCGCTGGTGTTCATCCCCGCGTTCGGGATCTTTGCCATTCCCGACATCCTGGGCGGCCCCGACGACAGCCTCATCGGCAACGTGATCAAGCAGCAGTTCCTGGAGACGCGCGACTGGCCGTTCGGGAGCGTGCTGTCGATCGTGCTGACGGTG
>CAZUGY010000046.1:0-24632 GCA_964620265.1 uncultured Alcaligenaceae bacterium
TTTCTTCGCGCAGGCGAATCACCCGCAGAACATCTACTACCAGGCGATGTCGTAGCGGGCCGGACATCGCCTTCGACCGCCGGAGAACAGCGATGGAAAGCGTCGCCCCGTATGAAGTCGGCATCGTGGCCGCCGACGTGGACACGCTCGTGCGCTTCTACACCGACGTGCTCGCGATGACGATCTACAGCGACGTGACGGTGCCGGCGGCGGCGAGCCGGCGCACGGGCTTGGCACCCGACGGCTATCGCGTGGTGCGCCTTTCGACCAGCGCCGGCCAGCGCTTCAAGATCGCGCATGCGCCGGGGACGGGGCGCCGGTCCGTGGATGCCGCCTTTCCCATGGCCGCGACCGGCAATTTCTACGTGACGTTCCTCGTGCGCGACATCGAGCCCCTGCACGCTCGCCTGCGCGAGGCCGGCGCGCGGCTGTGCAGCGACGGCATCGTGGAAGTCCGGCCGGGCGTGTGGCTCTTTCTCGCGACCGATCCGGAGGGCAACTTCCTCGAGTTCGTGGAGTACGCGGACCTCGCGAGTTACGTCGCTCCGGTGGTATCGCGGTGAAGCGGCGAGCCGTGGCGCAACGCTAGGCTGCGCCGGACTCCGGGGGCCGTGTCGCGTAGGGGGAGAACGGCGCGGGGATCAGGATCCTGCTCTCCTGTGCCACCAGGTACTGGCCGATCGACGCGAGGTACTTCCCCCAGCGCGGATCGGCCTTGAGCGTCGCGCGGCGACGATCGCGATCGGCGAAGTCGTCGAAGGCCCACAGGTGCACGACCTGGTTCAAGGGGCCGAACTCCGTGGAGAAATAGCCGACCAGCGTGCCGAGGATGGGTCTTTGGATGTCGAGTCCCTCTTCCTGGTAGCGCTTGAGGAACTCACCGACGGACATCGGCTTCAGCGTGTAGGTCCTCTGTTCGACGATCAACGACACCTCCTTGGTTGAACGTTCGCGCCCGGGCGCAACGGTCGCGAAGCGGGCCGCGAGAAGCGTCAGTTCGCTCGCATCGACGGCTTGATGAGCTTGCCCCAGCGGGCGGTCTCGCCATCGATGAATCGCGCGAATTCCTCCGGCGTGGAGCCCTGCGGGTCGGCGCCCATCGCAACGAGCTTCTCCCGCACGTCGGGTTGGGTCAGGAGGCGATTGATCTCGGTGTTGAGGCGCGCCACGATGTCTTTGGGCGTGCCGGCCGGCACGAGAATGCCCTGCCACAGCGCGGCATCGAAGTCCGGATATCCGGACTCGGCGAAGGTCGGCACATCGGGCAGCGCGCTCTGCCGTGCCTTGCCCGTGACCGCGATGCCGCGAACCTTGCCTGCCTTGACTTGCTGCAGCACCGGCGGGACCGTCGAGAATGCGATCTGCGCCTGCCCACCCAGCAGCGCGGCGAGCGCCTGGCCGCCGCTTTGATACGGGATGTGCACGATATCGAGGCCGTTGCTCGACTTGAAGAACTCGGCGGCGAGGTGATGCATGCTGCCGATGCCGGAGGACGCATAGTTGTACTTGCCGGGCTGCGCGCGTATGGCGTCGATCGCCTCCTTCACCGTCCTGGCCGGGAAATCGGGGACCACGACGAACATGGCGGGGAGCGTGGCGACGAGCGACACCGGCTGCAGGTCCTTCTGCGCGTTGTACGGCAGCTTCTCCTGCAATGCAGGATTGGCGCCGAGCTCGATCGCCGCCAGGAGCAGCGTGTAGCCATCCGCCGGCGCCTTGACGACGATGCCGGTCCCGATCGTGCCGCCGCCGCCGCCGCGATTGTCGACCACGACCGGCTGCCCCATCGCTTCCGACAGCTTCTGGGCGATGAGCCGGCCCAGGATGTCGACGCCGCCACCGGGCGCGTACGGCACCACCAATCGCAGCGGCCGGTCGGGATAGGCTTGTGCCTGCGCGGCGGGCGAGAAGGCGGTCAGGCTGACGCCGATCGCGGCTGCGATGGCAATGATCGAACTGCGCATGTTGCCGGGCTCCTGTGACGAGGGCATGGGGCTGCCCTTCCTGGACGGTGTCGGCCCCGCGCTCTGCGTGGCCACGCTTGTTGCATCGTCGTGCATCGAAATCCTGTGCAGCGTAACATCCTTCTTGCATCGCAGTACACACTCCCATAATGCGGGAAATACGACTGATGAGCGATCGGATTGCAATCGTCACCGGCGGCTCGGGCACGGTAGGACAACGCCTCGTCCGCCATCTGCAGGAGGACGGCGCGTGGCAGGTCATCTGCGTGAGCCGCCGCGGCATGGACGCGCCGGCGAGCGCCACCCGGCGGGACCTTGCGCTCGACCTCCTCGATCGCCACGCATGCCGTGCGGCGCTCGCGACGACGCGGGGCATCACGCACGTGTTCCACGCCGCCCGGCACGACTTCGAAACGGGACAGCCGGAATCGATCGCGGCAAACGTCTCGATGCTCGAGAATCTGGTCGACGCCGTGCTGGACACGGGGCAACCGCTGCAGCACGTGAGCATCGTCCAGGGGACGAAGTACTACGGCTCCAATCGCGGCCCCTTCGTCACCCCCACGCCGGAGACGGCCGCACGCTCGCCCGAGGACAACTTCTACTTCCACCAGCAGGACCTGCTCGCGCAGCGCTGCGCCGCGGCGACGTGGACCTGGTCGGCGTCACGGCCGCATGCGGTCGTCGACCCGGACCGCGTCCTCCCGCGCAGCATCCCCACGATCATCGCGATCTACGCCGCGGTGCTGCGCGAGCTGGGCCAGCCGCTGTACTTTCCGGGAACGCCCGAAAACTATCGCGCGCTCTACCAGTTCACCGACGCGGGATTGCTCGCGCGCGCGATCGCGTGGATGGCGACCGAGCCGCGCGCGCGCAATCAGGCCTTCAACGTGACCAACGGGGACTGCCTGCGCTGGTGCAACCTGTGGCCCGCCATCGCCCGCTACTTCGGGATGGCGTGCGGCCCCGTGCGCACGGTGCGGCTCGCGGCCTTCATGGCCGGCAAGGAGGAGGTGTGGCGGCAAATCGTCACCCGGCATCGCCTGCGCGACACGCCCTACGAAGCGCTCGCGGTGTGGCCGTACGGGGACTTCGTGTTCGCTCCGCACTGGGATCACCTGCTGTCGATGACCCGGGCGCGCGACCTCGGGTTCCTCGACTGCGTGAACACCGAAGCCATGCTGTTCACGATGTTCGATCGCCTGCGCGAGGGGCGGGTCATCCCATCCGTGTGAGCCTGGCGACCTTCGCGGCGACCGGCCGGCGGGGCTTGTCCGGCGCGGCACGCCGGCGTGGTGGCGTTGCATCGGGGACCGCCACGACCGGCGCGCGTGCTCCAGCCGTGCCGGCGGGCCCGGCGTGGCCCAGTTCGGCGCTGAGCGTCCTTGCCGCTTCGTGGAGGAACACGGCGTGCTTCGCGCGGGCTCGCGCGGTCATGCGCTCCACCGGCGCCGACACCCCCAGCGATCCCACCGTCTTGCCGCTGAAGTCGAACACCGGCACGGCGATGCAGCAGACATCCACGTGAAACTGGGCATTGTCCAGCGCCATGCCGGTCTTGCGGATGCGCGCGATTTCGTCGCGAAGCTCACGCGCACTGGTGATGGTAGTGGGCGTGAAGCGCGCCAGATCGGCATGCGCCAGGTATTCCTCGAAGCGATCCGCGGGGAGGGCGGCGAGCAGGATGCGACCAGTGGCCGTGGCGTGCGGGGGGCGCACCGCGCCGAGGCGATCGGTCAACTGGAAGGCGCCCGCGCCATTCGTGCGGGCGAGGGCGATCACGTTCTGGCCTGACCACACGGCGAAGGTCGACGTTTCCCCCGACAGGCGGGAGAGCGACTCCATCACGCCCTTCGCCTTGTCGGTCAGGAACAGGTCGTCGATGGCATTCGCGGCAAGGCACAGGAGGCTGCGTCCGATGCGGTAGCGCTTGTCGTCGGGGGATTGCGAAAGGTATCCCAGGCCCACCATCGTTCGCGCGAGGTTGAAGGTCGTGCTGCTGTGCAGGCCGACCTGGCGGCCGAGGTCGGACAGCCCGACGCCATTGGGAGCCTTCGCCACGGATTCGAGCAGGGCAAACGCTCGGGTGAGGGACTGCACACCGCCGGTGTCCGATTTTTCTGGCTTCTTGCTCATGTCGCTGTCGATCTCCTGGCGGGCCGCGCATGCGGTGCAACGGCATTGTAGTCGGACGCTGCACGCGCCGCGGACGCGCGCCTTGGCTATGGACACGGAACGAGGCTTGCTTTAGCCTATCCATAATACAAGAGTAGCTTCCCACAATATAGGAAGCGTGTGAGCCACGCCAGCGATTCGAGGGCAAGCGCTGTCCCGGCTGCGCAAGAGCCTGCAGGGCGAATGCGCGACCCACACGCGGGGCAGGGCACCGGTGCCGTGCCGCATGACCACACGAAGCGCAATGCGAGGATCGAGGCAATGAACGTAGCATTCATCGGCGTCGGCGCCATGGGCGAGCCCATGGCGGCCAATCTCCTGAAGCGGGGCTTTCCCGTCACCGTTGTCGGCCATCGCCGGCCGGAGCCGGTCGAGCGGTTGGGGACGCTGGGGGCCGGGGTGGCGGCGACGCCGCGCGATGCCTGCGCCGACCGCGACGTGGTGGTGCTGATGCTGCCGAGCTCGGCCGAGGTGCGCAGGGTGGCGCTCGGACCCGACGGGCTCGCGGAGCACATGAAGCGGGGTGCATGCCTCGTGGACTGCAGCACGAGCGATCCGCAGTCCTCGCAGGAAATCGCAGCGGTGCTCCGCAACCGTGGCATCGACTTCGCGGACGCGCCCGTCACCCGGGGTGTCGCGGGGGCGAAGGATGGGAAGCTCGCCTTCTTCATCGGTGGGGATCCCGCGGTGATCGCCCGCGTCCAGCCTGTCCTCGCCGCGATGGGCGATACCTTCCTGCACATGGGAGGCATCGGCACGGGACACGTGACGAAGATCATCGTCCAGGCGCTGAGCTACAGCACGGTCGCGCTGGTGAACGAGGCGCTGCAAAGCGGTGCCGCGGCGGGCATCGAGCTCGCGTCCCTGCAGCAAGCGCTGCTCGCCGGCGCGGGCAGCAAGGCACTCGAGTCGTTCGGTCCGCGGATCGTCGAGCGGCAGATCGCCAACCCGCGCGTCGTGGTGGCGGATGCCCGGCGACACCTCGACATCGCGTTGCGCATGCTGGGCGATGCCGGGGTATCGGGATCGGTCCATGCCGCGGCGGCGGAGGCACTGGCGCAAGTCGTGGCCCGCGGCCACGAGCGCGCGGACCTCGCGGCACTCGGCGAAACCTGGCCCGACGGACTGCGCAAGTGAAGGTCCTCGACTTTCGCCTGCGGCCGCCGCTCGGCGGCTTCCTCGACATGATCCTGTACGCCGATTCGGCACGGCGTGATCGCATCACGCGCATGCACGGCTTCGAGCCCGCACCGTCGGCGGTGGCGAAGTCGATGGACATGCTGCTGGGTGAGATGGACGCGGCGGGCGTGACCACGGGCCTCATGCCGGCTCGCCTGTCCGCGCGGCTGGGATCGGTGAGCAACGAGGACGTCGCGGCGGTGGTGGCGAAATACCCCGGGCGCTTCGTGGGCGCAGGCGCCGTCGATCCTTCCGACCGCCGTCGCGCGCAGGGCATGATCGAAGCGGCCGTGCGCAACGGGTTGCGCGCGATCAATTTCGAGCCGGGCTCGTATGCGCAGCCGCTGCACGTCGACGACCGGCGCATGTATCCGCTGTATGCCACGTGCGAGGACCTGGGCGTTCCTGCGGTGATCATGGCCGGCGGCAGCGCCGGGCCGGACCTGAGCTTCACGGATCCGGTGGGCATCGATCGCGTGGCGGCGGACTTTCCGTCGCTGTCCATCGTGGTATCGCACGGTGCGTGGCCGTGGGTGCACCAGATCCTGCACGTCGCCTACCGGCGCTCCAACGTGTACGTGTCGCCCGACCAGTACCTCGCGAGCATGCCGGGGATGCGCGACTACGTCGACGCGATCAACGGCTTTCTCGCGGATCGCTTCATCTACGGCAGCTCGTATCCGTTCCTGCCGGTCGATGCATGCCTGGCGTGGTTCAAGTCGCTGCCGATCCGCGCCGACGTGCTGCCCAGGGTGCTCTACGACAACGGCGCTGCCCTGCTCAAGCTTGCGACACGGTAAGCGGAAAGGCGCGGCGCCAATGCTTCATCGAAGGAGGAGGAGATCATGAGTATCGTGCGCGTTCTGTCGATGGTAGGCGTCCTCGCGCTCGCGGCATCGGCGCCGGCGGCGTGGGGGCAGAAATATCCGGATCATCCGATCCGGCTCGTGGTGCCCTACGCACCGGGCGGGAGCGTGGATATCCTGGGCCGGCTCATTGCCGGCAAGCTTTCGGAGGTGATCGGGCAGCAGGTGGTGGTCGACAACCGTGCCGGCGGCGGCGCCACCATCGGGACCGGCATCGTGGCGAAGGCGCCGCCGGACGGCTACACGCTGCTCCTCGCCGACATCGCCTTCGGCGCCAATCCCGCGCTCATGAGCAAGCTGCCCTACGACAGCGCGCGCGAATTCACGCCGGTGGCGCTCGTGGCGCAGTTGCCGAGCATCCTCGTGGTGACGCCTTCGCTGCCGGCGTCGTCGGTGAAGGAGCTGGTCGACGATGCGAAGAAGGCACCGGGTAAGCTCAACTACTCGTCGGCGGGCGTGGGCAGCATGAACTTCCTCGCGGGCGAGCTCTTCAAGTCCAACTACGGCCTCGACATCGTGCACGTTCCCTACCAGAGCGGCGGACAGGCCATCGCGGCGATCCTGGGCGGACAGACGCAGATGGTCATCACCACCATCCCGCCGGTGCTGCAGCACGTGAAGGGCGGGAAGGTGAAGGCGCTCGCGGTGTCCGGCGAGAAGCGCCAGCCCACGCTGCCGGACGTCCCCACGTTCAAGGAGGCGGGGTTCGGTGACTTCGACGTGTCGTTGTGGCAGGGCGTGCTCGTGCCGGCCGGCACGCCGCCCGACATCGTGGCGAAGCTCAACGCCGACCTCAACAAGGTCCTCGCGATGCCCGAGATACGCACGAAGATCGCCGAGCTCGGCGCGGATCCCATGGGCGGGACACCGGAACAGTTCGCCGCCTTCATCAAGGGCGAGACGGAGCGCTGGGCCAGGCTCATCAAGCCCGAGATGCGGATCAATTGAAGGTAGCGTGTACGTGCGGCGAGTCCGCGCCGATGCAGCCATGTCGCGCGAAGCGCAGAGGATGAGTCCATGAATGCTCCTCCGGAATCGACGGCGCGGCAGCGCTTTCGCCACCGCACCGTGGTGGTCACCGGCGCCAGCGGCGGACAGGGTGCCGTCGAGGCACGCCTGCTGGTCGAGGAGGGCGCGCACGTGGTGCTCGCCGACGTGAACGCGGACGCGGGTCGCGCGCTGGCGGCGCAGCTGCGCGGAGGCGGCGGCAAGGCAGAGTTCATCCCGCTCGATGTGACCGACGCCGCCCAGTGGAACGCCCTTGCGGCGCAGGTCCGCGCCGCCGGCAATGGTGTGTATTCGCTCATCAACAACGCGGGCGTGGTGAGTCGACTCGGGATCATGGACATCGGTGACGACGAATGGCGACGGGTGATGGACATCAACCTCACCGGGTGCCTGTACGGCATGCGCGCGCTGGCGCCACTGATCCGCGATGCGGGCGGTGGCTCGATCGTGAACATCTCGTCCACCGCGGGCCTGCTGGGTTACGCAGGTGCGGCCTACGTGGCGAGCAAGTGGGGCCTGCGCGGCCTCACCAAGACCGCCGCGATGGAGTTCAACGACTGGAACATCCGCGTGAACTCGGTGCATCCCGCGCAGGTCGTGGACACGGCGATCGCATCGAATGCGGCGCCGATCTACCGCGACGTGACCGCCCGCGTGATCCCGATGGGCCGTGGGGCACGCGCGGAGGAGATCGCGCGCGCCGTGCTCTTCCTCGCCTCCGACGACGCGAGCTACATCACCGGCACCGAGCTCGCGATCGACGGCGGCTACTCGTCGTACGGATTGCCGCGCCTGCGGGAATTTCTCATGCAACAAGCCAGGGAAGGTGGAAAAGTATGACCGCAGCAAACAGCACCGACGCCAAGGCGTCGATGATCGTCACCTTGAAGCCCAAGGCGATCGGCCAGGACGAGATCGACGACTGGTACGACCTCGAGCACATCCCGCAGCGGGTGGCGCTGCCGGGCTTCGTCGCCACCGAGCGCTGGACGCTGATCGAAGGCGGCCCGCTGTCGCTGACGGTGTACGACGTCACGAGCCTCGACGTGATCACGAGCGCGCCGTACCTCGCCATCACCGGCGACCACATGACGCCCTGGACGCGGCGCATCTTTCCGCGCACGGAGCGCAATCGCTACGAGGCCGTGCTCACCCTCGACCAGCGCAAGCCCGGCCGCGACGGCGCGGAGGGCCTGCTCGTGATCGGCATGAATGTCGAGCCGTCGATGGAGGCCGAGTTCAACCGCTGGTACGTGGAGGAACACGTACCGAACCTCTTCGCGCTCCCGGGCGTGCTGGGCGCGCGACGCTACGAGTCGCGCACCGGCGGCCAGAAGCACATCGCGATGTATCACCTCGCGCAACCTGAGGTGCAGGCGTCCGCGGAATGGAAGAAGGCCATCGATACCCCGTGGGCGAGTACCGTGCGGCCGCATACGCGCGATCGGGCGCGTTTCGTGTGCCGGCGCTATCACCGGGCCACCGCGAGCTAGACAACCCGCAGCAACTCATTGAAACAGGAGGAATTGCAAATGGATTCGAAGCGCATCCTGCGCCGGGCGGCGGCCCTGGTCGCCACCTTCGCGCTCGCCGCGAGCGTTGCGGCCCAGTCGTTCCCGACGAAGTCGATCCGTCTCATCTCGCCCTACGCGGCGGGCGGAGCCAATGACATCATCTCGCGCGTGCTCGCGGAGAAGCTGTCCGAAAACTTCGGGCAGCCTTTCGTGGTGGAGAACAAGCCGGGCGCGGGCTCCATGCTCGCCTCGCAGATCCTCGTCAAGTCGCCGCCCGATGGCTACACGATCATGATGGCGGACATCGCGCACGGCGCCAATCCTGCCTTGCGCAAGACGATGCCCTACGACACGGTCAAGGATTTCACGCCGGTCGTGCTCGTGGCGGAATTGCCCACGGTGCTGCTCGTGCATCCCACGGTGCCCGCCAACACGATCGCCGAGCTCGTGGACTATGCGAAGAAGAATCCCGGCAAGCTCAACTATTCGTCGTCGGGGTTCGGCAGCACCAATCACCTGGCCGCCGAGGTCTTCAAGTCGGAGCTCGGCCTCGACATCGTCCACGTGCCCTACCAGGGCGGCGGCGAGGCGATGAATGCGCTGCTGGGCGGACAGGTGCAGATCCTCTTCATCACGCTGCCGGCGTCGATCGCGCACATCAAGGCGGGCAAGGTGAAGGCGCTGGCGCTGACCGGATCCACGCGCATGCCCGCGCTGCCGGACGTCCCCACGGTGGCGGAGACGGTCCTGCCGGGCCTCGACATCAACCTGTGGATCGGCGTCGTCGCGCCCGCCGGCACGCCCGCACCCGTCGTCGAGCGGCTCAACAGCGAGTTCAACAAGGTGCTCGCGTTGCCCGCGGTGAAGGAGCGCATCACGCAACTCGGTGGCGTGGCGGTGGGCGGCACGCCCGCGAAGTTCGACGGATTCATCCGCCAGGAGCTCGCACGCTGGGCCAAGACCATCAAGCCCGAGATGCGGGTGGAGTGACCGCATGACGCGCATCATCGACTTCCGGCTGCGGCCGCCGGTACCGGGCTATCTCGAGACGGCGATGTACGCCAATCCGGCCCGGCGCGACCGCTTCACGCGCCAGCTCGGGCTCGAGCCCGCGCCGTCCGCCACGAACCTCTCGCTCGCGCAGTGCCTGGAGGAGATGGATGCGGCGGGGGTGGCCATCGGCGTGCTCCCCGCGCGCGAATCGGGATACCTGGGCTCCACGCCCAATGCCGCGGTCGCTGCGATCGTGGCCGCGCATCCCGATCGCTTCGTGGGACTGGCGGCGATCAGCCCGCTCGACCGCCGCCAGGCCATCCGCGAGATCGAGGCCTGCATGGCGGCAGGCTTTCGCGGCGTGAACATCGAGCCGGGCGCCTATCCCGTGCCGCTGTATCCCGACGATGCCAAGCTCTACCCCATCTACGCGCATTGCGAGGATCGCCGCATCCCGATCGTGATGATGGCGGGCGGCAACGGCGGCCCCGACCTCTCCTACAGCGATCCGGTGCGGGTGGATCGCGTGGCAGCCGATTTTCCGGAGCTGCCGATCGTGGTCTCGCACGGAGGCTGGCCGTGGGTGCACCAGATCCTGCACGTCGCGTACCGGCGCGCGAACGTCTACGTGTCCCCCGACATGTATCTCGCGAACATGCCCGGCATGGCGGACTATCTCGCGGCGGCCAGAGGCTTTTTGCAGGACCGGTTCATCTATGGGAGCTCCTATCCCCTGACGCCGCTCGCGCAGTATGCGCAGTGGTTCCGCACGCTCGACTTCGAGCCCGCGGTGTTCGACAAGCTCGTATATGGAAACGCCGCGCGCCTGCTCGGCCTCGGCACCCGGCCCACGTGAAACGGCGCGTGACCCGTGTCGCGGTGACCTCGATGAACAAGGAATCATGAACATGACTGCAGACTTCCGCTGGGGTGTGGTGGGCCTCGGCAACGTGGTGGGCACGCGCTTCGCGCCCGCGGTGGTGGCGACGCCCGGCGCACGCCTCGTGGCGTGTTCGTCGCGCGATGCGCAGAAAGGTGCTGCGTTCGCGGCCCGGTTCGCCGTGGCGCGCGTCCATCCCACGTTCGACGCGATGCTCGCCGATGCGGAAGTCGACGCCGTGTACATCGCGACCCCCAACTCGCTGCACGCGGAGCAGGCGATCGCGGCGCTGCGCGCCGGCAAGCACGTGCTGTGCGAGAAGCCGCTCGCGTTGTCGCAGGCCGACGGCACGCGCGTGGTCGAGGCCGCGAAGGCGGTGGGACGGCTCCTCGGCATCGCCTTCCAGTTCCGCTTCGAGGCCGTGTTCGCGCGCGCCCGCGCGATCGTGCGTTCCGGCGCGCTGGGCGACCTGCGCACCGTGTCGCTGCTGGGAAGCTCGCCGGCCAGTACGGTGGGTGCGTGGCGGCAGACACCGGAGGAGGGCGGCATCCTGTCCGACCTCGCCGTGCATCTGTTCGACCTCCTGCCGTGGATGACCGGGCTCGACTATGCGCGAATCGGCGCCTGCGCGAGCCCGCCGGACATCGACCGCGAGCCCATGCAGACCATCAGCGTGCTCGCCGCGCTCGGCGCGCGCTGTCACGCCTTCGTGCAGGCGAGCCGTGAGGTCGCGAGCGGGCAACAATCATTGCTGGTCGAGGGCACGCGCGGCATGCTGTGGTGCCCCGCGTGGCGGGGCGCGGCGCAGGTCACGCTCACCACCCGCGACGCGTCGGGCGAGGTCACGGAGACGATCACGGGCGCCCCCGCGTTCAACGGCGTCGTGGCGGCTTTCGCGGCCGCTGCCCGTGGCCAGGAGACGTCGCTGGCCACCGGCGCGGACGGCCTGCGCAACATCGTACTGGCCGATGCCGTGCGGCGCGCGGCGCGCGAAGGCGCCACGATCGCGCTCGCGGAGGTTGCGTAGCGGCGTCGCCGGCGAGCTCGCGGCAGGCGGGCCCTTGGTCAGGCCATTTCGACCACGTCGTCGGCGACGTCCACGGCGTCCGGCACCAGCAGCTCCACCCCGGTCCACGCACCGGAGGTCACCAGGTCGCGCGCGGTGGCCTCGATCTCGGTGGCCACGACGGCCGCGGCCGGCGACAGGAACTCGGGCGCGAGCGAGTAGACATAGTTGCGGCGGCTGATGCTGGCATCGGAAATCGACAGGTAGCGCCACTGCCGCCCACGATCGCCTTCCTGCAGGATCGCGGCCATGGGCTTGATCGTGGCGCCCATGCCGCCGTACACGCAGCTCATGAGCAGCGACAGCGAATCGATCTCGGCCACGATGTTGGCGGCGAGGTTGCGTCGCTCGAGCTCGGCCGATACGCGCCGGCGCAGGCCATGCGAGCCGGTGGGAAGGATGAGCGGAAGGCGCGCAGCCTCTTCGAGCCGCAGCGAGGTGCGTCGCGGTGGAACGAGCGGGCTGTCGCGCGGCAGCAGGACGAAGAGCTCCTCTTCGAGTAGCACCCGCGCGCGCAGGTCGGGCGCGACGTCGGGACTGAAGAGGATCGACAGGTCGAGCTGCCCCAGCCGCATCATCTGGCCCAGGTGGCCGCTCATGCCCTCGACCACGTTGAGCAGGATGCTCGGAAAGCGCTCGTGCACGCGCCGCACCAGTGGCAGCCCGAGCGCGATCACGGTCGTGGCCGGCAGGCCGAGCGACACCATGCCGCGTACCGCCCCCGATTCCTCGCGGGCGATGGACAGCGCCTGGTCGAGCTGGCGCAGCATGAACTTGGCGTGGTGATAGAGCGCGAGGCCGCTGTCGGTCGGAGTCACACCCTTCGGCGTGCGCGTGAGGAGCGACTTGCCCACCTCGCTCTCGAGCTTGGCGAGCTGCTGGCTCAACGCCGGCTGGGCGATGAAGAGGTGCCGCGACGCCTTGGCGAGGCTGCCGCTTTCGACGATCTGGCAGAAGTAGCGGAGTTGGCGGAGATCCATTTGGGAGGTACCTGGCGAATGGGAACGGCGCGCCGGCGCATCCGACCCATATCCGCGAGGGTTTTCGAGGGGGTATAGGCTGTACTTATACCCCATCTCCGAAATCGGTATTTTCCGCCCAGCAACGGCGTTCCTAGAATCAGTCCCACTCATCCCGTGAGTAACGGCGCACGTCCGGACCACGCTGAAGGATGAATACGAATGTCAGGAGGAGACGAATGAGCAAGCATGCACGCGGGAGCGCATCGGCGCTGGATCTTTCCACTGTTTCGGGCCCACGGCGGCGCCTGCTGGGCGCCGGGTCGGCCGCGGCGGCACTGGCCACCCTCGGCATGCCGGGCGGCGTTCTGGCGCAGGCGGGGGAGAAGATCAGGATCGGGCACCTCGTGCCCCTCACCGGCTTCCTGGGCGCCCTGGGCGAGTACGCCGTGCTGGGCGCGAAGATGGCGATGGACGAGGTCAATGCCGCCGGGGGCGCCAACGGCCGCCAGATCGAGCTCATCAGCGAGGACTCGGTCAATCCGCAGGTGGCGGCGTCGAAGGCCCAGCGCATGATCGAGCGCGACGGCGTGGCGCTGCTGATGGGGGAAATCTCGTCGGCCTCCGCGCTCACGATCTCGCAGGTCGCCGCGCGCAATCGCAAGATCTTCATGAGCACGGGCGCGCGCTCCGACACGCTGCGCGGCAAGGATTGCAATCGCTACACGTTCCACGTCGACATTCCCGTGACGGTGATGGTCAACGCCGCGGGCCAGGCGCTGCTGCGCGACGGCATGGTCAAGGGCAAGAAGATCTACAGCCTCACCGCCGACTACCTCTTCGGCCACGACCTCGCGAAGGCGGCCAAGGCGTTCTACTCGGCCAACGGCGCGATACAGATCGGCGACGAGCTCGTGCCCACGGACGTCACCGACTTCAGCCCGTACCTGCTCAAGATCCGCCAGGCCAGGCCGGATGTCGTGTCCACCAACCTCGCCGGCAACCAGGTCACCAACTTCGTCAAGCAGTATGCGGAGTTCGGGCTGCCGTATCCGGTGGTGGGCTTCAACCTCAACACCGCCGATGCCTGGGCCGCGGGCGAGGGCAACCTGGGCGGCATCTGGCCCACGGTCTGGCACCACGACCTCGATACGCCGGGATCGAAGGCATTCGTGGCGGCCTTCGTGAAGAAGCACGGCAAGCCGCCGGAGAACCACGCGTGGATCGAGTACGTGACGGTCAAGATCATCGCGCAGGCGATCAATGCGACGAAGTCGGTGGACACCGACAAGCTCATCGCCTACTTCGAGTCCGAAGCGCAGTTCGATGTGCTGAAGTCGCGCAAGGCGTACTTCCGCTCGTGGGATCACCAGCTCATGCAGGAAGCCT
The DNA here is from genome assembly GCA_964620265.1 of uncultured Alcaligenaceae bacterium. Classification (GTDB taxonomy): domain Bacteria; phylum Pseudomonadota; class Gammaproteobacteria; order Burkholderiales; family Casimicrobiaceae; genus VBCG01. Next base: position 13,994 of record CAZUGY010000046.1, read on the forward strand.
ATCCGTTCACGGTCAAGGCCAAGGGCCAGGCCAAGGACAAGTGGGACTTCCTCAAGTTCGGTGACGCGGTGCCCGCAGCCAACCAGCCGCTCGACCTCCTCGCCACGGTGAAGGCGGACAACACCTGCAAGATGTGACGCCTCTCCCGCGCGCGCCGCAACCGGCGCGCGCGGCGGCGTGATCCTCTCGATGCAACTCCTGTATCTCCTGGAGCAGGTCGTCAACGGGCTCGTCCTCGGCGGCTACTACCTGCTCATCGCGCTCGGCCTGTCGCTGATCTTCAGCGTGGGCGGGATCGTGAACCTCGCCCACGGCGCGTTCTATGCGCTGGGCGCGTACCTCTCCCTCACCATTGCGCGGTACCTCGGTTTCGGCGCGGGGGTGATCCTCTCGCCCGTGGCGGTCGGCGTCCTCGGCATCTTCTTCGAGCGCTTCCTGCTGCGCCGCTTCTATTCGGCCGACCCGATACTGAGCCTCCTCGTGACCTTTGCGCTCGCGATGGTGACCGAGCAGGTGATCCGCATGATCTGGGGCGCGGCGCCGCTGCCGTCGATGATGCCGCCGGAGTTCAAGGGCAACGTCACGGTGGGCGAATTCCTGTTCTCGCGCTATCGCCTGTTCCTGCTCGGCGTGGTGATCGTCGTGATGGCAGGCCTGTGGCTGCTGCTGCACAAGACCTCCTTCGGCCGCGTGGTGCGCGCCGGCGTGCAGCGGCCGGACATGGTGGCGGCGCTGGGCATCCGCCTGCAGCCGTACATGACAACGATCGTGGTGCTCGGTGTGGCGAGCGCCGCGCTCGGCGGTGCGCTCTTCGGGCCGATCACCACGGTGCATCCGGCGATGGGCACCGAGATCATGACGGCCGCGTTCGTCGTGGTGGTCATCGGCGGGCTCGGCAGCTTCTGGGGCGTGGTGCTCGCGGCGATGCTCGTGGGGGTCGTGCGCGGCGTCACGATCCATTTCGTGCCGGCGGCGGGCGAGGCCTCGATGTACGTGCTGATGGTGCTGGTGCTGCTGCTGCGGCCCCGCGGCCTCCTGGGCGAACGCAACGAGCGCCTGGAATGACGGCTGCCGCGAAATATCGTCCGTTGTGGATCGTGGCGGCGGGGCTCGTGCTCCTGCCGCTCGTGCTGCCGGCGGCAGGGCTCACGCTCGACAACGCCACCGTCGTCGTGATCGTGGCGATCGCCGCGATGGGCTTGAACGTGCTGGTAGGGCAGACGGGCCTCGTGTCGTTCGGCCACAGCGCGTGGTTCGGCATCGGCGGCTATGCCGCGGCCATCGCGCAGCTCAACTGGTTCAAGGGGCAGTTGCTGCTGCCCATGCTGTTCTCGATCGCCTTCACGGCGGCGCTCGCGTGCGTGGTCGGCTTTCTCATCCTGCGCCGGCGCGGCGTCTATTTCTCGCTCCTGACACTCGCGCTGTGCGCCCTCGTGTACGCGATCTCCTTCCGCTGGACCGCCGTCACCGGCGGCGAAGGCGGCCTGGGCGGGATCGAGCGCAACGGCCTTGCGATCTTCCATCTCGACGAGCATCTCAACTACTACGTCCTGGTGGCGCTGATCGGCTTCACGATCGCCTGCCTCCTCTTCCGCGTCACGCGCTCGCCCTTCGGTCACGTGCTCGCGGCGATCCGCGAGAACGAGCAGCGCGCGCAGTTCCAGGGCTATGCCACCGACCGCTACAAGCTCGGCGCCTTCGTGCTGTCGGCCACCGTCACCGGCATCGCCGGCATGCTGGTGGTGTTCCTCCATCGCCTCGCCGCCGCGGAGTCCACTACCGTGGCCTTCTCCGGCGAGCTCCTCGCGATGGTGGTCATCGGCGGCATGCGCAGCTTCCTGGGCCCCGCGCTGGGGGCGATGTTCTACGTGCTCTTCCGCGAGGTCATCTCGATCTGGACGGGCGACTGGCTGCTGTGGTTCGGCCTGCTCTTCCTCGCCTTCATCATCTTCTCGCCCGCGGGACTCACCGGCATCTTCGCCGAGCTGCATCGGCGCTGGCGCCCCCCCGCGGCCACCGCGGCGGCGATGAGCGCGCGCAAGATCTACGAAGGACTGCCCCTGCCGGCGTTCCTGCGCCCCGAGGCGCGCGAAGGCGTCGTGCTCGCGGTGGCCGGGATCTCGAAGTCCTTCGGCGGTATCCGCGCGGTGCGCGACGCGTCGCTCGACGTGCACGGAGGGCAGATCCACGCGCTGATCGGTCCCAACGGTGCGGGCAAGACCACGATGTTCCACATGATCTCGGGACTGTATCCGCCCGATACCGGGACGATCGCGCTGCACGGCAAGCCGATCGGCGGCGCGCCCACGCATCGCATCTGCCACCTGGGGCTTGCGCGCTCGTTCCAGATCACGAGCCTCTTCAAGGGATTGTCCATCGAGGAGAGCCTGCGCCTGTCGCTGCAGGCGCAGCACCCCGGAGCGGCCAATGCCTGGCGCGACGTGGACAGCTACGCCAACGTGAACCGCGAGACGGCGGAGCTCGTGAAATTCCTCGGCCTCGAGGGCATCGAGCAGACCCTCGGCGGCGACCTGTCGTATGGCGGGCAGCGGCTCGTCGACCTCGGCATCGCGCTCGGCTCCAAGCCGCAGGTGCTGCTGCTCGACGAGCCGCTGGCGGGGCTCGCGGCCGCGGAGCGCGAGCGCGTATCGCGCCTCGTACGCATCATCGCGAGCCACGTCCCCGTGCTCATCGTGGAGCACGACATCGATCGCGTGCTCGCGCTCTCGCAGCGCGTGACGGTGATGAACCAGGGCGAGATCCTGATGGCCGGCACGCCCGCCGAGGTTCGCGCCGACCGCCGCGTGCAGGAGGTCTACACCGGCAGCGGCACGCCGCCCGTGACCGGCCGCAGCGAGGAAACGCTGGCGCAGCAACCGGTGCTGCTCGACTTCGACAAGGTCGACGCCTACTACGGCAAGAGCCACATCCTGCAGGCCGCGAGCCTTGCCGTGCGGCAAGGGGAGATCGTTGCGCTCCTCGGTCGCAACGGCGCCGGCAAGTCCACGCTCCTGAAGACCATCACGGGGCTTCTGAAGCCCGCGTCGGGACGCATCGTCTTCGACGGCCGCGATATCGCCGGCCGGCCCGCGCCCGACATCGCGCGCCTGGGGATCGGCTACGTGCCGCAGGGCCGCGGACTGTTCGCGGGGATGACGGTGGCGGACAATCTCGCCCTGGGACGCCTCGCCCGTGCCACGACGGACGCGCAAGGCGGCGTGGTGTGGGACGAGGCGACGATCCTCGAGTACTTCCCGCGCCTGCGCGAGCGCATGGACGTGGCGGCCGATTACCTGTCGGGGGGCGAGCAGCAGATGGTGGCGGTGGCGCGCGCCCTGTCGGGTAATGTGAAGCTGCTGCTGCTCGACGAGCCCTTCGAGGGTCTCGCACCCGCCGTGGTGCAGGAGCTCTTCACCACCTTCGACCGCCTGCGCCGGCACATCCCGATGGTGATCGTGGAGCACAACCTCGACCTCGTGCTGGCGCTCGCCGATCGCGTGTTCGCGCTGGAACGCGGCACGGTGTTCCACGAAGGTCCGGCGAAGGCGCTGCTCGAGGACCTCGAGTACCGCAAGAAGATCCTGTGGCTGTGACGCACTGACGGAAAGGATGTCGTGATGGATACCAAGAAGCAACCCTCGTTGCACGCCTTCGTGGAGAAGATGGCGCAGGTCCCGTGGCAGGAATTTCCCGGGCACTTCGGCGGCGCGCTGTCCAAGGCGCTGGTGGCGCCGGACAATTCGCATTCGCGCCGCATCGACTTCCGCATCTCGCGCTATGCGCCGATGGCCTACGTGCAGGAACACGTGCACAAGGTGCAGGAGCAGGTCTACTACGTTCTGGAAGGCGAGGGCGTGCTGACGCTGGACGACGCCTCGCACCTCATGCGCGCGCACGACTACGTCTACGTGCCGCCGGGCGTGCGGCACGGCTTCACCAATACCGGCCTTCACGGCCTCGTCTTCCTCGTCGTCACCTCGCCCGCGAGCGATGACGACGAGATGGCGTAACCCGTCTCACGAAAGGATTTCGCATGAGTAAACCCCTGGCCCTCGTGTTCGGCGGCACCCGCGGCATCGGTGCCGCCACGGTCGCCGCCCTTGCCGCCGACGGCTTCGATGTCGCCTATACCTATGTCTCGACCGCGCCGGGCGGCGTGGACAAGGCGTACCGGGCCGACGTGGCCGACGCGAGTGCGGTCGCCCAGGTCTTTGCCGACGTGCAGGCGGATTTCGGCCGCCCGCCGCAGGTGGTGGTCGCCAATGCGGGCATCAACGTGCCGCCCGGACCGCTGGCGCAATTCAAGCCGGAGGACTTCCGCAAGCTCGTCGAGACCAACATCGTGGGCGCCTTCAACATGCTCGCGGAGGCGGCGCGGCAGGTCCCCGACGGCGGTTCCATCGTCGCGGTCACCACCTCGCTCGTGCGGCACGCTGCGCCCGGCCTCGGGCCTTACAGCGCGACGAAGGCGGCGGTGGAGTCGCTGGTGCGCTCGCTCGCCAAGGAGCTCGCGGCCCGCAAGGTGCGCGTGAATGCAGTCGCTCCCGGGCCGGTGGACACCGATCTCTTCCGCGCGGGCAAGACGGACGAGGCGAAGCAGCGCTCGGCCGCGATGAGCCCGTTCAATCGCGTGGGCGAGGCGAAGGAGGTGGCGGCGGTCATCGCCTTCCTCGCCTCGGACAAGGCGTCGTGGGTGCATGGGCAGGTCGTGCAGCCCAACGGAGGTCTCATCTAGGCATGGACACGAGAGCTTCCCTCGATTCGCGCGCGCCGGGACTGCAGCGCGGATTGCTCCTCATCGACGGTACCTGGGTCGGCGGCGCACAGACGGCCGAGGTCCTCGACAAGTACCGCAACGTCCCGTGGGGCGAGGTCGAGATCCCGGGCCGCGAGCAGGTCACGCAGGCAGTGGAGGCTGCGGGCCGGGCCTATCGCGCGAGCACGCTCGATGCGCACGCGCGCGGCGCGATCCTCGATCGCGCGGCGGCCCTCATCGAGGCGCGCGCCGAGTCGCTGGTCGGGATCATGCGCGCGGAGGCGGGATTCACCGGTCACGATGCCTCCGGCGAAGTGCGCCGGTGCGCCACGACCTTCCGCCTGTCCGCCGAGGAGGCACGCAACTTCAGCGGCGAGATGGTGCCGGTCGAGGGCGCGGCCGGGCAGGCGGGCCGCATCGGTTTCACGCTGCGCGTGCCGCTCGGCGTGGTGTGCGCCATCACGCCCTTCAATGCGCCGCTCAACACCGTCACGCACAAGCTGGGCCCGGCGCTCGCTGCCGGAAACGCGGTGGTGCTGAAGCCTTCGCTGCATACGCCCTTCACGGCGATCGCCATCGCCGAGGCGCTCCTCGAGGCGGGCCTGCCGCCGCGGCTGCTCTCGATCGTGCACGGGGACGCGGAGGTCGCGGGGTGGCTCCTCGACGAGCCGCTCGTGCGCTTCTATGCCTTCACCGGCAGCACGGCCGTGGGCCGCGCGATCCAGGCGCGGGCAGGCCTGCGCCGTACGCAGATGGAGCTGGGATCGATCGCCTATTGCATCGTGAGCGACGACGCCGACCTCGATGCGGCCCTGCCGCGCATCGTGAATGCGGCGTACCGCAAGGCGGGGCAGGTGTGCACGTCGGTGCAGATGCTGCTCGTGCACCGGTCGCGCATCGCAGAAGTGGAGGCGCGCCTCGCGGCGATGGTGAAGGCGCTGCCGTTCGGCGATCCGGCGCAGTCCACCACGGTGGTGGGGCCGGTGATCAGCCAGGCCTCGGCCGAGCGCATCGCAGCGTGGATCGACATGGCGATGGCCGGCGGCGCCCGGCGGCTCGCCGGCGGCGCGCGGCAAGGCACGGTGGTGCCGCCCACGCTCCTGGTCGACGTGCCGGCCACCACACCGCTCGGCTGCCAGGAAGTCTTCGGACCGGTGATGTGCATCGCTCCCTTCGATACCCTCGACGAGGCCGTCGACCGCGTCAATGCCACGCCCTACGGCCTTGCCACGGGTGTGTTCACGAATCGCCTGCGCGATGCGTTCGCCGCGGCGCGGCGCCTCGAGGTGGGCGGCGTGCACATCAACGAGACCTCGAGCTCACGCGTGGACGTGATGCCCTACGGCGGCTCCAAGGACAGCGGCTTCGGCCGGGAAGGACCGCACCACGCCATCCGCGAGATGAGCGAGGAGCGCATGATCACGCTGTTGCCGTAGCCGGCACGGCGCTCGGACAGAACACGGAAAGGTAGCAGGCAATGCCCAACATCAAAGGCGGCGAGCTCATCGCCGAGTATCTCGTGAAGCAGAAGGTGCCGTATGTCTTCGGCATCTGCGGCCACGGCAACGTCGGCATCCTCGATGCGCTGTGGCAGGTACGCGACCAGCTCAAGCTGGTGTCGCCGCGCCACGAGCAGTGCGCGGGCCACATGGCCGATGCGTACTTCCGCGTGAAGCACAGCCCGGTGGCCACGCTCACGTCCACCGGGCCCGGCTCGGCCAACATGGTGATGTCGCTCGCGACCGCGCTGTCGGACTCGTCGACGTTCCTCGCGATCACCGCGAACGTGCCCACGAGCCAGGCCAACCGCGCGCCCTTCCAGGAGCTCTACGCACACAACCAGGCCGACTTCGCGCAGGTGTTGCGGCCGGTGGTGAAGCGCACGTTCCAGCCGAGCCGCGTGGACATGCTGCCGCTGGCGCTGCGCCAGGCGTTCGACACGATGCTCACCGGCCGTCCCGGGCCGGTGAACCTCGACATTCCGTACAACGTGTTCCAGGAGGAGGCGGACGTGGAAGTGCCTCCCGCGTCGCATGTGTACGGCGCACATCGTCCCGCGGCGAGCGACGCCGACGTTGCCGCGGCGGTCGGTCTGCTCGCGCAGGCGAAGCGTCCGGTGTTCTTCATCGGGCAGGGGACCACGCTGTCGGAGGCGGGCCCGGAGATCACGGCGCTGTCGCAGCGCTACGGCATCCCGGTCATCACCTCGCCCAACGGCATGGGCTGCGTGCCGGCCGACGATCCGCTGACGCTCGGCTTCATCGGCCGTAATGGCGCGTATCCCGCCAACCAGGCCGGGCGGCACGCCGACCTCGTGCTGTGCATCGGCACGCGCTTCGACGACCGCAGCTCGTCGACGTGGCATCCAGGCTACTCGTGGAACTTTCCGCCGGCCAAGCTCCTGCAGGTGGACATCGATCCGCAGGAGCTCGGTCGCAACTATCCGCCTACGCTGGGCATCATCGCCGATGCGAAGACATTCGCGGCACAGCTTCTCGCCGCACTCGCCACGCACCCCGAGCTCACGCGCGAGCGCTACGGCCAGTGGCGCGCGGAGGTCGGCGCCTGGCAGCAGGAGTGGGAAGCCTTCATCCGGCCCAACTTCTCCCTGGTGACGACGCCGATCCGGCCCGAGTACGTCGTGCAGGCGCTCACCGACGTGCTGCCCGACGACGTGATCCTGGCGCTCGATTCCGGCGTGCATCACAACTGGTTCATGCAGTTCTGGAAGCCGAAGCGCGCACAGAGCATGCTGAACAGCTGGGGCTACTCGTCGATGGGCTTCGGCGTGTGCGGGATCCTGGGTGCGCAGCTCGCCGCTCCCGACCGCGCGTGCGTGGCGGTGGTGGGCGACGGTGGCTTCATGATGGCGCCCTACGTCGTGGCGACCGCGGTCGAATACGACCTGCCGTGCGTGTGGATCGTGTGGAACAACTTCGCGTGGGCCGCGATCCGCGACCTGCAATACGGCCTCTTCGAGGGACGCGAGCTCGGCACCGCGTTCTACAAGGGGACGCAGGGTCCGGGTGGGGAGCGTTACAACCCCGACTTCGCCGCCTGGGCGCGCGCGTGCGGGGCGGATGGCGTGACCGTGACCCGCAGCGAGGACCTGCGCGGTGCCGTGGCGCAGGCCGTGAAGAATCGCCGGCCGTGCGTGATCGACGTGCACATCGATGCGGAAGTGCGCCCGCCGTCCACCGGCACGTGGCAGCTGCCGCCGATCCCGTACAAGGAACCGCTGTTCGGCAAGCCCTGGCGTCCGCAGTGAGTGGCGACGGAGGCACCGCGGGCCTGCCCGACGCATGCGTGCGGTGAGTCTCGCGGATACAGCATGGGACGTGATCGTGGTGGGCGCGGGCGCCGGCGGCATGACCGCCGCGTGCGTGGCGGCGCGCGAGGGATGTCGCACGCTGTTGCTCGAACAGGCGGAGCGCGTGGGCGGCACGACCGCGATCTCCGGCGGCATGGTGTGGGTTCCCGCCAATCACAAGGCCGCGGCGGTCGGGCGGCCCGACGACGTCGAGGCCGCGCGCACCTACCTGCGCCATGTGGTGCCGCAGGCCGATCCGTCGCTCGTGGAGGCCTATCTCGATCACGGTGACGAAGCGATCCGCTATCTCGAGACCCATACGAAAGTGCAGTTGCAGCCCGTGGTGACCTATCCCGATTACTACCCCGACCTGCCCGGCGCGACCCTCGGCGGGCGCGTGCTCGAGCCGGTGCCGTTCGACGGCGCGAGCCTCGGGCGCGACTTCGCGCTCCTGCGCGATCCGTTGCCCGAGTTCACGCTCGCCGGCGGCATGATGATCAGCCGCCAGGACATTCCGCACCTGCGCCGTGCGGGTAAGTCGATGCGCTCGGCATGGCACGTGGGCAAGCTCCTCGCGCGTCATGCGCGGCAACGCCTGCGCGCGCCGCGCGGGACCACGCTGTACCTCGGCAATGCGCTTGCCGCGCGGCTCCTGGCCTCGGTGCGGGAATGCGGGGTGACGCTCGCGATGGCGACGCCCCTGCACGCGTTGCGCCTGCGCGATGGCCGGGTGGCCGATGTCGTGCTGACGCCCGCGGCGGCCGATGCTCCCGGTACGACCCTCCGCGCGCGCCGCGGCGTGATCCTCGCCACCGGCGGGCTCTCGCACGGCGGGCAATTGCGCGCGCGCTACGTCCCGAAGGCGGCGGGATCGCTCACCGCCACCGTGTCGCCGGGCACCGCCGCACGCGGTGCCACGCTGGCGCAGCAAGTCGGCGCGGCGCTGTCGCCACGCACCGAGGCAGGCGCGCTCTGGGTCCCGGCCTCCACCTTCCGGCGCGCCGACGGCAGCGCCGGCGTGTATCCGCACACGGTGGCGGATCGCGCCAAGCCGGGACTCGTCGCGGTGGACCGCGAGGGCCGGCGCTTCGTCAACGAGGCCGTGTCCTACCACGAGTTCGTGCGCGCGCAATTGCGCGCCGGTCCCGAGGCGATCCCGGCGTGGCTCGTGTGCGATCGCGACTTCCTGTGGAAGTACGGACTCGGCCGCGTCAAGCCGTTCACGCTCGCCGTGGCGCGCCACGTGCGCGACGGCTACCTGCGGCGGGGCGATTCGATCGCGGCGCTCGCGACCGCCATCGGCACCGCACCCGCGGCACTGGCGGCCACGCTCGAAGCCTACAACCGCGACGCGCGCGACGGCCGCGATCCTGCGTTCGGGCGCGGCGGCGATGCCTACCAGCGACACCTGGGCGACGCCGATCGCACCCCCAATCCCTGCGTGGCGCCGATCGAGCGCGCGCCGTTCTACGCGGTCGCGGTATGGCCGGCCGACCTCGGCATGGCGGCAGGCATCCGCACCGATGCAAACGCACGGGTGCTGGACGAGGCCGGAGCGCCGATCGCGGGCCTGTATGCCTGCGGCAACGACATGCACTCGGTCATGGAAGGCGCCTACCCCGGACCCGGGATCACGCTCGGACCCGCGCTCACCTTCGGCTACCTCGCGGCCCGTCACACCGCGAGCCGCGCAGCATGACCGCGCACGACGATCACGACGCCATGCCGGACGTCCTCGTCATCGGCGGCGGCAACGCAGCACTGTGCGCGGCGCTGATGGCGCGCGAGGCGGGTGCTTCCGTGCTGCTCGTGGAATCCGCGCCCAAGGCGTGGCGCGGCGGCAACTCGATGCACGTGCGCAACCTGCGCTGCATGCACGATGCCCCGCAGGACGTGCTGATGGAGGCCTATCCCGAGGAGGAATACTGGCAGGATTTGCTCAAGGTCACGGGCGGACTCACCAACGAGCATCTCGCGCGTCTGGTCATCCGGCATTCGTCCGGCTGCCGCCCGTGGATGCGCCGCCACGGCGTGCACTTCCAGCCGCCGCTGTCGGGTGCGCTGCACGTCGCGCGCACCAATGCGTTCTTCATGGGCGGCGGCAAGGCGCTCGTCAATGCCTACTATCGCAGCGCGGAGGAGCTCGGTGTCGAAGTTCGCTACGACACGCCCGTCGCGCGCCTTGCGCTCGACGGTCCGCGCTTCGTGGCGGCCATCACGGAGGGCGGCGAGCGCATCCCGGCGCGTACCTGTGTCGTGGCCTGCGGTGGTTTCGAGTCCAACCTCGAATGGCAGCGCGAGGCCTGGGGCCAGAACGAACGCGGCGAGTGGACCGCGGAGAACTTCCTCATCCGCGGCACGCGCTTCAACCAGGGCGTGCTGCTGCGCTTCCTGATGGAGGCCGGGGCGGACACCATCGGCGATCCCACGCAGGCGCATTGCGTGGCCATCGACGCCCGCGCACCGCTGTACGACGGCGGCATCTGCACCCGCATCGACTGCGTGTCGCTCGGCATCGTGGTCAATCGCGAGGCGCAGCGCTTCTACGACGAGGGCGAGGACTTCTGGCCCAA
>CAZUGY010000046.1:24642-25748 GCA_964620265.1 uncultured Alcaligenaceae bacterium
GCTACGCGATCTGGGGGCGCCTCGTCGCGCAGCAGCCAGGGCAGCTCGCGTGGTCGATCATCGACCAGAAGGCCATCGGCCGCTTCATGCCGCCGGTGTTCGCCGGCACGCAGGCCGCGACACCGGCTGCGCTCGCCGGGAAGATCGGCCTCGATGTAGCCACCTTCACCCGCACGGTGGAAAGCTACAACGCCGCCTGCCGCCCTGGAACCTTCGACCACACCGTGCTCGACGACTGCCGCACCGACGGCATCGCCCCCGCCAAGACGCACTGGGCGCTCCCCCTCGATTCGCCGCCCTTCGTCGCCTATCCGTTGCGTCCCGGCATCACCTTCACCTACCTCGGCATGCGGGTCGACGAGACGACCGCCGTACGCTTCGGGGACGAGCCCAGTCCGAATCTGTTCGCGGCCGGGGAGATCATGGCCGGCAATGTGCTCGGCAAGGGCTACACCGCCGGCGTGGGCATGAGCATCGGCACCGCCTTCGGCCGCGTCGCGGGGGCGAGTGCCGCCCGTTCACTCGACATGAACCATCCCACCTTCGCCCGCGAGCTCGAACATGCCCTCGCTCGCTGACCTCATCGCGCAAGCGCGCGCCGCGGCCACGCCCAATGCCGGCACGCCCGAGGACGAGGTCGCGCGCCAGTTGACCATCTGCAATGCCTGTCGCTACTGCGAGGGCTACTGTGCGGTCTTCCCCGCGATGACACGCCGCCTCGAGTTCGGCCACGCCGACGTGCACTACCTCGCCAACCTGTGCCACAACTGTGGCGACTGCCTGCACGCCTGCCAGTACGCGCCGCCGCATGAGTTCGCGGTGAACGTGCCGCGGGCGATGGCGCAGGTGCGGGTGCGCACGTACCACGACTATGCGTGGCCGGCGTCCCTGGGGGCGCTGTACCGGCGCAACGGCCTGGCACTCTGCCTGGCGCTCGCATTCGGCCTCGCGCTGTTCCTGATGCTCGCGATGGCGCTGAAGGGTTCGCTGCTGCACGAGCCGCTTGCCGGCAACTTCTATGCGGTGTTTCCGCACAACCTGCTGGTGCTGCTGTTCGGCACGGTGTTCGGCTTTGCCATCCTCGCGCTGGCGCTGGGGGTGTCGCG
>CAZUGY010000047.1:0-14205 GCA_964620265.1 uncultured Alcaligenaceae bacterium
AGCGCATCCGCGATCCGCAGCACCTCGTTCCACTTGGCAAGCCGCTCGCTGCGCGCGAACGATCCCACCTTCAACTGTCCCGCATTCCAGCCCACCGCCAGGTGCGCGATGGCCACGTCCTCGGTCTCGCCCGAGCGGGCCGACACGATCGTGCCGAAGCCCGCCGCCTTGCCCGCATCGAGCGCGGCCTTGGCCTCGGTGAGCGTGCCCGCCTGGTTGATCTTCACGAGCACGGCATTGCACGCGCCATCGGCTGCGGCCTGTGTCACGCGATCGGCGTTCGTGGTGAGAAGGTCGTCGCCGATGATCTGCACGCGATGCCGCGCCACGCGTGTGAATTCGATCCACGCATCGCGATCGTCCTCGGCGAGCGGGTCCTCGATCGATACGATGGGGTAGCGCTCGATCCAGTCGAGCAGCATCTCGCTCATGCCGGCGCTGTCGAGCTCGCGGCCTTCGAGGCCAAGTGTGTAGCGCCCCTCGCGTCCGAATTCCGACGCCGCGATGTCGAGCGAGATGGCGACATCGCTGCCCGGATGGCAGCCGGCGCGCTCGATGGCGCGCACGGTGGCGTCGAGCGCCTCCTCGTTGCTCGCGAACATGGGCCACCACCCACCCTCGTCGGCGACACCGGCCAGGCGCCCGTGCTCGCGCATGAGCTCGCCGGCCGCGCGATAGACCTCGGCGACCATCGTGAGCGCGTCGTCGTAGCTCCACGCGCCCACGGGCATCACCATCAGGTCCTGGATGTCGATGCGGCGCTCGGCGTGGGCGCCGCCGCCGAAGATCTGCACCTCGGGCATCGGCAGCGTGACGGGCTCGTCGGCCGCGAGGTACTGCCACAGCGGCATGTCGTAGGCGTGTGCGGCCGCCTGGGCCACCGCGAGCGACACCGCCACGGTGGCATTGCCGCCGAGCTTGCTCTTGTTGGGCGTGCCGTCGAGCTCGATGAGCTTCGCATCCACGTCGGCCTGCTCGTGCGCATCCATGCCGAAGAGCGCGCGGGCGATCGGACCGCGCACGTTGGCGATGGCTTGCGCCACGTCGAAGCCGCCGAGGCGCGTACCGCCGTCGCGCAGGTCGATGGCCTCGGTGGAGCCGCGCGAGGCGCCGGCCGGCGCGATGCCGCGGCCGGTGCCGCCGCCCGCGAGCGTGACCTCCGCCTCCACGGTGGGACGTCCGCGCGAGTCGAACACGCGACGGGCGTACACGCGGTTGATCGTCGTGGGCGTCATGGAGCGTCAAGGATGCCCGAAACGCGTAGCGGGGGTGCCGTTGCCGCGCAACTCGGCGACGGTCGTCCGTCGCGCGGACGCGGAGCCCGCAGGCCAAGCCGGGGTCGGACACGCAGCGAAAGCGCGCGCGACCGCGCGATCATCGGGCTTTCCTGCAACATTCGAAGTGATTACTCACTTATTAGATAAACACGGTGGCATGGGGGATGGATATGAAGGAGAGCGGAGTCGAGGTACACGCTCCCGCACCGACTTCGCTACCCATGATGGCGCGCGATCCCTGGTGTGCGCACCCCTGCAAGCTGAATCGTACAAACAGGCACGCCATTTGCATTCGAAATCGATCCCAACGCATAAACGTTCAGCGCCAAGACATTGATCGGCAAGGAAGCGGCCGATCGGTCGCGGCGCCGATACCGGGAGGTTCCGCATGACCCGCTACGGATTTTCCATCCGCACCAAGCACGGCCAGAAGGTCGAGAACATCCTCATCATGGCGGCGAGCCAGGGCGACGCCGAGCGGCGCCTGCGCCAGATGTACCACCACTGCGTGATCGAGGAATGCGCCACCCGCAGCGTGCCGCAAAGGCTCGACACGCTCGACGTCGACAGCGTGATCGGCCTCATCAGCGCCAGTCCGGTGGCGCACAAGTCACTGCAGAAGACCGGCACCCAGTAGCTCCTCGTACAGCGCCGCATAGTCGTGCGCGCCGCGGCTACCCGGCGCGTGGCGGAAGATGTCGAGCTCCATCGCCGGGCTCTCCGCCAGCTTCACGTTCTCGCGGATGCGCGTGACGCAGATCTCGTCGGGCCGCAGCACCTCCCCCATCCTTTCCTCCACCGCTGCGGTCATGCGCCGGCGCGCGTCGTAGCGCGTGAGCACGTAGCGGCGCGGCAGGCGCCGCTTCAATACCGGCTCGAGCGCATTGAGCGCGCGCTCGACCTGTTCCGCACCCTTCAGCGACAGAAAGTCCGCCGATACCGGCACGAGCATCAGCGTGGCCGCGAAGATCGCATTGAGCGAGAGCACGTTCAGCAGCGGACAGCAGTCGATCACGATCGGCCCGGGCACGGCCCCCGGCTGCGCCAGCGCCTGGCGCAATCGCGTGACGACGTTCACGCCCTTGCCGAGCAGCGTGTCGAGCTTGGAGAGCTCGAGGTGCCCGGGCAGGAGGATCACGCCGCTGCGCGTGATCTGGGCGATGTCCTCCAGCGGACGCTGGCGCACGAAGAAGCTGTAGACCGTGTCGTCGGCATGGCGCGGATGCACGCCGAAGATCTGCGACAGGTGGCACTGCGGGTCGAGGTCGATGGCCAGCGGACGCTGCTTGCGCTGCGCCATCGCGGCGAGCAGGTTCAGCGCGGTCGTGGTCTTGCCCACGCCACCTTTCTGGTTGAAGACCGCCACGATCGCCACCGTGGGAGGATAGCGCAGCCGATGGCGGCCGATGGTTTGCGGCGGGAAGGCGCGCCACAGGCTTGCGTTCCCGGGCGGCCGGCGCCATTTGCGAACGGTCGACTCCAAGAACGAGGAATGCGCATGTCCTTCGCCCTCCGCTATCCCCACCTCGCCGCCGCCGCGGTGCCCACGGCCACCGCTGCAGTCCCCGGCGCGCCCGGACCCGCCGCCCGCATCCCCCTGCGCGACTTCTTCCGCAATCCCGAGCAGACCGCCTTCCAGATCTCGCCCGACGGCCGCTCCATCTCCTGGCTCGGCCCCTGGGAGCGGCGGCTCAACGTCTTCGTGCGACCGGTGGACGGGGGCGAGGCGGTGCGCGTGACCTCCGAGGCCGCGCGCGACATCGGCGGCTACTTCTGGAAGGGCGATCGGATCGTCTTCGTGAAGGACTTCGGCGGCGACGAGAACTTCCACGTGGTCACCGTCGACCGCGGCGGCGGCGATCCGCGCGACTTGACCCCCGGCGAGAAGGTGAAGGCCGACGTGGTCGACATCCTCGAGGACGACGACGACCACATGATCCTGTCGCACAACCGCCGCGACGAATCGGTGTTCGACGTCTTCCGCATCAACCTGGCCACCGGCGAGGAGACGCTCATCGCCGAGAACCCCGGCAACATCGTGAGCTGGGGCACCGATCACGACGGCAGGCTGCGCGTGGCCGGCACCTCCGACGGCGTGAACACCTCCCTCCTCTACCGGGCGACCGAGGCCGACGAATTCACGCCGATCGTGACCACGAGCTTCAAGGAGGGCGTGTCGCCGCTCTTCTTCACGTTCGACAACCAGCGCCTCTTTGTCGCTTCGAATCGGGGCCGCGACAAGTCGGCCATCTTCGAATTCGACCCGGTCACGGCGAAGGAAGGCACCCTCCTCGTCGAAAGCGACGAGGTCGACGTCGATTCGCTCCTGTATTCGCGCAAGCGCAAGGTGCTCACCGCCGCGCGCTGGACCACCTCGAAGCTGCAGCGCAAGTTCTTCGATGCCGAGACCGAGGCGATGTTCCGCGATCTCGAGGGCAAGCTCCCCGGCTACGAGGTGAGCCTCACCTCGGCCAACAAGGACGAGGACAAGTTCATCGTGGCCGCGACCAGCGACCGCACGCCCGGCAAGCGCTATCTCTACGACAAGGCCACGCGCGAGCTGATGCTCCTCGCCGACGTGGCGCCATGGCTGCCGGAAGCCGGGCTCGCCGCCATGCAGCCCATCGAGTACACCTCGCGCGACGGTCTCACCATCCACGGCTACCTCACGCTGCCCAGGGGTGTCGCGCCCCGCAACCTGCCGGTGGTCGTGAACGTGCACGGCGGCCCGTGGGCGCGCGACGTGTGGGGCTTCGATCCCGAGGTGCAGTTCCTCGCCAATCGCGGCTATGCGGTGCTGCAGGTGAACTTTCGCGGATCCACCGGCTACGGCCGCAAGTTCTGGGAAGCCTCCTTCCGCGAATGGGGCCGCAAGATGCAGGACGACGTGACCGACGGCGTGCAGTGGCTCATCGCCGAAGGCATCGCCGATCCGAAACGCGTCGCGATCTACGGTGGCAGCTACGGCGGCTACGCCACGCTCGCCGGCCTCGCGTACACGCCGGACCTGTACGCCGCGGGCATCGACTATGTGGGCGTGTCCAACCTCCTCACGTTCATGAAGGCGATCCCGCCCTACTGGAAGCCCATGCTCGCGATGCTGCAGGAGATGGTGGGGGACATGGAAAAGGACGAGGCGATGCTGCGCGCCGCCTCGCCGGTGTTCAGCGCCGACCGGATCAAGGCGCCGCTGCTGATCGCGCAGGGCGCCAAGGATCCGCGCGTGGTGAAGAGCGAGAGCGACCAGATGGTCGAGGCGATGCGCGCCCGTGGCGTGGAGGTGGAGTACCTCGTGAAGGAGAACGAGGGCCACGGCTTCCGCAACGAGGAGAACCGCTTCGAGTTCTACGAGGCGATGGAGCGGTTCCTCGGCAGGCACCTCGGCGCGGCGGCCTGACGATACGAAGACCACCGCACAATCCGGCCGCATGGCTTCCCGCGACCCCACCGCTTCCGCACCCGGCCATGAGCCCCTGCCGGTGCGCCAGGTCACCCCCGCCTCGATCGGCCGCTGGCTGGCGGCGGGCTTCGCCGACCTCCGCGCCACGCCGGGCGCGAGCCTCGCCCAGGGACTCGTCGTGGCGCTGGGCGGCTGGATCGTGGTGCTCCTCGCGCGCCACTGGTGGTGGCTCGGTCCGGGCGCAGTCTCCGGCTTCGTGCTCGTGGCGCCCATCCTGTGCACCGGCCTGTACGAGCTCTCGCGCCTGACCGCACGGGGCGAGCGTCCGGGCCTTGCCAATGTCGTCGATGCCTGGCGACGCGAGTCGCGGCCGCTGTTGCGCATGGGGCTCCTGCTGCTCGTGCTGGGCACGGGCTGGGTGGCGGTCTCCGCGGTGCTGTTCCGGCTCTTCCTCGTGGCGCCGCTGCGCACGCCGCTCGAGTTCCTGCACTACGCCGCGGTGGAGCAGGGCAACATGCTCTTCACGATGTGGATCGTGGCGGGCGCGCTCGGCGGCGGCCTCGTGTTCGCCCTGTGCGCGGTGGCGCCGCCGCTCATGCTCGGGCGCCGAGTCGGCCTGCGGCGCGCGCTCCTCACGAGCGTGCGCGCCGTGGGCGACAACCCGATCACGATGTTCCTGTGGGCGCTCGTGATCATGCTGGCCATCGCGTTTTCCTTCATGACCGGCATGCTCGGCTTCATCGTCACGGTCCCGCTCATCGGCCACGCCACCTGGCACGCGTACAAGGAGCTCGTGGTGACCGACGGCGTGCCGTTGCGCTACGAATAGCCGGCGATGGAAGGCACCGTCTTCGGGCTCACCGAGGCGCAGATCGCGCACTGGGGCATGACGTGGGGCGTGGCCGCCTTCATCGGGCTCATGCTCTTCGTCATCTGGAAAGTGGCGCGCGAGTCGAAGGCGGGACGCTTCGGCACCTTCATCCTCTTCTTCGTGCTGGCCTTCGGGATCTTCGGCTTCATCATGAAGTCGGTGATCCAGTGGGTGCTGGGGATTTCCTGAAGCTGCCGCGCGCACGCGCGCAGGTGTTTCAGATCACCCGCTTGCGCACCTGCGTGACCACGACCTCGGCGATCACCACGACCGCCACGATCGCCACCAGGATCAGCGCCACGCGCTCCCACTGGAAGAGGTTGAGCGCCGAGTCGAGCGTCATGCCGATGCCGCCGGCGCCCACGAGCCCCAGCACGGCAGACTCGCGCACATTGATGTCCCAGCGGAAGAGCGCGATCGACCAGAACGCCGGCTTCACCTGGGGCCAGAACCCGAAGGTGATGCGCGAGATCCACGGTGCGCCCGCCGCGGTCAGCGCCTCCACCGGGCCGGGCTGCGCTTCTTCCAGCGCCTCGCCGAAGAGCTTGCCCACGAAGCCGATCGAGCGGAACGCGATGGCGAGCGTGCCGGCCAACGCGCCCGGCCCGAAGATGCCGACGAAGAGCAGCGCCCACACGAGCGAGTTGACCGACCGCGACGACACGAGGATCAGCTTCGCGAGCAGGTTGACCGGGGTGAAGGGCACGAGGTTGCGCGCCGCCAGGACGCCCACCGGCAACGCCAGCACGAGCGAGAGCAGCGTGCCGAGCGAGGCGATGTGGATCGTCTCCATCAGCGCCGCATGCACCGAGTCGGGGTAATACTCCCAGTCGATCGGCCACATGCGCGTCAGCAGGTCGGCCACCTGCTCGGGCGCGTCGTAGAGGAATTCGGGGATGACCTCGATCGTCTGCAGCGACGTCACGATCGCCGCCACGATCACGAGGTACACCACGAAGCGCGTAAGCCGCTGGGCGGAACTGAAGCGATGCCATGCCCGATCGACCACGGGCAGGCGTGCGGTGGTCGCGTCCATCAGTCGTCCTCCAGATGGCGCTCGCGCGCCCGCGGTCCGCGCCGCCGGAGGAGGTCGCCGAACGTGGCGTTGTCGATGAAGATCGCGCGCACCGCGGTGGCGAGGATCTCGCCGATCATGATGAGCGAGATGATCGAGATGAGGATCGCGCACACGTAGTCGTAGTCGAAGCGCTGGAAGGCCGCGAAGAGCGTGCCGCCGATGCCGCCCGCACCCACGATGCCCACCATCGTGGAGTTGCGCAGGTTGGAGTCGAGCTGGTAGGTCGCAAAGCCGATGAAGCGGGAGAACACCTGCGGCAGCACGCCGAAGGAGAGCATGGACGTGAACGGCGCACCGGTGGCCCGCACGGCCTCCACCTGCTTCAGCGAAATCTCCTCGATCGCCTCGGTGAAGAGCTTGCCGATGAAACCGACCGACGCCACCGTCAGCGCCAGCACGCCCGCCAGCGCGCCGAAGCCCACGGCCTTGACGAAGAGGATCGCCACGATCACCGGGTGGAACGAGCGTGCCATCACGATCACCGCCCGCGCCGGCCAGCTCACCCACGGCGGCATGAGGTTGCGCGCGGCCGCGAGGCCGATGGGCAGCGCGAGCACGATCCCGAGGGCGGAGGCCAGCACCGCGATCTGCAGGCTTTCGAGCAGCCCCTTGACCAGGAGCTCCCAGCGCTCGAAGTTGGGCGGGAAGAGGCGCCCGAAGAAACGATGCGCATTGTCCATGCCCACCAGCACCCGCTCCCACGAGATCTCCATCTGCGCGCAGGCATAGATCACGTAGACCACGAGCGCGACGAGCCCCACGCGCGGCCACAGGCTGCGGGGGAACGGATCGGGATGCGGGGCCGAGCCGGCAGTGGTCATGGTCGCTGCGCTACTGCAGCCAGCCCTCGCCGCCGTAGATCTGCTTCAGCACGTCGTCGCTCAGCTGCGGCGGCGGGCCGTCGTAGACCACGCGTCCCCCCGCCATGCCCACGATGCGATCGGCGAAGCGGCGCGCAAGCTCCACGTCGTGCATGTTCACGAGCACGGGGATCCCGCGCGTGCGGCCCACGCTGGCCATGAGCTCCATGATCTCCACCGATGTCTTCGGATCGAGGGAAGAGGTGGGCTCGTCGGCGAGCAGGAGACGCGGCTCCTGCATCACCGCGCGCGCGATGCCCACGCGCTGGCGCTGCCCGCCCGAGAGCGCGTCGGCCCGCCGCTGCTCGAAGCCCGCGAGCCCCACCACGTCGAGGAGCTCGAAAGCGCGCGCGATGTCCTCCGGCGGGAACTTGCGTCGCCAGGCGCGCCACGGCGACACGTAGCCCAGGCGGCCGCAGAGCAGGTTCTCCATCACCGTGAGGCGCTCCACGAGGTTGTACTCCTGGAACACCATGCCGATGTGCCGGCGGGCGCGGCGCAGCTCGCGGGTGTCGAGCCCCACGAGGTCGCGCCCTTCGAACACGATCTCGCCCGCCGTGGGCTCGACCAGGCGGTTGATGCAGCGGATGAGCGTGCTCTTGCCGGTTCCCGACGGACCGATGATCGCCGTGATGCCCTGGCCGGCGATCGCCAGATCGATATCGGTGAGAACCGGCTTGCCGGCGACGTACGACTTGGACAGGCGGCGCAGCTCGAGCATCAGCCCTTCTTCTTCTTTGCCGCGGCTTCCGCTTCTTTCTTCGTTTCCTTCTCGTAGGTGGCCTTGTCGAAGGCGCCGCCCGATCCCTTGGCCACGGCGCGCACCACTTCCCAGTTCGTCTTGTAGTTGATCGGGAAGAAACGATCCGCGCCGTCGAATGCCTTGACCATCTCGGGCGGGAAGCGGTAGTCGTAGAAGCAGGTCAGCATCTTGTCCGCGAACTTGGGCTCGAGGTCGTGTGCGTAGGCGAACGACGACGTGGGGAACTTCTGGCTGCGATAGATCACGCGGTAGTCGGATTCCTTGATCTGGCCGCGTACGCCCATGCGGTGGAAGACGTCGGAAGCCACGGCGGCGGCGTCGTAGTCACCCGAGCCCACGCCGAGGATCGACTGGTCGTGCTTGCCCGAGAAGAGCGGCTTGTAGTCCTTTTCGGGCGCGAGTCCTTCGGCCGGGAAGAGGGCGAGCGGCGCGAGATGGCCCGAGTTGGACGAGGGCGCCGTGTGCGCGACTTTCTTGCCCTTGAGGTCCGAGAGCTTCTGGTAGGGCGAGCTCGCCTTCACCACCACGATGAGGTTGTAGCCCTGGAAGTCCTTCTCGGTGCCCTTGATCGCGAACGGGATCGCACCCGCGAGGTTCACGGCGAACGCCGTGGGGCCGGTGGAGAAGCCGCCGACGTGCAGGCGGCCCGAGCGCATCGCCTCGATCTCGGCGGCGTTGTTCTGCACCTGGTAGAACACGACCTTCTTGTCGAGGCACTTGGCGAGGTACGTGGTGAACGGCTTGAAGATGTTCTCGTAGACCGCGGGATCTTCCACCGGCGTGTAGGTGAACACGATGGTGGACGGGATCTTCCACCGCTTGGGATCGGTCGGCACGTCGGCGACCAGGTCCTTGTTGGCGTCGCAGTACATCGTGTCGAGCTCGCCGCGATGGGAGCAGGCGTCGGCGGCCAGCGCGGCAGGAGCAAAGAGCGTCGCGCCGCACACGGCCGCGATCGACAGCAGGAAACGTGCTTTCATCGGGAATTCCTCCTTGAGTGATGGCCGCGGCTCCTTTTCGGGAGCGAGCCTTCGGCGGCGCACCGGCGAATGTAGCATCGCGCGGCGCCGGACGCACCGGACAAAGCGGCGGACGGTACCGTCTGTCGTATCATTCTCCCCTCGCAAGCGACCCCCGACCTCTCGTGGCAGTCCCCCTGAACGTCGTGCTCCTGGCCGCGGGCCACGGCAAGCGAATGCGCTCATCGCTGCCCAAGGTGCTGCATCCGCTCGCGGGGCGTCCGCTGGCGGCGCATGTGCTTTCCGCGGTTCGACGCCTTTCGCCGTGGGGCATCGTGGTGGTGATCGGCCATGGCGCCGATCGCGTGCGCGACGCCCTGGCGGAGGGTGATGTGTCCTTTGCGGTGCAGGATCCGCCGCGCGGAACGGGTGATGCCACGCGGGTGGGCCTCGCAGCTCTGCCCAATCACGGTGTCACGCTCGTGACCATCGGCGACATTCCACTCGTGCCGGCAGAAGCGCTTGCCCGCGTCGTTGCAGCCGCGGGGAAGGAACGCCTTGCCGTGCTGACCGCGAAGGTGCCCGATCCCACGGGCCTCGGCCGCATCATCCGCGACGGCGCGGGGCGCGTGCGCGCGATCGTGGAGGAGCGCGATGCCGACGACGCGCAACGCCGGGTCGACGAAATCAACACCGGCGTGATGGCCGCCCCCACGGCGCTGCTGCGCAAGTGGGTGGGGATGCTGCGTCCCGACAACGCGCAGGGCGAGTATTACCTGACCGACATCGTGGCGATCGCCTGTGCCGAAGGCGTCCCCGTGGTGGCCGAGCTCGCGGCCGACGAGCGCGACGTGCGCGGCATCAACGACCGCGCGCAGCTCGCCGCCGTGGAGCGCGTGTTGCAGCAGCGCACGGCCGAAGCGCTCATGCGCGACGGCGTGTCGCTTGCCGATCCTTCGCGCATCGACGTGCGCGGCACGCTCACTTGCGGCATCGACGTCTACATCGACATCGGCTGCATCTTCGAAGGCAACGTGGTGCTCGCCGACGGCGTGCGTATCGGCCCTTACTGCGTGCTGCGCGACGTCGCGCTCGGTGCCGGGACGGCGGTTGAGGCCTATTCGCACCTGGTGGACGCGAGCGTGGGCACCAACTGCCGCATCGGGCCGTATGCGCGGCTGCGGCCGGGCGCAGCACTGGCCGAGGACGTGCACATCGGCAACTTCGTCGAGGTGAAGGCAAGCGCGATCGGCAGGGGCAGCAAGGCCAATCACCTGGCCTACATCGGCGATACCACGGTGGGTGACGACGTGAACTACGGCGCCGGCTCCATCGTCGCCAACTACGATGGCGCCAACAAGCATCGCACGGTGATCGGCGATCGCGCGAGCATCGGGAGCAACTGCGTGCTGGTGGCGCCGGTGAAGATCGGCGAGGGCGCCACCATCGGCGCCGGCAGCGTGATCGCGCAGGACGCGCCCGCGGGCGAGCTCACCGTCGCGCGGGCGCGGCAGGCGACCATCGCCCACTGGACGCGCCCGGCCAAGAAGACCACGGAGAGGAAATAGCCATGTGCGGCATCGTGGGCGCGGCATCGACGCGCGACGTGGTTCCCATCCTGATCGAGGGCATTCGTCGCCTCGAGTATCGCGGCTACGATTCGACCGGCCTCGCCGTGCTCAACGGCGCGCAGGGCACGTCGCTCGAGCGGCTCGTGTCCACCGCGCGCGTGGCGGACCTCGCCGCGCAGGCCGAGGCGTGTCACCTTACCGGCACCACCGGCATTTCGCATACACGCTGGGCCACGCATGGCGCGCCGTCGCCCGTCAATGCGCATCCGCACGTGTCGGGCGGCGAGGTCGCGGTGGTGCACAACGGCATCATCGAGAATTTCGAGGCGTTGCGCGCGCGGCTGCAGGGGTTGGGCTACGAGTTCCGCACACAGACCGACAGCGAAACGATCGCGCATCTCGTGCACTGGTACTGGCACGGCGCTGCGCAGCAGGACCTGTTGCGCGCCGTGCAACTTGCCGTGGGTGAGTTCGTGGGTGCGTATGCGATCGCGGTGATCTCGTCGCGCGAGCCGGGGCGCGTGGTGGGCGCACGGCAGGGCAGCCCGCTCGTGGTGGGCATCGGCGGGGACGATCACTTCCTCGCTTCCGATGCGGCGGCGCTGATGCAGGTGACGCAGCGCGTGGTGTACCTCGAGGAGGGCGACGTCGCCGACGTCCGCCGCGAAAGCTATGCGATCC
The DNA here is from genome assembly GCA_964620265.1 of uncultured Alcaligenaceae bacterium. Taxonomy (GTDB): domain Bacteria; phylum Pseudomonadota; class Gammaproteobacteria; order Burkholderiales; family Casimicrobiaceae; genus VBCG01. The sequence continues at coordinate 11,461 of CAZUGY010000047.1, forward strand.
ACGATGCGCAGGGACAGGTGGCGCAGCGCGCCGAGGTGACCGTGCCCGCGTCGGCGGCCGCGGTGGAGCTGGGACCGTATCGCCACTTCATGCAGAAGGAGATCTTCGAGCAGCCGCGCGCCGTGGCCGACACGCTCGAAGGCATCGCGCGCATCCAGCCGTCGCTCTTCGGAGTCGCGGCCGAGGACGTATTGCCCCAGGTCGACTCCGTGCTGATGCTCGCCTGCGGCACGAGCTACTACTCCTGCCTCGTGGCCAGGCAGTGGATCGAGACGCTCGCCGGCATCCCGTGCACGGTCGAGATCTCGAGCGAGTATCGCTATCGCGACAGCGTGCCCAACACGCGCTCGCTCGTGGTGGTCGTGTCGCAATCGGGCGAGACGGCCGACACGCTGTCCGCGCTGAAGCACGCGAAGTCGCTCGGCCACCAGCACACGCTCGCGATCTGCAACGTGGGCACCAGCACGATGGTGCGACACACCGCGCTCACGTTCCTCACGCGCGCCGGCACCGAGGTGGGGGTGGCGTCCACCAAGGCGTTCACCACGCAGCTCGTGGCGCATTTCCTGCTGGCGCTCACGCTCGCCCAGGCGCGCGGCCGCCTCACCGATGCCGACGAGGCGCGGTGGATGAAAGGGCTGCGTCATCTTCCGGCGGCGATCCAGGGCGCGCTTGCGCTGGAGCCGCATCTCATCGCGTGGGCGGAGGCCTTCGCGCGCAAGGAGCACGCGCTGTTCCTGGGACGCGGACTGCACTATCCGATCGCGCTCGAGGGCGCGTTGAAGTTGAAGGAGATCTCGTACATCCACGCCGAGGCGTATCCCGCGGGCGAGCTGAAGCACGGGCCGCTGGCGCTGGTGGATAGCGAGATGCCGGTGGTGGCGATCGCGCCGAACGACGTGCTGCTGGAGAAGCTCAAGAGCAATCTGCAGGAAGTGCGGGCGCGTGGCGGCGAGCTGTATGTCGTGGCGGATCTCGACAGTCGTCTCGCGGGTGGGGAAGGGCTGCATGTGATCCGGGTGGCGGAGTACGCGGGATTGCTGTCGCCGGTGGTGCACGTGGTGCCGCTGCAGTTGCTGGCGTATCACGCGGCGGTGCTGCGGGGGACGGATGTGGACAAGCCGAGGAATCTGGCGAAATCGGTGACGGTGGAATAACTTTAGGCGCCATAATTGGCGCAAATAGTTGAACATTTCCGCATTTACGCCATAATTGGCGCATGCAAGATCTCCCGTCCGTCGCCGCCTGGATCCGTACCACCCGGATCGCCCAAGGCCTCTCCCAAGCAGAGGCGGCGCAGCGCGCTGGCGTTCCACGGCGCAGCTTTCAACGCCTCGAGGCCGCGGACCCCGGTGCCAAGCTCTCGACGCTCATGCGGGTCTTCGGCGCGCTCGGGTTCGAGCTCGACGCGATCGCGTCCCGTCGGCCCACGCTGGAGGAATTGGAGACGCTCTACGGCGACGAGGATTTGCCGTGAAGCACCGGGGAACGTTGCCCCGCGTCGCGTCCCTGCATGTCACCACTCCGAGCGGATATTCGGGTCGCCTGGTGAAGGAGGGGCAGCACTCCTTCACCTATGCCGACGACGCGCTGGCCGAGGGATCCCGCTCGCTCGAGGTCTCGCTGACGATGCCACTGCGCGCCGCGTCGTACGTCACGACGCCGATGCTCCCGGTCTTTCAGACCTTTCTTCCGGAGGGCTTCCTGAAGGAGCGGATCGTGGAGCGATTCTCGAAGGTGATGCGCGTGGACGACATGGCGTTGCTGGCGTTGACGCACCGCAATGCGATCGGCCGCTTGCGGTTGTCGGAACCAACGGCCGGCGCAACGCCACCCAGGCAGACGGAAAGTCTCGGCGAGCTCCTGGCGGACCAGGGCACCGGCGACCTCTTCGACTACCTCGCCGACAAGTACCTGGCCGATTCGAGCGTGTCGGGAGTCCAGCCGAAGGTGCTGGTATCGACACGAACGCCAGGCACGCACGCGCCTCCGACGCGGGCGGGGTCGAAGGTCAGCCCCGCCGAGCGCGCCACGCTTCGCACGCAGGAATTCATCGTCAAGGCGAGCGGCGACGATTTCCCGGGGCTCGCCGAGAATGAGTATCACTGCCTGCACATCGCCCGGTCGCTCGGCCTGCAGGTTCCGGACGTCCATCTGTCCGCCGACCGGAAGCGATTGGTCATCGAGCGCTTCGACTACGACGCCGGCCACGACGTCTACCTCGGCTTCGAAGACATGGTGTCGTTGCAGGGCAAGGTGAACGAGCGGAAGTACGAGGGCTCGTACGAGAACGTCGCGAAGGCCATCCAGCGCAACGCGTCGCCCGGTGAGACCGCATCCTCCCTCGCGGGTTACTACGCTTCGCTGGTCCTGTCGATGGCCCTGCGCAACGGCGACGCGCACCTCAAGAACTACGGCCTTCTCTACACCGATCCCGCGTCCGGCGATTGCCGTCTCTCGCCGCTCTACGACGTCGTCTGCACGACGATCTACATCCCGGTGGACGTACCCGCGCTCGGCCTGAACGGCCGGCGCGCGTGGCCGCCCCGCGAAGCGCTCTGCGAATTCGGACGGGTGCACTGCCTCGTGGATCGTCCCGAGCCCGTCATCGACGCGACCCTCGATGCCATCGCGGATTACCGTCCCGTGGACGACGCCTCGGGGATCTGGGGCCGAATACGGATCGAGGCACAGCGCGCCGCGTTCTCGCTCGCAAGACCCGGGCGGGCGACGGGAGCGTGACAC
>CAZUGY010000047.1:14305-25372 GCA_964620265.1 uncultured Alcaligenaceae bacterium
GGCCGCACCGGATCAGCGGGTGGCGTCGGCGAGCGCCACCGCCGCCGTGCGCAGGCGCTGCGCGAGGTGTGCCGCGATGTTGACGAAGAGGCGCTCGGAGAGGACCGGATCCTCGGCGCGGATCGCGGTCATCGCGTCGCGCGTGAGCGTGTAGAGCACGCAGGGAACGTTGGCGATCGCGTCGGCGCTGCGGCCCACGCCATCCAGGAGGGCGAGCTCGCCGAACATCATGCCGGGCGAGAAGCTCACGTAGCGGCGCGGCATGTCGTCGCCGCCCTGGCCCCCGTGCAGCACCGTGACCGAGCCTTCGGCGACCACGTAGAGGCGGTCGCCGGGGTCGCCTTCGCGAAAGATCACGGCGAGGCGCGGGAACGATTCGCGCTCGAGATGGCGGAGCAGCGTCTCGAGCTCGCGCGGCCCGAGGCCGGCGGCGAGCGAGCTGTGCTCGAACGCCACGGGGTCCCCCATGGTGCCCGCGCCGGCCTCGCCGAGCAGCGCGAGCTCGGCGGCTTCGACGGCATAGTCGACGTCCGGGTACCAGCGCCGCGTGCCGGCGGTGCCGGTGTCGCTCAGCGCGCGCAGCGCGCGTCCGTGGCGGCTTCCCGGAGTGATGCCGGCGATCAGCAGGTCGATGCCCGTGGCGGCCAGGCGCCCGGTCTGCCGCGCAAGCTCGACGGCGCCGCTCGCGTCGATGGTGGTGACGCGGGTGAGGTCGAGGATCACGAAGCGCGTGCCGGCTGGCAGCGCATCGAGCTCGTCGGTGACGCGGTCCACATTGCCGAAGAACAGCGCGCCTTCGAGGCCCAGGATGCGCACGCGATCGCGCAAGGGCCGCAGCACCGCCTCCTGCAAGCGCGGGTACACGCGCCGAGAAGGCTGGAGGGCGGCGCTGTAGCGCGAGCGGACGAGGGTGCGGTTCATGGCGTGCATGAACACGAGCATCGCCACCAGGATGCCCACCGCCACGCCGGCCACGAAGCCGAACGCGACGGTCACCGTGCACACGAGCACGACGATGCCGACGCTCGTGAAGACGTCGCGGGTGCGCTCCCCGACGAGGAGCTTGCGGGCGAGCTGGCGCGTCCAGCGGTCGACGAGCCCCAGCGCGATCACGAGCATGATGCCGGCGAGCACCGGCAAGGACAGCAGCACGAGCAGTGGCCTGCCGGTGAGGAAGAGGGCGCCGGTGAACAGGGCGCAGGCCACGGCAGCCAGCCGGCCGCGACCGCCCATCTGCAGGATCAGCGCGGCACGGGTGCGCATGTAGACGACGGGCAGCCCGCCGAAGATGCCCGACGCGACGTTGGCGAGGCCGAGCGCCACGAGGTCGCCGTTCGCGTCGTGCTGCGTGCCTTCCGCCTGGTCGGTGGCACGGGCGCCGAGGATCGACTCGAGCGAGCCCAGGATGGCGAGCACGGCCACTGTCGAGACAATCCGGGGCAGGTGCCGCAACAGCACGTCGGCCGCGCCGGCATCGGTCCACGGCTCCAGTGCGAAGGCGGGCAGCAGCGTCACGGGGATCACGCCCACGCGCTCGCCGGCGCCCAGATGCGGCGCGCTGGCGCGCATCCAGGCATCGAGCAGGCATCCGGCCACGAGCCCGAGCAGGATGCCGGGCACCCGCGGCGCCCGCCACGCGAGGAGGAGGACGATCAGCGCGGTCGCGCACCCCACGAGCAGCGCGCCCGGCTGGATGCCCAGCACGAGGTCCACCCGCTGGCGAAGGGCTTCCGGCGCGACGCCGAGCAGCGCCGGCACCTGCGCGATCACGATGAGGATCGCCACCCCCAGCATGAAGCCCGCGAGCACCGGCTGGGGCACGTACTTGGCGACGGCGCCCAGGCGCAGCATGCCGAACGCGATCTGCGCGAGTCCCATCCCGAGCACGGCGGCCGCCACGCCCGCCACGATCGCCGCAATGCCCGCGGGTTGCGTCGGGTCCACGGCCGGATCGCGGGCGAGCGCCGCGACGAGGTTGGTGATCACGAGCGCGGTGGCCGAGCTCACCGCGGCCGTGGGCATCATGCTGCGGCCGCGCCAGGCGAACACGAGGGCGCCCAGGCTCGCGGCGAGGAATGCGGCGGGAATGCCCACCTGCGCGGCCCCCTGCCCCAGCGGGGCGAAGGCGAGAAGACCGAGCGTGAGCGGGACGGCCACCGTGGCCACTGCAGCGACGATGCCCGCCACGGCATCGCGCGGCCGCGCCGGGGCAATGTCGATTGCAGATACGGTATCGCCGGACACGGTGCGGGGAGCCTCGAACCGCGCGGGCACGCGGGTCGTGCAAAATAGCATGCTGCCTGCGCAGGCCGGGCCGCACGAGCAATGAAGGACATCCAGCAGATCGAGGGAGCCATCACCGCGCTCGAGGCGCAGCGGACGGTGCTGGGCGACGCCGTGACCGACTTCGCGGTGGAGCCGCTGCGCGCGCGTCTTGCACATCTGCGTCAGCGCCACGCGCGACCGGTGCCGAGCCTGCGCCAGGTGAGCGTGCTCTTCATGGACGTGGTGGGTTCGACCGAGCTCACGCGCGAGCTCGGCAACGAGGATGCGGGCACGCTCCTGCGCGACGCATTGGCGCGCTTCGCGGCGTGCGTCGAGGCGCAGCGCGGCCGGGTCCTGCGCTTCCAGGGTGACGGGTTCAAGGCGGCCTTCGGCGTGGACGCCGTGCGCGAGGATGCCGCTGCCGCCGCCGTACGTGCGGGTCTCGCCATTCTCGCCGCGGCGCGCGAGTTCGCGGCCGGAGCGCGTGATGCCCTCGGCAGCCGGCCCTTCGACGTGCGCGTAGGGGTGAGCACCGGCGACGCCGTGCTGGGCGCGGGCATCGAGGCCGAGAACAGTGTCACCGGCGAGGTCGTGCATCTCGCCGCGCGGATGGAACAGACCGCGCCGCCCGGCGGCCTTCGCATCAGCGCCGACACCCACGCCCAGGTGCGCGGCCTCTTCGACGTCGCCGAGGACGCGCCCATCAAGGTCAAGGGCGTGGAGGAGCCGTTGCGGACCTACATCGTGCGCGGCGAGCGCGCCCCCGGCGTCGCGCAGGGAGCCCGCGGCATCGAGGGCACGACGGCGCCGATGGTCGGCCGCGCCGACGAGCTCGCCGCGCTGCAGGCGGCGTTGCGCGACGTGCGCGAGGGCAAGGGCATGCGCGTCGTCACGGTCGTCGGCGAGGCGGGGATCGGCAAGACACGGCTCGCGCACGAGTTCGTCGACGGCATCGCAGCGGGGGTGCGGGAGCTGGCGGCGCGCGCGCACCCCGACAGCGTGCTGCAACCGTATGCGGTCGTGCGCAACCTGCTCGGGCAGCACTACGGCGTGGCCGAGAGCGACGACGTGGCGACCGTGCGCGCCAAGCTGGTCGACGGACTCGCCGACACGCTCGCCGGCGACATCGCGCTCGCCGGCGACCCGCGGGTGGATGCCGAGCTTCTCGCGCGGCTCGCCGGCTTCGATCTGGGCACGAGCCCGGCGGCCGACGCCGTGGCCAGGGACCCGCGCGCGCTGCGCGCCCGCGGCGAGCGTGCGCTGGCCGCCTGGATCCGCGCGCTATGCGCGGCCGGCCCCGTGGTGCTCCTGCTCGAAGACTTGCACTGGGCCGACGCGGCGTCGCTCGAGATGATCGCTGCACTCCTGCAGCGGGCGCGCACGTTGCCGCTCCTGGTGATCGCGCTGGCCCGTCCCACGCTCTTCGATACGCGTGCAGACTGGCCCGGCCCCGGGGCGCAGCATCGCCGCGTCGACCTGCACGACCTCGACGCCGGCCAGAGCCATGCCCTCGCCGCCGCGCTCCTCGCCCGCATGCCGGAGGCCTCGGCCGAGCTTCGCACCTTCCTTGCGGAGCGCGCGGGAGGCAATCCGTTCTACATGGAGGAGCTGCTGCGGGTGCTGCTCGACGACGGCGTGATCGTTCGGCGTGCGACCGCCGAAGGCGAGGTGTGGGAGCTCGATACGGGACGCCTGTCGCAGGTGCGCATGCCGGGCACGCTCACCGGCGTGCTGCAGGCGCGTCTGGCCGGCCTGCCCGCGCCGCAGCGCCAGGCGAGCGAGGCCGCGGCGGTGATCGGTCCGGTGTTCTGGGACCAGGCGGTCGCGGTCGTCGAGCCGGCGGCCGTGGGCGAGCTCGACGATCTCGTCACCCGCGGCATCGTGCGCGAGCGCGCCACGAGCGCCTTCGCCGAGGCGCAGGAACTGGCTTTCCGGCACCATCTGCTGCACCAGGTCGCCTACGACATGGTGCCGAAGGACGCCCGGCGCCGCGGCCACGAGCGTGCCGCGGCGTGGCTCGCCGCGCGCGTCAGCGAGCGTTCGGGCGAGCATCTGGCGATCACCGCCGAGCACTACCGGCGGGCCGGCAATCGCGCCGCGGCCGCCGACTACTTCGAGCGCGCCGCCACGGCGGCCCAGGGCCGCTACGCGAATGTCGACGCGGTCGCCTACGTCGGGCGGGCCCTGGACCAGCTCGCGGCCGACGAGCCCGACGCGCGCTGGCGCCTGCAGAGGCGGCGTGCGGACCTGTGCGACAGCCTGGGGCAGCGGGCCGAGCAGGAGAACGCCATCGACGAGCTCGAGCGCATCGCGGGCGCGACCGGCAGTGCCGCGCGCAAGGCCGAGGCGGCGTTCATGCGGGCGCTGCTGGCGGACCGGCGCGGCGATTACCTGCTGGCGATCGAGCATGCCACGACGAGCGCGGCCCTGGCCGAGGCGGCCGGCGACTGGAACACCGCCGCGCGCGCGTTCGGCGAGCGTGCCTTCGCGCTGGCCCAGACCGACAGCGCCGAAGTCGCGCGCGAGTGGGCGCGCCAGGGCCTCGCGTGCGCCGTGCGCGCCGACAATCCGCTCACCCATGCGCAACTGCTCGCCGTGTCGGCGCACGTGGAGCGCGAAGCCGCCAACTTCGCGGGCGCGATGCGACTCGTGCGCGAGGCCATCGAGCTCGCCAAGGCGCATGGGCACCGGCGTCTCGTGGGCCTGCTCGCCGGCAATCTCGGCATCATGTACGAGGACGTGGGCGAGTACGGTCCGGTCCGCGCGTGCTACGAGGAGAACCTGGCGATCGCCCGGGAGGTCGGCGATCGCAACGGCGAGGTCTCGGCACTGTGCCAGCTCGCGCTCGCCTGCCTGCGGGAAGGGGAGGTCGACCGCAGCGTCGACCTTGCCGGCGCGGCGGTCAACCTCGCGGTCCTGATCCAGGATCGCTATCGCGAGGCGAAGGCGCGGCGCTACATGGCGCTGGCGCAGTCGCGCCGCGGCGAGGTCGCGCTGGCGGAGCAGGGCAGCGCGGAGGCGGCGGCCTTCTTCGAGGAAGCGGGACTGCGCGTCGAGGCGATGGACACGCGCGCGCTGCGCGCCGACATTGCCTTCGACGCCGGCGACCTGGCGGGGGCGCTCGCCCATGTCGAGGGCATCCTCGCCGAGCCGGCGGCGTTCGGGCCGCTCGGCGCGGCACCGAATCCGTCGGTGGCATTCGCGTGTTACCGCGTGCTGGAGCGCGCGCACGATGCTCGCGCCGGCCGGGTTCTCGAAGGTGCGCATGCCGAGGTCCTCCGCCGCTGCGCCGCGCTGCACGATCCGGCGCTGCAGCGGTCGTTCATGGAGAACGTGGCGCTGCACCGCGACATCGTGAAGGCATGGGATGCGCTGCGGGCACGAGGGATGCCGACGCAGGCCGGAGCGTCGCCATGCTGATCTCGAACGGGAATGCCGTCCGCCGCGACTACGACCCGTCGTTGAGAGCGATCCTGAACGCCGGCATTGCGGAAGACAGCGTCCGGCTGCTGTCCGAGTGGCCGCGAATCGGAACCCGCCCGACCGCCCTGTGGGCCCTTCCGGGGCTGGCGGCTCGACTGCATATTGGATCGCTCCACATCAAGGACGAGTCGACGCGCGGTGCCCTCCAGAGCTTCAAGGCACTCGGCGCTCCGCTGGCGCTTGCGCGCCTCATCATGCGTCGAGCCGTGCCCGGGCGGGTCGACGCCGCGGCCCTGTTCAACGGCCATTGTGCCGGCATGCTCCAGGACTTCACCGTCATCAGCGCTACCGATGGAAATCACGGCCGTGCGCTCGCCGCAGCGGCGGCGAGTATCGGGTGCAGATGCGTGATCGTCCTGCACCAGGAGGTCAACCGGGAGCGCGAGGATTCCATTGCCGGGCTTGGGGCCGACATCGTCCGCATCCGCGGCAACTATGACGACTCCGTCACCCAGGCGGCGTCGCTGGCTCGGGAGAATGGCTGGCAGGTCGTGTCGGACACGTCATATGGCGATTACATGGATGTACCGCGGGACGTCATGCAGGGATATTCGATCATCGCGAAGGAATGTCTCGAACAGGTCGGGAGCGACGCCGGCGCAGGGACGCCCTTTTCGCATGTCTTCATTCAAGGTGGAGTAGGTGGACTGGCCGCAGGCGTGGTCGCCTATCTCGTGGAGAAGTTCGGCCCCCGGCGGCCGACGTTTGTCGTGGTCGAGCCGCGCCAGGCCGACTGTCTCTTGCAGAGCGCCCGGCGGGGCGCCCCGGCGACGGCAAGCGGTTCCGTGGATTCGGTGATGGCCGGATTGGCGTGCGGCGCAGCGTCGCCCCTGGCCTGGAAGTTCCTGCATCCGTACGTCGACCACTTCATGACCATCGAGGACGACGACGCGATCCAGGCGATGAGGATATTGGCCGCCGGTAGCGCGGGGGATGTGCCTATCGCGAGCGGGGAGTCGGGCGCTGCCGGATTGGCAGGGTTGTTGGCGATTGCTGCCGACGAGCAGCGCCGCAGCGCGATTCAGTTGGGGCCACACGCCTCGGCGCTATTGATCAATACCGAAGGCGCGACCGCGCCCGGCGCGTATGCCGAGTTCGTTGGCAAGACCGATCAGGAAGTGCTCGCCGCACAAGCGGCATGGCTGGAAGGTGGCGCAAGCCGATGCTAGCGGCGCAGGCCGCGGCGTGCAGGTAGCTTCCAGCCCGCCCGGCGCGATCACTCCTCCGGCCTGCGCCACAGCCATACCGCCACGCAAGCCATCATCGCCGGCACCGCGACCTTCACCCACGTCGCCACCGGCGACAGCGCCACGATCGCCGCGCTCAGCAGCATCATCGTCGTAGCGAGCCACTTGGCGCGCCGGGGCACCGCGCCGTGGTCGCGCCAGCGCCGGATCGCCGCACCGTGGCGCGGATGCTCGAGGAGCCACGTCTCGAGCTGCGGCCAGCCGCGGCTGCCGGCCCACGCCGCCAGGATGAGGAATGGCACGGTGGGCAGCACCGGCAGCACGGCGCCGATCACCCCCAGCACCACGCACGCGAGCGCGAGCGCACGCCACAACAGGATGGCGACCGGACGGGGAACGAGTTGCCGCATTCGCAGGGACGATGCTCGTGCGCCGCGCCGCCTGCTCGCGTGCAGGCGAACGCCTCACCGACGCTAGATCAGCCCCAGCGACACCATCGCATTGGCCACCTTCACGAACCCCAGGATGTTCGCCCCCGCGACGTAATTGCCGGGTGTGCCGAATTCCTCGGCGGTATCGTGCGTGGACGCATGGATGCGCGTCATGATCTCGTCGAGCTTCTTCTCGGTGTAGTCGAACGTCCACGAGTCGCGGCTCGCGTTCTGCTGCATCTCGAGGGCGGACGTGGCCACGCCTCCCGCATTGGCGGCCTTGCCCGGACCGTAGGCGATCTTCGCATCGAGGAAGATCTTCACGCCCTCGGGCGTGGTCGGCATGTTGGCGCCTTCGCCCACCGCGATGCAGCCGTTCTCGACGAGCGTCTTCGCGTCCTTGCCGTTGATCTCGTTCTGCGTGGCCGACGGCATCGCGATCTGGCACGGCACGTCCCAGATGTTGCCGCCCGCGATGTAACGCGCGTGCGTGTGCTGGGCCACGTAGTCGCAGATCCGGCGCCGCTCGACTTCCTTCAGGCGCTTGACGGTCTCGAGGTCGATGCCCTGCTCGTCGACGACGATGCCATTCGAGTCGGAGCACGCGATCACCTTCGCGCCGAGCTGGTTGAGCTTCTCGATGGTGTAGATCGCGACGTTGCCGGAACCGGACACGACGCAGGTCTTGCCGTCGAGCGCCTTCCCGCGGGCCTTGAGCATCTCGCGCACGAAGAACACGGCGCCGTAGCCCGTGGCTTCCCTGCGCACCAGCGAGCCGCCCCAGCCGATGCCCTTGCCGGTGAGCACGCCCGACTCGTAGCGGTTGGTGATGCGCTTGTACTGGCCGAAGAGGTAGCCGATCTCGCGGCCGCCGACGCCGATGTCGCCCGCCGGCACGTCGGTGTACTCACCGAGATGGCGATAGAGCTCGGTCATGAAGCTCTGGCAGAAGCGCATGATCTCGTTGTCCGACTTGCCCTTCGGATCGAAGTCGGATCCGCCCTTGCCTCCGCCGATCGGCAATCCCGTCAGCGCGTTCTTGAAGAGCTGCTCGAAGCCCAGGAACTTGATGATCCCGAGATACACGGACGGATGGAAGCGCAGGCCGCCCTTGTAGGGACCGATCGCGCTGTTGAACTCGACGCGGAAGCCGCGGTTGATGTGAACCTCGCCGGCGTCGTCCTGCCACGGCACGCGGAAGATGATCTGCCGCTCGGGCTCGCAGATGCGCTCGATGATCTTCTGCTGCGAGAACTCCGGATACTTGACGAGCACCGGCCCGAGCGACTCGAGCACTTCCTTGACCGCCTGGTGGAATTCGTTCTCGCCGGGATTGCGGGCGACCACCTTGCGATAGATGGCTTCGATGCGCTCTTCGAGTACGACGGGCATGTCGCTTCCTGTTGCAGGCGGTTGAAATGAAGCGACGATTATAGCGTCCGGGGCCAGCTCGACCGTGCCCTCCCACGGTCCAGGGATGCTCTGCGCGCATCCAGTTTCCAGGCAACCCGGCAGGGCAGCCGGATGCGCGCGATCGGCGGGCCATCGAGTCGCTGCGCATCGAGCAGCACGAACGATCTGCCGGCCTTGCCGGCCTCGTGCACGAACGGCGATATAGCCGTCATCCTCGACGGTGGCGCCGGGCCGCGGCACGAAGACGGGCTCGCATACGGTCTCGCCCGCGGCAAAGCGATGCATCGGGCTCTCCGAAGCCCGGAAGGCGGGCGCCAGGATTCCCCGCAAGCGCGCGGGATCCTGACGTCGTACCGGGCTGGTCGTGCGGCGAGCCAAGGAGGCTCGGGATTTTCCTTGCTCGGCTCACCCAGCCGGCCCCTTCCGCGGAAGATCGCGCCTATCCCATAGCGGCGTCGTGGTCATCGCCCGGTTCCATGACGCGCATCAAGCCTCACCACGCCCTTGATGCGCCGCCGTCGACGCAAGCGGTACGATCACACTCTTCACCCTGCCACCCGCCCCCGTCATGAAGCTCGACGACTTGATCCTCGACCGCCGCGCCGCACTCCCCGCGCAGGACATCTCCGTGGACGTGCTCCGCGAGAAATACGCCAAGGGCAGCGAGCGGACGATCACCGACGTGCGCCGGCGCATCGCCCGCGCGCTGGCCGCCGTGGAGCCCGCGGACCAGCGCGAGCGCTGGGAGCGCGCGTTCCTGCTCGCGCAGGAGGCAGGCTTCATCGCCGGCGGACGGATCTCGTCGGCCGCGGGGACCGACCTCAAGGCGACGCTCATCAACTGCTTCGTGCAGCCGATCGGCGATTCGATCTCGGGCGACGACGTCACGCCCGTCGGGATCTACGACGCCCTGCAGGAAGCCGCCGAGACGATGCGGCGTGGCGGCGGCGTGGGCTACGACTTCTCGCCGATCCGGCCGTCCGGCGCGTGGGTCAAGGGCACGCAGAGCAGCGCCTCCGGTCCGCTGTCGTACATGCGCGTGTTCGACGAGTCGTGCAAGACCGTGGAATCCGCCGGATCGCGGCGCGGCGCGCAGATGGGCGTGTTGCGCTGCGACCATCCCGACATCGAGCGCTTCATCCACGCCAAGGACAAGGGCGACTTCCGCAACTTCAACCTGTCGGTGGCCTGCACCGATGCCTTCATGCACGCCGTGGCCACGGATGCGCACTGGGAGCTGGTGCACGCAGCACCTCCGGGTGACGCGCTGCGTGCCGCGGGCGCGCATCCGCGCAGCGACGGAATGTGGGTGTACCGCACCGTGCGCGCACGCGAGCTGTGGCAAGACATCATGACGTCGACCTACGATCACGCCGAGCCGGGTGTGATCTTCATCGACAGCGTGAACCGCGACAACAATCTCGCGTATTGCGAGACGCTCGCGGCCACGAACCCGTGCGGCGAACAGCCGCTTCCACCCTATGGCTGCTGTGACCTCGGCAGCCTCGACCTCACCGCCTTCGTGCGCGATCCCTTCACGCCCGCCGCGCGTTTCGACCTCGAGGGCTATCGCAGAGTCGTGAGCCTGTCCGTGCGCATGCTCGACAACGTGCTCGACGCCACCGTGTGGCCGCTCCCGCAGCAGCGCGACGAGGCGATGGCCAAGCGCCGCATCGGCTTGGGCTTCACGGGCCTGGGCGACGCGCTCCTCGAGCTCAACCTGCGCTACGACAGCGACGAGGGTCGCGCCAAGGCCGCCGAGCTTGCGCGCGAGACGTGCCTCGCCGCGTATCGCGCGTCGATCGAGCTCGCGCAGGAGAAGGGCGCCTTCCCGCTGTTCGATGCGGAGCGCTACCTCGCCGCACCGGGCTTTGCCTCGCGCTTGCCCGAGGAAATCAAGGCGGATATCCGCAAGCACGGCATCCGCAACAGCCACCTCCTCTCGATCGCGCCGACCGGCACGATCTCGCTCGCCTTTGCCGACAATGCGAGCAACGGCATCGAGCCGCCGTTCTCGTGGCAGTACACGCGCCGCAAGCGGATGCCCGACGACAGCATGATGGAGTATCGCGTCGAGGATCACGCCTATCGCCTGTACAAGCATGTGCAGGGCCTGGACGATGCGGTGACGCTCGTCCCCTACGACGCTGCGCGCGCCGGCAGCCTGCCGCTCTTCGGGGACAACGCTCCCGGCGCCGTCACGCCCGGCCGCGTGTGGACCGATGCCGACGGTGCGCGCTACGCGATGCTGCCGCCGCACTTCGTCACGGCGCTCGACATGAGCGCGC
>CAZUGY010000048.1:0-22257 GCA_964620265.1 uncultured Alcaligenaceae bacterium
CGGGACCAAACCCAACCCCTTGAAGGCTGCCCTCTCTTCGGCCGCCTGGCTCGGGTCCACCGTCAGTAAATTGTCGGCGGGCGATTTCGAATCGCTGCGCGTCCGGGAGCGGCGCCATCCACGCAATTGGCCCCGTCACACCGGTGTTTCGTAAGTAACTCGCGACGTACTCGTTGCCCGCTTGCGGGAAGTTGCTCGTGAGCAAGTACCGCAAGCGGGACATCACGATGCCTGACGTCGCGCTGGATCCCGCACGATCGACAAGATCCGGCGGGCGACCTCGGCTTCGGAGAGGCCGCTAACTTCGATGTGCGTGAAGCGAGTTGGAAGTTGCTGAAGCTGGCGTGATTGCCGGTCCAGGGCCGCATGCTCCAATGCCTGTTGCGCCACACTCCGTTGGCGGTTCGCGATCCGTCGTTGGAGCACCTCACGCGTGGCGACAAGTGCGAATGCGTGGGTGGGGACATCGAGACCGAGCAGATGCTGCTGGATCAAACGATCGCTGATCGCCATCTCCAGTGTGAGCGTCGCGACGATCCCTACATCCGGCCCGCTGCGAAGTTGATGACGGATCATGACGGACATTGCCTCGAAGACACGCTGCACGTCGCGCAAGTCTGACCACGAAAATGGCACCTGCGCCGCAAACGCGTCGCATTCGAGGAACACCATCGGCGGCGACAACCGAAGGAGTTCCCAACTCGCATCGGTCTTGCCGGACCCCGTCGGTCCGGTCAGCAGGATGAGCATCGACACCCGTTCATCACGGCCGGCACTCTACCGAATTTCACGAGGTGGCGGTCGTGGATCATCCTTTTCCGATCGATAGCCCCCACCCCGCCATCGTCTCCCGCAGCTTCTTCAACTGCGTATCCGTCAACGGCCAAGCCGACGGCGGCCGCGTCTGGCCGCAGTCCTCGCCCAGCAACTGCAACGCCGCCTTCACGCCCGACACGTTGGTACCGTTCAGCTCGTCGGCGCGCACTTCCTCGAACGGCGCCATCACCGCGATGAGCTTGCTCGCCGCAGCGTAGCCCCCCGCCGCGAGCGCGCGATGGATCGCCACCGACTGCTCGGGCCACACGTTGATGAGTCCGGAAGTGAAGCCGCGCGCCCCCACCGCGTAGAACGGCGGCGCCCATGGCTCGGCCAGTCCGTCGACCCACACGATGCCCGGATCGCAGCGACGGATGGCCTCCGCGAGACGCATCGGCGTGGGACACGCCCATTTCACGCCCGCCACGCCGGGCACTTGCGTGAGCGTCTCGATGGCCTCGAGCCCGATTGCATCGTTGCGCAGATAGAGCATCAAGGGCAATCCATCGCCCGCCCCGGCCACACGACGCATATACTCCACGACGCCGCGCGGCGCGGCGAAGGGATCGGGCGGCTGGTGCACCAGCAGCACCTGCGCACCCGCCTTGCGCGACGCTCGCGCGAGCGCGCAGGCATCGCCCACGCTGCGCCCCACCCCACCGATCAGCGGCACGCGCCCATCGATGAGTTGCGCGGCGGCGTGCACCATCGCCTCGGCTTCGGCCATCGTGAGGCCGTAGAACTCGCCGGTGTTGCCGTTGGCCACGAGCATGTGCACGCCCGCCTTCACCGCGCGGTCGACGATCGGATGCAGTCGCTCGGGCGCGATCGCATCGTCGCGATCGAAGGGCGTGACGAGGATGCCCGAGATGCCGGCGAGCGCGGCGCGCAGGGTGGGATGGACGTGGCTCACAGTGCTCGAAGTCCTCGTGACGTAGATTACCCCAGGGTTCGCGCGCGGCGCCTGCCGCCCGCTCCCGTTCTCGCGGAATGGGCGATCGACTCGATCGGTACCTGCGCGACGCGCTCGGCGATGAAGGCACGCAGTGCCTCGAGCAACGGGGACAGCGGGCGCCGGTCGGACACCACCAGCGCCAGCGGCAGCGCCTCCGTGTTCCATTGCGTGCACAGGACGGTGAGGTGGCGCAGGGCGACGTCCTGCGCGACGTCGATGGCGGACAGGTAGGCGATGCCCCTTCCCTGCACCGCCCACCGGCGCACGGCATCGCTGTCGTTGGCCACGCGCCGGCTCGTCACGGACACCTCGAATTCGCGCGACGCGCGCCCATGCGGCGCGAACCGCCAGCGATCGACGACCTCGTCGCCGTTCATCACGCACAGGGCGTCGTGCTGCGGCAGGTCGCGCGGCGTGGCGGGCACGCCGCGACGCTCCAGGTATTCGCGCGAGGCGCAGAGCACGCGGCGATTGGTGGCGGCCAGGGGAAGCGCCACGAGTCCGGCCCCGGGCGAGCCTGCGCCGTAGTGCAGCGCGGCGTCCACCGGCTCGCGATGAAGGCTCGTGGGGCGGTCGGACAGTTGCAGGCGGATGTCCGCGCCCGGATAGCGCTCGCCGAACGCATCGAGCCAGTCGAGGAGCGCATGCCGGCCCAGGTCCGACGGCGCGGCGAGCCTGACCACGCCGCGCAGCCCCGCCTCGCCCGCGGCCAGCTGCCGGCCCGCCTGCTGCAGCGCCTCGAGCGCGGGACCGCACTGCGCGAGGAACTGCTCTCCGATCGGCGTCAGCCGCAGGCTGCGCGTGGAGCGCGCGAGGAGTTGCACCCCCAATTCGGCCTCGAGGCGCTTGAGCGCCGCGCTCGCCGCCGCCGGCGTGATGTCGAGCGTGCGCGCGGCCGCGGACAGGCTGCCACCGTCGACCGCGCGCACGAAGATCTCGAGATCCTGGAGCGATTTCACACCCCGGAGAATATCAAAGGAGAATTGAAAATGGCCGCCCGAAAGGCGGCCATCGTGACCATGGCAGATCGGCAGGCGCGCAGCGCCCCTGCCGGATCACGGGCGCTGCGCGAGCTTCAGTCGGCGGCCAGCAGCACCAGGGCCCCCAGGCCCGCCCCGATCCCCACCGGGATCCCGTAGCGCTCGAGCTTGCTCACCGAATCGCCCACCACCACCTCGACGGGCACGGTGGTGAGGTCGAGCACCTTGTTCGTGACCGACGCCTCGACCATGCGCGTGAGCGAATTCTTGCGCGCGGTGGCGAGCACGATGTGATCCACCGACAGGCGCTTGGCTTCGTCGGCGATGGTCTCGGCGCGGCCGCCCACGCGGATGTGCTCGGCGAACGGCACGCGCGCTTCCTCGAGCATCGTGCGCAGCGGCGCCAGCACGGCCTCGCCCTGCTCCTTGTGGTAGGCGTCGCGGTCCTGCCTGGCGGAGAAGCGCGCCACGTGCTTCGAGAACGGCGTCTGCACGTTGAGCAGGTGCACTTCGAAGCCGGGATTCTTGCGGAACTCGGCGATGACGTGGCGAACGGCGTGGAGGGCATTGCGCGAGGCATCCACGGGAACGAGGATCTTCAGCATGGCGGATTCTCCGGTTGGGTCGGCAGATGAAACGGACGCCGCGGCGGCGGCGCTGGGAAAGGCAGCGAGGCGCTGGTGGTTGCGGGCCTCGAGGTGGCGATGGCTGCGCACGAAGCCGGCGAGCAGCACGCCGCCCACCACGAGCACATAGAGGAGCGGGACGATGGCGCGATTGGCCGCGAGGTAGTCCTTGATCAGCGGCTCCGCGGTCATCATCTTCACGCTGGTCCACGCGAGCACGCCGGCGCCCACGTACACCACGGAGGGATACTTCTCGACGAACTTGAGCAGCAGCGTGCTGCCCCACACCACGATCGGGATGCTGATCAGCAGGCCCAGCGCGACGAGGAGGAAGCTCCCGTGCGCCGCCCCGGCCACCGCCAGCACGTTGTCGAGGCCCATCACCATGTCGGCGACCACCACGGTGCGGATGGCGCCCCAGAAATTCGAGGCACCGCCCACGTGCTCCTCCTTGTCCCCCTCCTCCGGCAGCAGCAGCTTGTAGGCGATCCACACGAGGAGCGCGCCCCCGGCCAGCAGCAGCCCCGGAATCTTCAGCAGCGCGACCACCACCAGCGTCATGGCCGTGCGCACGACGATGGCGCCCACCGTGCCCCAGATGATGGCTTTCGTCTGCAGGTGCTTGGGCAGGTTGCGGGCGGCCAGCGCGATCACGATCGCGTTGTCGCCGGCGAGCACCAGGTCGATCACGATGATCGCCAGCAGCGCGGACGCGAACTGCATCGACAGGATTTCCATGTTCCTCCTCTTGTGTGCGGGTGGTGACTGGAAATCAGTATCGGACGGCTTCGGGCACGGTGGATTCGAACTTCGCGATGCGATCCATCACGAACCGTGATGGATCGGCCACGGTTGGCCGGGCCCTGCGGGGGAGGATTCGATAGGTATTAACCCGCAGGTACTTGTACCTAAGGGTAACACCCTGTTAGACTGACTCCAGCGTCCGGACTACCGACCGGACGTCCCCATCGAAGGGGAGTAGCTCGGGCAGCCCGTTCCACGCTGCCTCGGCATGATCGTCAATACGGGCAAGGCTGCATCCGCCCCGGTCGTGTCGGCACCGCCCCTCCCAGGCGGTTGCGAGCGAGACCTTTGCCGGACGGTGTCTCGCGGGTGTGCTTCATCGATCCCGCGGATGCCGGCAGGTAAAGGCCGCCGTGCCCCATGCATCGCGGTCGTTGCTTTCGAGCAATGAGGAGACCGCGTCATGCCGCAACCTCGAATCCGTCGCTATCTCCGCCACGGCACGCTGCCCCAGCTCGCGGTGTTCGAGGCCAGTGCGCGCCTCAAGAGCTTCACCCGTGCCGCGGAGGAGCTCCATCTCGCGCAGCCCACGGTGTCCGCGCAGATGCGCAAGCTCTCGGAGACGCTCGGCGCCCCGCTCTTCGAGCAGGTGGGTCGCCACATCCGGCTCACCGAAGCGGGCCGCCGCGCGCACGAGCACTGCCTCGAGGTGCTGGCCGCCTTCGCGCGCCTCGACGACTCGCTGCAGTCCTTTCGCCAGGGCGCGTCCGGCGACCTGCGGCTCGCCATCGCGGGCGCGGCCACCGGCTTCGTCACCCGCATGGTGGCGGAATTCGGGGATGCGCATCCCGACATCGCGATCTCGGTGCGCATCGACAACCGGGAGAGCCTGCTCGCGCGGCTGCGTGCCCGCGAGGACGACCTCTATCTCTTCGCCGATGCGCCGGAAGACGGCGGCATCGTCCGCCAGGCGATCCTCGCCAATCCGCTGGTGGTGGTGGCGCCACGCGCCCATCACTGGACGCGCGCGCGCAACATCACATTGGCCGAGCTCGGGCGCCAGCCGCTCGTGCTGCGCGAGCCCGGCTCGGGGACGCGCGCCTGCGTGCTGGCCGCCTTCGCGCGCGCGGGCGTGATGCCCGAGGTGCGCCTGGAGCTCGCCTCCGACGATGCGATCCGCAGCGCGGTGGCGCACGGCGCGGGGCTGGGCGTGCTGCCGCGCCATGGCTTCGGCGCCGCGAACGGCGCGGATGCCCTGGCCGAGCTCGACGTGGCCGGATTCCCGCTCGCGCGGCATTGGCACTTCGCCTATCCCGCCGAAGGGAGATTGTCCCCGGCGGCGCAGGCCTTCCTGCGCCACGTCCACGCGGCGACGGCGGCGGTGGAAATGCCGGCGGCCGGCGCCCCGCGCGTAGTGCCGTCCTACCTCGAGCCCACCACGGCGTGGGCGATGGCGTCGAGCACCGCGTCGTCTTCCCCGATCGCGGCACGCAACTCGATCTGAAGCGCGGGATGGCGATGCCGGACGGCCGCCACCGCCGCCGGCAGGTCCTGCCGCACGTGCCCGCCCTGCCCGAGGAAGATGGGCACGACCGCGATGGATTGGCACCCGCCTGCCACGAGCTCGTCGACGGCCGCATCGAGGTCGGGCGTCATCAGCTCCAGGAAAGCGAGCACGACCGCGCACTCCGGACGTGCCGCCTGCACCTTGGCCGCAAGCCGGTCGAAGGGTTCCCGCCAGCGCGGATCGCGGGCGCCGTGGGCGAAGAGGACGAATCCCTGGGTCATCGGCACAGTATAAGGAGCCGCATATATCTTTGGGGCCTAAAACAATAGCGATTCATTCCTTCCGGCAATTAACCTCGACCCCTATCCTGCGGTGCAACGGGGCGGATCTGCCGGCCCGATGACGCCGCCATGTACCGCTACGACACCTTCGACCAGCGCATCGTCAACGAGCGCGTGGCCCAGTTCCGGGACCAGACCCGCCGCTTCCTCGCGGGCGAGATCACCGAGGACGACTTCCGTCCGCTGCGCCTGCAGAACGGCCTGTACGTGCAGAAGCACGCGCCGATGCTGCGCATCGCGATCCCCTACGGGCAGCTGTCGACCCGGCAACTGCGCACGCTGGCCCACGTCGCCCGCGTGTACGACCGCGGCTACGGCCACTTCACCACCCGCCAGAACATGCAGCTCAACTGGCCGGAGCTCGCCCGCGTGCCCGACATCCTGGCCGAGCTCGCGCAGGTCGAGATGCACTCGATCCAGACATCGGGGAATTGCGTGCGCAACACCACGAGCGATCACTTCGCCGGCGTGGCCGGCGACGAGGTCGCGGATCCGCGGCCGTATGCCGAGCTCATCCGCCAGTGGTCGACGTTCCATCCGGAGTTCGCCTACCTCCCGCGCAAGTTCAAGATCGCGGTGACCGGTGCCACGAACGATCGCGCCGCGATCCTCGTGAACGACATCGGCCTGCAGCTCGTGCTCGATGCGGGCGGCGCGATCGGCTTCCGCGTGGCGGTGGGCGGCGGCCTGGGCCGCACGCCGATCGTGGGCCACGTGATCCGCGAGTTCCTCCCGCGCGACGAGATCCTCAACTACCTCGACGCGATCCTGCGCGTGTACAACCGCTTCGGACGCCGCGACAACAAGTTCAAGGCGCGCATCAAGATCCTGGTCAAGGAGCGCACGCCGGCGGCGTTCACGGCCGACGTCGAGGCCGAGTGGCAGCATCTGCGCGGCGGCGCGGCGACCGTCCCCGTCGAGGAGTTCGACCGGCTCGTGGCGTTCTTTCCGGCGCCGGCCTACGAGCGGCTGCCCGGCGACGACGCGTCGTTCCGTGCCGCGCAGGCCGACAACCGCGCCTTCGAGAACTGGGCCAAGCGCAACGTGCATCCGCACAAGGTGCCGGGCTACGCGATCGTCACGCTCTCGCTCAAGAAAACGGGCATCCCGCCCGGCGACGTGACCTCCGACCAGATGGATGCGGTGGCGGGGCTCGCCGACCGCTACTCGTTCGGCGAGCTGCGCGTGTCGCACGAGCAGAACCTCATCTTCACCGATGTGAAGCAATCCGACCTCCTGCCGCTGTGGCAGCAGCTGAAGTCGCTGGGCCTTGCCACGCCCAACATCGGCCTTCTCACCAACATCGTGTGCTGCCCCGGTGGTGACTTCTGCTCGCTCGCGAACGCGAAGTCGATTCCGATCGCGGAAGCGATCCAGCGCCGCTTCGACGACCTCGACTACCTGCACGACATCGGCGAGCTCGACCTCAACATCAGCGGCTGCATGAATGCCTGCGGCCATCACCACGTGGGGCACATCGGCGTGCTTGGCGTCGACAAGAACGGCAGCGAGTGGTACCAGGTCACGATCGGCGGCACGCAGGGCGAGCACGCGGCGATCGGCAAGGTGATCGGCCCGTCGTTCGCCGCCGATGACATGCCCGACGTGGTGTCGCGCCTCATCGAGACTTACGTCGGCATCCGCCACGAGGACGAGCGCTTCGTGGACACGGTGCGGCGCGTGGGCATCGACCCCTTCAAGGAACGCGTGTATGCCGAAGCTCATTAGGAACGGGCGCGTCGAGGACGACGCCTGGGTGGTGATGCGCGAGGCAGCCTCGCTCGAGGACCTGCCGGCCGGCGTGCCGGCGATCGTGCCGCTCGCGCTGTGGCTCGCGAGCCAGGATGCATTGCTCGGCCGCGCGGACGTGGGCGTGTGGCTGGCGCCTGCCGACGATCCCGTTGCGGTGGCGCATGCCGTCACGCAGTTGCCGGTGATCGCGGTGGACTTCCCGAGCTTCGCCGACGGCCGCGGCTACTCCACCGCACGTCTGCTGCGCGAGCGCCACGGCTATCGCGGCGAGTTGCGGGCGATCGGCGACATCCAGCGCGACCAGCTCGCCTATCTCGTGCAGGTGGGATTCGATGCCTTCGAGCTCGCGCATGGCCGCGATCCGGTGGCCGCGCTCGCGAGCTTGCGCGACTTCACCGATGGCTACCAGGTGACGAACCTGCGGGCGCCGTGGTTCCGCCGTCGCGCCGCGGCGCCGGAGGCTGACGCTGCCGCGACACGAGGACATGGCGATGCTGCCGCGGCCACAGCGGGAGCTGCGGCATGACGCTTCCCGCCCGCATCGATGCCACGGCGCACGCGCTGCGCGACATCGCGCGCACGCACGCGCCTGCGGCGCTCGCCTCGAGCTTCGGCGCCGAGGACATGGTGCTGCTCGACCTCATCGCCGAGCATGCGCCGTCGATCGGCGTGTTCACGCTGGACACCGGCCGCCTGCCCGAGGAGACGCTGGCGCTCATCGACCGCGCGCGCGACCGCTATGGTCTCCCCATCGATGTGTACTTCCCGCAGGCAGCGCGCGTCGAGTCATTCGTGCGCGCGCAGGGCGTGAATGCCTTCTATCGCAGCGTGGACCTGCGCAAGGAGTGCTGCGCGATCCGCAAGACCGAGCCGCTCGCCCGCGCGCTCACCGGCAGGAAGGCCTGGATCACGGGACTGCGCCGCGAGCAATCGATCACCCGCGCCGACATTGCCTTCGAGGAGCGCGACACGGTGCACGGCATCGCCAAGTTCAATCCGCTGCTGGACTGGACCGAAGCCGATGTGTGGGACTACATCCGCGGCCGCTCGGTGCCCTACAACGCGCTGCACGACCGGCGCTATCCCAGCATCGGCTGCGCGCCCTGCACGCGCGCGGTGGAGGCGGGCGAGGACATCCGCGCCGGCCGCTGGTGGTGGGAGAACCCCGAGCACAAGGAGTGCGGACTGCATCGCCGGCCCATCGGCTTCGCGCGCGCGCATCCGCAACTCCAGGAAACGACGACATGACTGCCGTGCATACCGTATTGAACGACATTCCCGCTTTCCATCTTCGCGATGCAGCCAACGAGACCGTGGCGCCGGTGGCTTCCGTGTCCGGTGCTTCGGCATCCTCCGTGGCAGATGCGACGATCGCGTTGGGGGCCACGGCATCGGCCGCCCCGCGCGACCATCTCGCCTGGCTCGAGTCCGAGGCGATCCACATCCTGCGCGAGGTCGCGGGCCAGTGCGCCAACCCCGCCCTGCTCTTCTCCGGCGGCAAGGATTCGCTCGTGCTGCTGCGCCTGGCCGAGAAGGCGTTCCGTCCGGGCCGCTTCCCGTTCCCGCTGCTGCACATCGACACCGGCCACAACTTCCAGGAAGTGATCGACTTCCGCGACGCCCGTGCTGCCGAGCTCGGCGAGCGTCTCATCGTGCGCTCGGTGGAAGACTCCATCGCCAGCGGCCGCGTGGTGCTGAAGACGCCCGGCGAGAGCCGCAACGTGCACCAGTCGGTCACGCTGCTCGATGCCATCGCCGAATTCGAATTCGACGCCTGCATCGGCGGCGCGCGCCGCGACGAGGAAAAGGCGCGCGCCAAGGAGCGCGTCGTGAGCTTCCGCGACGCCTTCGGCCAGTGGGATCCCAAGAGCCAGCGGCCGGAGCTGTGGAACCTCTACAACGCGCGGGTCCACAAGGGCGAGCACGTGCGCGTGTTCCCCATCAGCAACTGGACCGAGCTCGACGTGTGGCAGTACATCGAGCGCGAGAAGCTGGGCGTTCCCTCGATCTATTACGCCCACGAGCGCGAGATCGTACGCCGCAAGGATTCGCTGGTGCCGGTGACCGACCTGACGCCGCCGCGTGCGGGCGAGACGGTCGAGCGCATGTCGGTTCGCTTCCGCACCGTGGGTGACATCACCTGCACCGCACCCGTGGCGTCCACTGCGTCCACCGCGCACGAGATCATCCTCGAGACGGCCGCGGCCACGATCACCGAGCGCGGCGCCACGCGCCTCGACGACCAGACCAACGACGCCTCCATGGAGCTGCGCAAGAAGGCGGGGTATTTCTGATGAGCGCGCGCGACAACATCGCCTTCGCGGACATCGGCGTCGATCGCGGCGTACTGCGCTTCCTCACCGCGGGCAGCGTCGACGACGGCAAGAGCACGCTCATCGGGCGCCTCCTCTACGACACCAAGGCCGTGCTGGCCGACCAGCTGGCCGCGGTGGAGCGCACGTCCGTGAAGCGGGGCACCGCGCTCGACCTGTCGCTCCTCACCGACGGCCTCACCGCCGAGCGTGAGCAGGGCATCACCATCGACGTGGCGTACCGCTATTTCGCCACCGGCGCGCGCAAATTCATCATCGCCGACGCGCCCGGGCACGAGCAGTACACGCGCAACATGGTCACCGCGGCCTCCACCGCGCAGCTCGCGATCCTGCTGGTGGACGCACGGCACGGTGTGGTCACGCAGACGCGCCGGCACGCGACGCTCGCGCATCTGCTCGGCATCCGGCACCTGGTCGTGGCGGTGAACAAGATGGACCTCGCAGGCTATCGCGAGGACGACTACCTGCGCATCGTGGAGGATTTCTCCGCCTTCGCGCAGCGCAGCGGCATCGAGGCCTCGCGCATCCGCTACGTGCCGATGTCGGCACTGGGCGGCGACATGGTCGTGGAGCGCGGCGACCGCCTCGACTGGTATCGCGGGCCTACGCTGCTCGAGCTCCTCGAGACGATCCCCGCGCAGGACGCGCCCACGCTCACCGGGTTCCGCTTTCCCGTGCAGTACGTAGCGCGGCCCGACGCGGAAGGCAAAGGCGGCGGCCGCGGCTATCTCGGCCGGGTGGAGGCGGGATCGATCGCCGTGGGCGACGAGGTCACGGTGCTGCCGTCCGGACGCACGTCGACGGTGAGCGAGATCCGCACGTGGCAAGGCACGCAGGCGCGCGCGGCGCTCCACGATGCCGTCACGGTCGTGCTCGCCGACGAGATCGACGTGTCGCGCGGCGACATGTTGGTGGCGAGCACCGCGGCGCCCGAGCCGCTGCGCAGCATCGAGGCCACGCTGTGCTGGTTCGACGAGCGTCCGCTCGACCGGCGCCGCACGTATTTCCTGCGCCACACCACGCGCGAGGTGCGCGCCCGCATCGCGAGCATCGAGCAGCGCTGGGACGTGTCCACGCAAGCGCACGAGCCCGCCCCCGCGGCGCTCGCGATGAACGACATCGCGCAGGTCACGCTGGCACTCGCGCAGCCCATCGTGGGGGACCGCTACGACGACAGTCCCGCCACCGGCAGCTTCATCCTCGTGGACGAGGCCACCAATGCCACCGTGGCGGCGGGGATGATCCGATGACCCGCGCCACGCACGCTCCCCCCGCGCCCGCCGGTACCGTGTATCTCGTCGGTGCCGGACCGGGCGCTCCCGACCTCCTCACGCTGCGCGCCGCGCGGCTGCTGGCGGAGGCCGACATCGTGTTCCACGACGCGCTCGTGCATCCGCAGACGATCGCCCTTGCCGCGCGCGCGGAGAAGATCGCCGTGGGCAAGCGCTGCGGCAAGCATTCGACCGCACAGCGCTTCATCAACAAGCGCCTCGTGGATGCGGCGCGCGTGCATCGCGTGGTCGTGCGCTTGAAGGGCGGCGACCCGATGCTCTTCGGACGCGCGCAGGAAGAGATCGATGCGCTTGCGGAGGCGGGAGTCGCCTGCGAGGTGGTGCCGGGCATCACCGCGGCACTTGCCGCGGCCGCTGCCACGCGCACCTCGCTCACGCAGCGCGGCAGCGCGCGCAGCGTCGCTTTTGCCACGCCACGCGTAGGCGAAGGCCACGAACCCGGGGCCTGGGCGGCGGGCATCCTCGCGGCCGATGCAGGGGCGATCTACATGGGCGCGGGAGACGCGCAGCGGATCGCCGATTCGCTCATCGCCGGCGGCAAGCCCGCCGATCTACCCGTCGCGGTGGTGGAGAACGCCTCGCTCGCGCAGCAGCAGATCCACTACACGACGCTTTCGCAACTGCCTTCCGTGGAGCGCGTGACGGAAGGTCCCGCACTGATCCTCCTGGGCGCGCAGTTCCGGCCCCCGGCCACCGGCGCGATCGATGCATGTCCGCCCTACGCGAGGACGGGAACCGACTGACCAGGCCAGGTCGACGTGTCCCGGAGAAGCCGCCAGCAAGCGGCTTTTTTCGGAACATATATATAACTCATGGTTATTTACAGTACTTTACATATCTCTTCGAGGACTATATGAAACGCTCCCTTCGCAGCACCGCCATCGCTTTCGCCGCCGCCCTCGCCGTCACCTCCGCGCACGCCGACGTGACGATCCTCAACGTTTCCTACGACCCGACGCGTGAGCTCTACCAGGAGTTCAACGCTGCCTTCGCCAAGCAGTGGCAGGCCAAGGGAGGCGAGAAGGTGATCATCAAGCAATCGCACGGCGGCTCCGGCAAGCAGGCGCGCTCGGTGATCGACGGTCTCGATGCCGACGTGGTCACGCTCGCGCTGGCCATCGACATCGACGAAATCGCGGCCAGGAGCAAGGTGCTGCCGGCCGACTGGCAAAAGCGCCTGCCCAACAACAGCTCGCCCTACACGTCGACCATCGTGTTCCTGGTGCGCAAGGGCAACCCCAAGCAGATCAAGGATTGGGACGACCTCGCCAAGCCGGGCGTGGGCGTGATCACGCCCAACCCGAAGACCTCGGGCGGCGCCCGCTGGAACTATCTCGCGGCATGGGAGTACGGCAAGCGCAAGTACGGCAGCGATGCCAAGGCGAAGGACTACGTCGCCCAGCTCTACAAGAACGTGCCGGTGCTCGACTCGGGCGCGCGCGGCTCGCTCACGACGTTTGCCGAGCGCGGCGTGGGCGACGTGTTCCTGTCCTGGGAAAACGAGGCGTTCCTGGCGTTGCGGGAGTTCGGTGCGGGCAAGTTCGAGATCGTGGCGCCGTCGTTGTCGATCCTGGCCGAGCCGCCGGTGGCGATCGTGGACCGCAACGTCGACAAGAAAGGCACCCGCAAGGTGGCCGAGGCGTACCTGCAGTACCTGTACTCGGACGAAGGGCAGGACATCGCGGGCAAGAATTTCTATCGCCCGACCAGCGCCAAGGCCGCCCAGAAGTACGCGAGCCAGTTCCTGAAGGTGTCGTTGTTCAACATCGACGACGCGTTCGGCGGCTGGCAAAAGGCGACGCAAACGCACTTCGCCGACGGCGGCACCTTCGACCAGATCTACGTGCCGACGGCCAAGCAATAAGGCAGGCACCAGAGTCCAGCCAATGACGCAACGCATGCGGACCCGACCATCGTGAATCGCACGACCACCTTCGACGCCGCCACGGATCCCGCCCACGCGGGACGGCGGCTCGCGCGCGACACGGGCGGGCGACGTCCGCGCGCGAGCAGCGTGCTGCCCGGGTTCGGCGTGAGCCTCGGCATCACGCTCGTCTACCTCTCGCTCATCGTGCTGATCCCGCTCTCCGCCGCGTTCATCAAGTCTGCGGCGCTGTCTCCCGCGCAATTCTGGGAGATCGTCACCGCGCCGCGCGTGCTGGCGAGCTATCGCCTCACCTTCGGTGCGTCGCTCGCCGCGGCGCTCGTCAACACGGGCTTCGGACTCGTGGTGGCGTGGGTGCTCGTGCGCTATCGCTTTCCGGGGCGACGGTTGGTCGACGCCCTCGTGGACCTGCCCTTCGCGCTGCCCACCGCGGTGGCGGGCATCGCGCTCACGGGACTCTTCGCGCCGAACGCCTGGTTCGGCGCCTGGCTCGCGCCGCTCGGGATCAAGGTCGCGTATACGCCGCTCGGCGTGTTCGTGGCGCTCACGTTCATCGGCCTCCCCTTCGTGGTGCGCACGATCCAGCCGGTGCTCGAGGAGCTGCCCAAGGAGCTCGAGGACGCCGCCGCCACGCTGGGCGCATCGCGCGCGGCGGCCTTCCGCCGCGTGATCTTTCCCGTCGTGCTGCCGGCGCTGCTCACGGGCTTCGCGCTGGCCTTCGCCCGCGCGATCGGCGAGTACGGATCGGTGGTCTTCATCGCCGGCAACATGCCCATGATCTCGGAGATCACGCCGCTCCTCATCATCACGCGGCTGGAGCAGTACGACTACAACGGCGCCACCGCGATCGCGGTCGTGATGCTGGTGGTGTCCTTCGCACTGCTGCTCGTGATCAATGCGCTGCAGGCATGGACGCGGCGGCGCAACGGAAGTGACGTGAAATGACCCCTGC
The DNA here is from genome assembly GCA_964620265.1 of uncultured Alcaligenaceae bacterium. Classification (GTDB taxonomy): domain Bacteria; phylum Pseudomonadota; class Gammaproteobacteria; order Burkholderiales; family Casimicrobiaceae; genus VBCG01. The sequence continues at coordinate 14,184 of CAZUGY010000048.1, forward strand.
CTCGACGTTCTCCCCGGTCACGCAAGGACGGGACGCCCGCTGGGTGCGCTACGCCCTCGTGACGATCGCCCTCGCCTTCCTCACCGTCTTCCTCTTCGTGCCGCTCGCCTTCGTGCTGGTCGAGGGGTTGCGCAAGGGCGTGGGCGCCTTCCTCGCCGCGGTCACCGAGCCCGATGCGCTCGCGGCGATCCGCCTGACGCTCCTCACCGCCGCCATCGCGGTGCCGCTCAACGTGGTATTCGGCGTGGCGGCCGCCTGGGCCATCGCCAAGTTCGACTTCCGCGGCAAGAACGTCCTCATCACGCTCATCGACCTGCCGTTCTCGGTGTCGCCGGTGATCGCCGGCCTCATCTTCGTGCTCGTGTTCGGCATGCAGGGGTGGCTCGGGCCGTGGCTCGCCGACCACGACATCAAGATCATCTTCGCCGTGCCGGGGATCGTGCTCGCCACCACCTTCGTGACGTTTCCGTTCGTGGCGCGGGAGCTCATTCCGCTCATGCAGGCGCAGGGCATCGAGCAGGAGGAAGCCGCCACGGTGCTGGGGGCGAGCGGCTGGAAGACGTTCTGGCGCGTGACCTTGCCCAACGTGAAGTGGGGCCTCCTCTACGGCGTGATCCTCTGCAATGCACGCGCCATGGGCGAGTTCGGCGCGGTGTCGGTGGTGTCGGGCCACATCCGCGGCCAGACCAACACGCTGCCGCTGCACGTGGAGATCCTCTACAACGAATACCAGTTCGCGGCAGCGTTCGCCTGCGCGTCGCTGCTCGCGCTGCTGGCGCTCGTCACGCTCGTGCTGAAGCTGGCCGTCGAGCGCCGCAGCCGCATCCTGCGCGAGCGCCTCACCGGAGAATTCGCATGAGCATCGCACTACGCAACATCGACAAGCGCTTCGGCAACTTCGTGGCGGTCGACAACGTGGACCTCGACGTGCACACCGGCGAGCTGGTGGCGCTGCTCGGGCCGTCGGGCTCGGGCAAGACCACGCTGTTGCGCATCATCGCCGGCCTCGATGCGCCCGATGCCGGCAGCGTGTCGTTCCACGGCGCGGATGCCACGTCCGTCCACGCGCGCGAGCGCCAGGTGGGCTTCGTCTTCCAGCACTACGCGCTCTTCAACCACCTCACGATCTTCGAGAACATCGCCTTCGGCCTGCGCGTGCGTCCGCGCGCACACCGGCCGACCGAAGCCGCGATCGCCAAGCGGGTGCATACGCTGCTCGAGCTGGTGCAGCTCGACTGGCTCGCGCAGCGCTATCCGCACCAGCTCTCCGGCGGCCAGCGTCAGCGCATCGCGCTCGCCCGCGCGCTGGCGGTCGAGCCACGCGTGCTGCTGCTCGACGAGCCCTTCGGCGCGCTCGATGCCAAGGTGCGCCAGGAGCTGCGCCGCTGGCTGCGCCGCCTGCACGACGAGGTGCACGTCACGAGCGTGTTCGTGACCCACGACCAGGAGGAGGCGCTCGAGGTCGCCGACCGCGTGGTGGTGATGAACCGCGGGCGGGTGGAGCAGATCGGCACGCCCGAGGAGGTGTACGACCACCCCGCCACCGCCTTCGTGTTCGAGTTCCTGGGCAACGTGAATCGCGTGCCCGTGGCCGGCGGCGGCGAGACGTATGCGCGGCCGCACGAGCTCGCGGTGGAGCGCGCGCCCTCGCCCGGCGGCATTCCCGCGCGCTTCGTGCACGGCACGTCGATCGGCGCCACGGCACGGCTCGAGTTCGCGCTCGATGCCAACGCACATCTCGTGAACGTGGAAGTGCCGCGCGACACCTACCGCGACCTTCGCCTGCGTGCAGGCGACATCGCCTACCTCACCGCCACCCAGCGGCATGCATTCGCGGTGCCTGATCCGGCGGATGCGCGGGCCGGCCCTGCCTAGCGATCGCGTCGCTCGCCGCAGAGGCGCCCGGTCACCCGATACGCGCACCGCGCTGCGCGAGAAGCTCCCGCAGCAGCGAACGGTGGCATCGTGATTCGTCCGCGCAGTAGCAGCCCACGGAGAAATCGGCCGAGTGCGAGAGCGCGGCGAGGAGGTCGAGCGTGCGCGCGGCCGACGGCGCGCGCATCTCGCGCAGGTAGGCGCGGCGGAAGGCCGCGAAGCCCGCTGCCGACGGATCGGCCTGCACCAGCGCGACCACCTCCGCGCTGGGCGCCAGGTCGGGATACCACACGTCGTACCAGTTGCCGCGCGCGTAGTCGGCCTTGCGCACGCCACGCGGGGGCCTGCGCACCGTGCCGATGCGCAGGCCTTCGTGGGGCGCGCGGGGTGTGCCGAGGCGCACGATGCGGATCGTCATGGCGAGAGGGTCAGCGCCTCAGCGCGGCGGCTCGCTGCGCCCGCGCGCAGGTGCCGCGATGATGTGCGACGAGTCGAGGTATTCGGCATCTTCGTCGGACAGCTGTGGAGTCGAGGCCGTCGCCTTCGCCCCCGCCTCGTCCGGTTCGTGCTGCACCGGCGGGACATGCGGACGCATCAGCCGCCACAACACCGCCACGAGGATGACCGCTGCGGCGAGGATCGCGCCGATGGGAAGCAGGTTGTGCGCGTCCATCGGGCGAGTTGCGCGATGCGCGTCAGACGGCGTCGCCGCCCATGCGCCGCAGGGGACCGAAGCATGCATCGAGGCTCTCCTCGCGGCATACGACGAAGCGCTGGGCGGCACGGTCGAAGCGGATGTAGTTCGTGACCTTGCGGCCCACGCTCGTGATCTGCCCGCTGCAGTCTTCCTTGCCGTTGTCCTTGACGATGGTGTCGGTCCAGGCATAGAAGCCCTTGCTGCTCGGCTTCTGCGCGACCTCGTAGACGCTCTCGGCGATCTCGGCGCCGCTCGTGACCACCGAGGTGCCATCGGCGCGGAAGCGATACACCTCGTGGCAGCCGGTATTGGGCACGTCGAAGCGCCACGAGCCCACGAGCGGATGGTCCGCATAGGGAGACGCCGCGACAGCGGCCGGCGCGGCCAGCAGCGTGGCCGTGGCAAGCAGGGCGATAGCGAGAGGGCGTGGCATGGCGATTCGACCCGTGGGCGGCACGCAAGTTCGACGCCGCGCGAGCGCCAAGCGTAACAGACCGACGCGTCCCCAACCCCGGGCAGCCGTGTGCTGCGCCGCGCTACAATGCCCGCGAAGCCCGCCCGCAGTCTCTCGCGCCGTCCCGCATCCCCTTGGCATCGCTCCCGCTGTTCTCGCTCCCTCCGGCCGCCCAGAAGGCATGGCTCGCGCAACGCCTCGCCCGGCCCGCCCCCGACGCCGCACGCGGCATGAGCGACGGCGGCCGTCTCCCCGGACGCGAAGGTCCCCCGCGCGATGCCGCCGTGCTCGTCCCGCTCGTGAACCGCGACGCGGGGCTCACCCTCCTCCTCACCCAGCGCAGCGCCGACCTGCCCGATCATCCGGGCCAGATCGCGTTTCCGGGGGGCCGCGTGGAGCCCTCCGACGCCAGCCACGCCGCCGCCGCCCTGCGCGAGACGACCGAGGAGACGGGCCTTCCTGCCGATCGCGTGAGCGTCCTGGGCGAGCTCGCGACCTACGAAACCGTGACCGGCTATCGCGTCACGCCCGTGGTCGGCTGGGTCGAGCCGCCGTTCGTGCTCGAGGCCGATCCCGTCGAGGTGGCCGACGTGTTCGAGGTCCCGCTGGCCTTCATCCTCGATCCCGCCAACCAGCAGCGCCACTTCCGCATGCAGGACGAGCGGCGGCGCGACTTCTGGGCCATCCCGTGGGGCGAGCGCTACATCTGGGGTGCGACGGCGGCGATGCTGGTCATCTTCGATCGCACGCTGCGTGAATAGGCCGGCCGAGCCGCAGGACATGGAAGGCGTCATGCCCTCGCCAACGATGCGCGGCACCCCGTCATCGCAATGACGCGCCCTGGCCACGACAGCGCACTTCTCCTCCCGGGCGGCGGCGCGCGCGCGGCCTACCAGGTGGGCGCGCTGCGCGCGATCGCGCACCTCCACGGCCGGCCCGGCCCCTTGCCATTCGGCATCGTGTGCGGCACTTCGGCCGGCGCGATCAACGCGGTGGCCCTCGCGCAGCACGCCGACGATTTCCGGCGCGGGATCGCGCGCCTTGCGCGCTGGTGGCGGCGCGTCGGCGTGGCCTCGATCTATCGCGCGGACTTCCGCGCCCTCTCCGTGCACAGCGCGCGCTTCCTGGCCGCGGTGCTGATGGGGGCGGCGCCGCCGCGCGGCGTGGCCGCGCTCCTCGACAGCACTCCGCTCGGCCACGTGATCGAGACCGAGTTCGACTTCGAGCGCATCCGCGAGCACGTGCGGACGGGGATGCTGCGCGCGTTGGCGGTCAATGCCACGAGCTACACCACCGGCCATGCCGTGACGTTCTTCGAGGCCGGCGACGACCAGCTCGGCTGGAATCGCACGCGCCGTCGCGGCGAGGCGGCCCGCCTCGGCCCCGCGCACCTCCTCGCCTCGGCGGCCATCCCCTTCATCTTCGCCGCCCAGGGCATCGGCGACGATTACTACATGGACGGGTCCGTGCGCCTGTCCGCCCCGCTCTCCCCGGCGCTGAACCTCGGCGCGCGCCGCATCCTCGTGATCGCGGTCGGGCAGTTCGGTGGACAGCGGCCGGACCATGTCGGGCCGGCCACGTATCCGTCGTTCGCCCAGGCCGCCGGACATGCGCTGTCGACGGTGTTCCTCGACAACCTCGCGGTGGACGTGGAGCGCATGGCGCAGGTGAATCGCCTGCTGACCCACCTGGCCCCGGGCGCGAGCGTCCCCGGCACGGCGCACGTGGACGCCCTCGTGCTGGCACCATCGGTGGACATCGGCGAGGTCGCGCTGCGCTACGCCGACCGCCTGCCCGCGCCGCTGCAAAGCCTGCTGCGCAGCCTCGGCAGCACGCAGGGCACGGGTGCGAACCTCGTCTCGTACCTGCTCTTCGATCCCGCGTTCTGCCGGACGCTCGCCGCGCTGGGCTACCGCGATACGCTGGCGCGGCGGTCGGAGGTGATCGCGTTCCTCGCGGGCGAGCCCGCGCCCGGTCCCCGGCTGCCGCCACGCTTCGGCTAAGGCTTGGCGTCGCGGCGAATTCGCCTCAGGACGGTGCGGGAAGATTGCCCACGATGCAGTCGATGGTGCCGTCGTTGCCGGCACCGAAGAAGGCATTGAGGCTTTCGCGGTACTGCGCGGGACCGATCGTGCGGTAGTACAGGCGCGAGGTCTGGTCGAGCCAGTAGTTGTACGAATTGCCGCCCGCGCCGCCCATCAGCGGATTGGAGAGCTGGTAGCGACCGAGCGCAAGCGGCGCGCAGGCCCGCGACACCTGGTCGACGAAGCCGTTGAATCCCGTCGCCGCGCGGTTGTTCATCGCATCGGGGGCGCAGGCGCCGAGCGCCGCGACGAGCGTCGAAGCGGCAAGGACGGTGGCAAGGCGCGGCAGTGGCATGGAGTAGACCTGCGTAGAAAATGATGGGCCGCAGTGTCGCACATCGAGTGCGCAAGCCCGTGCCGGCGAACGGACCCGCGATGGCACAATGCGACGCCCATCTTCCAGGCAGGTTCCCCATGCTCACCCGCACCCTCCCCCGCACGCGCGAGCTGCGCAGCCTCTCGCCCCACGGCTTCCATCGCGTCGTCTACTACGAGTGGGGCGACCCCGCCAACGAGCGCGTGGTCATCTGCGTGCATGGACTGTCGCGCAACGGCCGCGACTTCGACGTCCTCGGCGAGGCGCTGTCCGCGACCCATCGCGTGCTGGCGGTGGACATGCCCGGCCGCGGTGCCAGCCAGTGGCTCCCGCATCCCGCCGATTACGTGTTCCCGACCTACCTCACCACCCTCACGGCGCTCGTCGCGCGCAGCGGCGCGCAGACGGTCGACTGGGTGGGCACGTCGATGGGCGCCCTGCTCGGCGTGGTGATCGCGGCACAGCCGGACACGCCGGTCACGCGGCTCGTGGTCAACGATGCGGGACCGGTGATCGAGCCCGCCGCCCTCGACCGCATCCGCGAATACGTGGGACGGGCGCCGGCCTTCGCGACGTTTGCCGACGCGGATGCCTACATCCGTCGCGTGTCGGCGCCCTTCGGACGCCTGACTGACGCGCAGTGGGACCACCTGACGCGCACGTCCGTCGTGGAGCGACCCGATGGGAGCTTCGCGCTATCCTACGATCCGGGCATCGCCCTGCCCTTCCGGACCGAGGCCGCGCCGCCGGCGCTGTGGCCGCTGTGGGACGCGATCGCCTGCCCCACGCTGGTCCTGCGCGGCGCGGACTCCGATCTGCTCTCGGCGGACACCGCCCGGGGCATGACCGAGCGGGGCCCGAAGGCGCGCGTGATCGAGTTTGCAGGCGTGGGGCACGCCCCCACCCTGCTCACCGCGGACCAGGTGCAACCCGTCCTCGACTTCCTGCTCGCGCCGTGACCCGGGCGCGCTGGCACGAAATGCGCTAGAAGGGGGTAGACGCCTGGCCTACAATGCGATCGCCCCGGCAGCGCACCGATCCAGTCACCCGCCCATGTCCCTCGCGCTCTCGCTGCCCGCCGTCGATCCGCACCCCGCGCATCCGCCGGAAATCCGCCCCACCAAGGTCGGCCCGTGGCTGGACGACCTGCGCCGCCGCGATCCCGTGGAGGCCGCCCGCCTGATCGGCGACGCGCTGGCGGCCACCAACCGCGTCGCGATGGGTGACGGCAAGCGGCTCGACCTCGCCGAGAAATACTGGGCCGCGGCCATGGCGCTGTGGCCGGTGCTCGAGACCCGCTTCGCCCAGGCGCAGCATCCCCTTTCGGGCGCGGCGCTCGAGGCCGCCAAGGCGGGACTGACGCTGGCGAGCGAGCTCGCGGTGGCCTACAAGCACCTCCTGTCGAGCGAGGCCGCCAAGCGCCTCTCGCTCGGGGGACAGCGGCTGCTGCTGGCGCTCATCCACCGCTGCATGCAGTGCACCGGGCGCATGCTCGTCAACAGCTACCTCTCGTATGCGCCGGTGCCCCCGCGCACGTGGCACGACGCGCATCTCGTGTACGCCTTCGCGCGCGAGCGCAACCTGCACCTGGTGCCGCTGTCGTCGGAGCAGCCCGACCTCACCGCGGAGCGCCTGACCGTGCAGTCGCTGCTGCTCGCACTGGCCAATCCCTACGGCTTCCTTCCCGGACAGCTCGCGCTGGTGCTGCGCTACGTGCAGGAGCACGCGCACTGGGCCAAGCTGACCGACGTGCCCCCCGTGCACCGCATGGCGAAGGCAGTGGCGATCGTTCCCGTGGGGCACGACTTCCCGCCCTTCTCCGCCAACAAGGGCGGCTCGATCGACGGCAGCAAGCTCTTCCTGCTCACCTTCGACCTCGCCTTCCAGATCCAGGAGCAGCTGCGCGCGCTCGAGTCCGGCGGGCCGCTGCCGGAGGGCGCGGGGCGTAACGCCGGATCGCGCGTGCAGTACATCGCGCTCTTGAAGCGCCTGCTGCGCCAGTGGGCGATCCCGCCCGCGCGCCAGTTCAACCGGCTGCCGTCACGCGCGCGCGTCGTCACGTGCGCGGGATTGCCGGGCGTGTGGCAATACAGCCGCGGCGTGCATGCCCCGGTGAACTGGCCGCCGGCCGGCCTGCCGCCAATGGCGAACTGCCAGGTGATCAACCACACGCCGGCGGGATATGCGCTGCGGCAGACCGACAGCGCGCCCGCCTCGCTGCGCATCGGCGAGCTCGTCGCGCTGCGCGTGGAAGGTCGCACGAGCCTGCAGGTGGCCATGGTGCGGTGGTTCCGCAACACCTTCAAGGGCAGCGGGCTCGAGTTCGGCTGCGAGCTGCTGTCCGACAATCCCGAGGCCGCAGGCGCGGGCGCCGAGGATGCCGCGCAAGGCTCGCTGCAGCCGGCGGTGGTGCTGCCGGAGGAAGCCGCGGTGGGTGCCGCGCCGTCGCCGTCGCAGATCATCGTGCCCGCGGGCGCGTTCGGGCTCGAGCAGGCGATCACGCTGCGCCGGGGAAGCGGCACGGGCTTCGCGGTGCTCACCAAGCTCGTCGAGCAAGGTCCCGGGTTCGAGCTCTACGAGTTCGTCTCTGTAGGGTGAAAGGCCCCCCCCGAAGCGAGCTGCGCTCGCCTCCCCCCGAGGGGGCCCGC
>CAZUGY010000048.1:22357-25363 GCA_964620265.1 uncultured Alcaligenaceae bacterium
AAGGCCCCCCCCGAAGCGAGCTGCGCTCGCCTCCCCCCGAGGGGGCCCGCAACTTGGGGCGGCTAACCGTTGCGGCGCTGGCCGCGCTGACGCTTCTCGAAGTGCTCTGGGCGGTAGTGCTCGCGCCGTTGCCGGGCGCGCGCTGGCTCGCGATCAAGGCGCTGCCGCTCGCCGTGCTCCTTCCCGGGGTGGCGCGCGGCGCGCGCAAGCCGCGGCAGTGGCTGGCGTTGCTGACGCCGTTCTACTTCGCCGAAGCGCTGGTCCGCGCGGTCACGGAGCCAGGGCGGCATGCGCTCGTGGCGGGGATGGCCGCGGCGCTCTCGCTCGCGGTGTTCCTGGGGGTGCTGCTGTGGCTGCGGGGCGAGAAGCCGAAGCGGTGACCTGCCGGTGCTCCTGGCCGCGGGTGCTTCCGGTCGCCCGAGGCGCTGCGCGACCGCCAGAGCCGCCGCCGATGCGGCAAAGCGACTACCCCCGCGGGGGCCCCAGCTCCGGCGCCTTGGCATGCCCGTCGCCGGCGAGCCCCTTGGGCATCGGGAACACCACGTTCTCCGCCGTGCCCGACAGCTCCGTCACGCCGAGGGCGCCCAGCTCCTTCAAGCGCGCGATCACCTGCCGCACGAGGATCTCCGGCGCCGACGCACCCGCGGTGACACCCACCCGCCGCTTGCCCTGCACCCACTCCGGTTGCAGCTCCTCCGCGCGATCGACCATCCACGCGGGCACGCCGCGGTGCGCCGCGACTTCGCGCAGGCGATTCGAGTTGGAGCTGTTGGGGCTGCCGACCACGATCACGGCGTCCACACTCGGCATGAGCGCCTTGACCGCATCCTGGCGGTTCTGCGTCGCGTAGCAGATGTCGTCGCGCTTCGGTCCTACAATCAGCGGGAAGCGGGCCTTCAGCGCCTGCACGATTGCCTCGGCGTCGTCGACCGAGAGCGTCGTCTGCGTGACGTAGGCGAGCTGCGCGGGATCGCGCACGACGAGCCGCGCCACGTCCGCCGCCGAGTCCACGAGGTGGATGCCGCCCTCGACCTGGCCCATCGTGCCCTCGACCTCGGGATGTCCGGCATGGCCGATCATCACGATCTCGCGGCCCTGCTCGCGCATCTTGGCGACCTCCACGTGCACCTTGGTGACGAGCGGGCACGTGGCGTCGAACACGCGCAGCCCGCGCGCCTCCGCCTCCGCGCGCACGGCCCGGGATACGCCATGCGCGGAGAACACGACCGTGGCGCCCGCCGGCACGTCGACCAGCTCCTCCACGAAGACCGCGCCCTTCTCCCGGAGGTCGTCGACGACGAACTTGTTGTGCACGACTTCGTGGCGCACGTAGATCGGCGCCCCGAATTGCGCGAGCGCCTGCTCGACGATCGCGATGGCGCGATCGACACCGGCGCAGAAGCCGCGGGGATTGGCGAGAAGGATGTCCATCGCGATGCGCCTCTCGTGTGTGCCTAGCCCGCCGCCGCACGGCGCGGCTCGCGGAAGCTGTCGATGATGAGGAGCGCCGCGCCGATGGTGATGGCGGAGTCGGCGATGTTGAACGCGGGCCACGCCCAGCCGGCGTAATGGAAGAGCAGGAAGTCGGTCACGCGCCCGGCGATCACGCGGTCCCACAGGTTGCCGAGCGCGCCGCCGAGGATCAGCGCCAGGCCGCACATCAGCGTGCGGCTGCCGCCCTTGCGCAGCATCCAGACGAGCACCACGCTCGCCACCACCGCGATGCCGGCGAAGAACCAGCGCTGCCAGCCATCGTGATCGGCGAGGAAGCTGAATGCCGCGCCCGTGTTGTAGGCGAGCACGAGATTGAAGAATCCCGTCACCGGCACCGACTCGCCTTCGCGGAACGCGGACTCGACCCACGCCTTGGTGGCGAGGTCGAGCGCGATCACCGCGGCCGACAGCCACAGCCAGCGCGACCAGCCGGGCAACGGTGTGCGGGAGGTACCAAGCACGAGATCGCTCGCCACGTCGCGCGGGGTCAGGCGAAACGGCGCGGCTCGCCCGCGCCGAAGAGATTGCTCACGCAGCGGTCGCACAGCGCGGGATGCGCGCGGTCGGCGCCCACGTCGGCGCGCCAGTGCCAGCAGCGCTCGCACTTCTTGTATTGGCTCGGCGTGACCGTCACGGCGAGCGCGTCACCCGGTGCCACGGTCGCGGCGGAGGTGATCGTGACGAAGCGCAGGTCGTCGTCGAGCGAGGCGAGCGCGGCGTGGGCCTCCGCGGGTGCGGTGATCGCCACTTCTGCCTGCAGCGACGAGCCGATCGCACCCGATTGCCGCACCGTCTCGAGCTCCTTCTGCACGGCGGCGCGCACGGCGAGGATCTTCTCCCACTTCGCGAGGAGCTCCGGCTCGTTGGGAAGGTCGGGCGGACTGCCGGCCCATACGTGCGCGAAGATCGTCGCATCCTTGGAATACAGCAATCGCCACGCCTCCTCCGCTGTGAACGAGAGGATCGGCGCCATGAGCTTCAGCAGCGTATCGCGGATCGCCGCCACCGCCGTCTGCGCGGAGCGACGCGCGCGGCTGTCCTTGGCGGTGGTGTAGAGGCGGTCCTTGAGCACGTCGAGGTAGAAGCCGCCGAGGTCCTCCGAGCAGAAGTTGGTGAGGCGCTGCACGGCGAGATGGAACTCGTAGCGGCCGTAGTCGCCTTCCACCGCGCGCGCCATCATCTGCGTCTTGGCGAGCGCGTAGCGATCGATCTCGAACAGATCCGTGACCGGAATCGCATGCGCGGCCGGATCGAAGTCGGACGTGTTGGCGAGCAGGAAGCGCAATGTGTTGCGGATGCGCCGGTAGCTTTCCACGACGCGCTTCAGGATCTCGTCGCTGATGTTGAGCTCGCCCGAATAGTCGGTGGCGGCGACCCACAGGCGCAGCACCTCCGCGCCCAGGGTGTCGGCCACCTTCTGCGGCGCCACCACGTTGCCCTTCGACTTCGACATCTTCTTGCCTTCGCCATCCACCACGAAGCCGTGCGTCAGCAGCGCCTTGTACGGCGGCA
>CAZUGY010000049.1:0-15255 GCA_964620265.1 uncultured Alcaligenaceae bacterium
CCGTCCCTCGCTACAATCCGGGCGATGAACGATGCCGCACGCCCGGCGGATGGGCCTACCGTCCCCTTGGGTCCCGCAGTCGGGCCGGCCGCCGCTCCCGCCACCCCCCGCCACTGGCGCGCCGCCATCCTCAACCGGCGGATGCTCATCTGCATCTTCACCGGCTTCTCCTCCGGCCTGCCGCTCTACCTGCTGCTGAACCTCGTGCCGGCATGGCTGCGCACCGAGGGCGTGGACCTGAAGGCGATCGCGCTCTTCGCGCTCGTGCAGTTTCCGTACACGTGGAAGTTCCTGTGGTCGCCCCTGCTCGACCGCTACGCCTTGCCGTGGCTCGGGCGCCGCCGCGGCTGGATGTTCGCGATGCACGTGGCGCTCATCGCCTCCATCGCGGCGCTGGGCTTCCTGCATCCCCAGGACCAGATCTGGACGATCGCCTACCTCGCCGCGGTGGTCGCGTTCTTCTCCGCGTCGATGGACATCGCGATGGATGCGTATCGCCGCGAGATCCTCGCCGACAACGAGCTGGGGCTGGGCAACTCGTTCTATGTCAATGCCTATCGCATCAGCAGCTTGGTACCCGGATCGCTCGCGCTGATCCTGGCCGATCGCATGCCGTGGTCGTCGGTGTTCGTGATCACCGCGCTCTTCCTCCTGCCCGGCCTCGTGATGACCCTCGTGGTGCGCGAGCCGCAGGCCACTGCCGCCGCACCCAAGACACTGCTCGACGCGGTGGTGCTGCCCTTCCGCGAATTCATTGCGCGCTCGGGCTGGCGGGACGCCGCATTCATCCTGCTCTTCATCTTCCTCTACAAGCTCGGCGACAGCATGGCCACCGCACTCGCCACGCCGTTCTACCTCGAGATGGGGTTCACCAAGACCGACATCGGCCTCGTCGCCAAGAATGCGGGGCTGTGGGGAAGTGTCGCCGGCGGCATGCTGGGCGGGTTGTGGATGGTGAAGATCGGTATCGATCGTGCGCTGTGGATCTTCGGCGTGGCGCAGATGCTGGTGATCCTGGGCTTCGCCTGGCTTTCCATTCAGGGCGCGCCGAGTCTCTACTCGCTGGGCCTCGTGGTGGGCGCCGAGGCCGTGGGCATGGGGATGGGGACCGTGGCCTACGTGGCCTTCATCGCGCGGGCGACGGATCCGCGCTTCACCGCGACGCAATTCGCGCTCTTCACGAGCCTGTCGGCCGTGCCGCGCACGCTCGTCAACGCCACGACCGGTGTGCTCGTGGAGCATCTCGGCTGGTTCACATTCTTCCTGTTGTGCACGGCGCTGGCGCTGCCCGGCATGGCACTACTCTTGCGTGTGGCACCGTGGAAGGCTCCCGCGGCCGCGGGTCCACAGCCATGAATCCCTACAAATTCAGCGCCATCGCGCACCGCGAGCACGACTACTGTCATCCGCTCGCGGCGGCCAAGATCGAGCGCCTGCTCGACCTGCTGCCCCTCGTGGAGACGTCGCGCGTGCTCGACCTGGGCTGCGGGCGCGCCGAGCTCGCGTTGCGCATCATCGAACGCTTCGGCGCCACCGTGGTGGCGATCGACCGCAGCTCGCTCATGCTCGACCAGGCGCGCGAGCGCGCGGAGTGGACCGGCGCGCTCGGCAAGCTGCATCTCGACAATATCGACATCCGCGACTTCCGCGCCGATCCCGAGACATTCCATCTCGCGGTGATGCTGGGCTCGGGCGGTATCACCGGCGGCATGTCGAGCATCTGCCAGCAGTTGCGCACCTGGACCTGCGGCGGCGGATACGTGCTCATCGGCACCGGCTACTGGCGCACGCGGGCACATCCCGACTATCTCGCGCTGCTGGGCACCGAGCGTGGCCACCATGCCGATCACCGCGGCAACGTGCAGGCGGGCATCGACGCCGGCCTCGTGCCCATGCATGCCGTCACGGCGAGCGTGGACGAGTGGGACGAATACCAGTGGACCTATGCGCGCTCGGTCGATCGCTACGCGCGCGAGCAGCCCGACGATCCCGACGTGCCGGCGATGCTCGAGCGCTCGCGCAAGCTGCGCGATGCGTACCTGCGCTGGGGGCGCGACACGCTGGGCTTCGCGGCCTATCTCTTCTACCGGCCCGGCGCGCGCGTGGGCTGAACGCGCGAGCCTGCCGGGACAGCGCGGCGGCCGAACCAGGGCCCGCCCACACGGCTGCCGGCACCCGGAACGTATACTGGCGGGTCGCTGTCCAAGCGAGCCCCATGCGTCGTCGTCTCCTCCTTCTTGCCACCCTCTGCATGACCGCCCTTGCCTCCGGTGCTACCCCGGCCGCGCCGCTACCGTCCGCTGCCGCTGCCGCGCTGTCCATCCCGCCGCTCGACTATCGCGAGCGCACGCTCGCCAACGGCCTGCGTGTGGTCACCGTGCAGGACCATGCGAGCCCCACGGTGAGCGTGCAGGTCTGGTACGGCGTGGGCGGCAAGGACGATCCCGTGGGCCGCTCGGGCTTCGCGCATCTTTTCGAGCACCTGATGTTCAAGAGCACGAAGTACCTCGCGAGCGAGCAGTTCGACCGCCTCACCGAGGACGTGGGCGGCAGCAACAATGCGAGCACGCGCGAGGATGTCACCAACTACTTCGCGGTGGTGCCGTCCAATCACCTGCAGCGCCTCCTGTGGGCCGAGGCCGAGCGCATGAGCAACCTCGACGTGAACGAGGCCAACTTCACGTCGGAGCGCGCGGTGGTGCAGGAGGAGTATCGCCAGCACGTGCTGGCCGATCCCTATGGACGCTTCTTCGAGTCGATCGCCCCGCACTCGTATGCGGCGCATCCGTACAGCCGCGGCGTGATCGGCAGCATCGCGCAGCTCGATGCCGCGTCGCTCGACGACGTGCGCGCCTTCCACACGGTCTACTACCGGCCCGACAACGCGCTCCTGCTCGTGGCGGGCGACTTCGACCAGGCCGAGCTCGACGGCTGGGTCGACACGTACTTCGGTGCAATCACGCGTCCCGCGACGCCGATTCCGCGCGTGACCGCGCAAGAACCTCCGCGCACGCAGGACGCCACGTATCGCGAGACGGGCCCCAGCGTGCCGTTGCCCGCTGTCGCGCTCACGTGGCTCGGGCCCACGGCGAAGGATCCGGATGCCGCGGCCTTGCATGTGGCGGCTGCGCTCCTTGCCGGAGGCGAATCCTCCCGCCTGCACGAGTCCCTCGTGTATCGCAAGGAGATCGCGCAGCACGCGGGATTCTCGCTCGACCCCACCACCGACACCGGCCTCGTGGTGGCCTACGCGATCGGCGCCAGGGGCGCGACACCGGCAAGCCTCGCCGCGGCGCTCGAGGCGGAGATCGCGAAGCTCGCCAGGGGACCGATTCCCGCCGCGGAGCTCGCCAAGGTCAAGCTGCAGATGCTCACGCACGAGCTCGAGGAGCGCGAGACGCCCATCGGCAAGGCGATGGCGCTCGGGGAAGCCGTGATGTATCGCGGCGACCCCGCCTACGCCAATCGCGATCTCGAGGAATTGCAGGCGGTCACCGCGGCCGACGTGCAGCGCGTGCTGCGGAAATACGTGCTCGACGGCAGGCAGGTCACGATCGAATACGTGCAGGAAGCCAAGGACAAGGCGGCCGGCAAGCCTGCGCGCAAGGCCGGGCCAGCCGTCGGCAAGCCTGGAAAGCCCGCGGCGGATGCCAACGTGAAGGCACCAGCAACCGCAGCCCAGTCCGCAGGTGACGCCAGGCGATGAGGCGCGCCGCCCACCTTGCCGCCCTCGTCCTGGCCACACTCCCCGCCATGCTTGCCGCCCAGCCCTACGACACGCCTCCGCCCGCAGCGCCACCGCGCGCCTTCGTGATCCCCACGCCCGCGGTCGCCACGCTCGACAATGGCCTGCGCGTCGTGGTCGCGCAGCGGAGCACCTTGCCGCTCGTCACGGTGCAGCTTCTCGTGCGCTCGGGGGCCGAGACGGATCCGCCCGCGCTCGCGGGACTCGCCGACGTCACCGCCGAGCTCCTCACCAAGGGCACCGCGACACGCACGGCACCGCAGATCGCCGACGCCGCCGAAGCCCTGGGCGGCGCGCTCGACAGCGGCGCGGGCTGGGATCGCGCGCAGGTGTCGATGACGGTGACGCGGCCGCAGGTGGCGGCCGCACTCGCGCTCATCGCCGACGTGGTGCTGCATCCGCGCTTCCTCCAGGCGGAGCTCGATCGCACGCGTCGGCAGGCGCTCGACAACCTGTCGGTATCGCTGGGCGAGCCCGGCACGCTCGCGCGCATGGCGGTGGATCGTGCGGCGTTCGGCGCCGGCCCCTTCGGGCACTCGGCCGAAGGCACGCCGACCTCGCTCGCGCGCATCAAGCGCGCCGACGTCGTCGCGCAGCACAAGGCGTGGTACCGGCCCGACAACGCCACGCTCATCTTCGCCGGCGACATCGATGCCGGACAGGCGCGCGCGCTCGCGGAGAAGTCGTTCGGCGCATGGGCGCGCCCTGCCGTGCCGCTGCCTGCGGCGCGCGCCGGCGAAGGTGGCGTGAAAGCGCCGGCGCCCCTGCTCATCGCGATGGACGGCGCGGGGCAGGCCGGCATTGCCATCGCGGCACCGTCGATCGCCCGCGATGCGCCCGACTACTACGCGGGGGTCATCGCCAATGCGCTGTTGGGCGGCGGCTATTCCTCGCGGCTCAACCAGGAGCTGCGCATCCGCCGCGGCCTCACCTATGGCGTGGGCAGCAGCCTCGATGCGCGGCGTCGCGCCGGCGTGTGGCGCATCGCCGCACAGACCAAGAACGAATCGGCGGCCGAGCTCGTGCAGGTGACGCTCGACGAGGTCGCCCGCGTGCGCGAGCGCGCGCCGCCCGCGGACGAGCTCGCGGCGCGCAAGATGACCGTGATCGGCGCGGTGAGCCGCCGCTTCGAGACGACCTCGAGCCTCGCCGGCGTGCTCGCCGGATTCGAGGCCACCGGCATCGCGCCCGCCCAGGTGACGCGCTCGCTCGACGCGCTCGGCGGGGTGACCGCCGACGAGGTCGTGGCCTTCGCGCGCAAGCACTGGGATCCGGCGACCTTCGCGCTCGTGGTGGCGGGCGACGCGAAGATCGCCGCCACGCTGCGCGCCGTGCATCCCGGACTGCGCGTGCTGCCGCAGGCCGACGTGGACCTCGACCGCGCGGACCTCACGCGGCCGCAGGCGCCTGCGCGACCCTGACCACCGTCAGGTTGCGCACGTGGCCGTCGCGATCGGGCCACGCGATCGACTGGCCCTGGCGCAGGCCGATCAATCCCGCGCCCACGGGCGTCAGGATGGAGATGCGCCCGGCGGCGATGTCGGCGTCCCTGGGGTAGACGAGCTGCACCGACCGTTGCGTGCCGCTCGCTTCGTCCACGAAATCCACGGTGGCGTTCATGGTGACCACGTCGTGCGGGATGTGGCCGGCGTCGTGCACCGTCGCGCGCTCGATCTCGGCGAGCAGCATCGCGCTGACTTCGGGCGTGGGCTCCCCGACCTGCGTGGCCAGGTGCGCGAGCGCATCCGCTTCGGTATCGATGAGGTGGATGGGGGGCCGCTTGGCGGATTCTTGCGTGTTCATGGCGTCGACTTTCGAGGTTGAATGGCTGCGCTGCGATCGTGTCGGCACGCGCGGGTGATGCGATCAGGCTCGAAGACCCGGCAGGCCGCATGCTGTGCGATGCGTGCCGGGACGAACGTTCGAAATTCGAGGAAACGAGCTGAAGGCTGCCGGCGCGGGTGAGGGACGGCGCCGTTTGCGACAAGGGCCCCGAGAGCGGGGCGTGATGCACCGGACCCGGGGCTTAGGAGCTTGCGAGCCGTTGTCCGCCGTGGAGCCGGAATCGGGCGAAGCGGAAATGGCGCGCTGTGTGCATGATCGAATGATGTGGGCGGGAGCCCGCCAAGTCAACCCGCAGCCGCTTCCCACGGGACATGCGGCCGAAGCGGGGCCGCGAGGTAGTATGGCGCCCGTCATCGGGGAGATGCTCATGCGTGCCTGGAGGGTTGCGTTGCCACGATCATCCATCCGGCCGGTGGCTGGCTCCGGTTCGACTGCACGGTGCCCGTCGCATGCGGCCCGGTTTCGTCGTGATGGGCACATGAGGAGCGAAGTCACCGCTCGCGCACGCCATCTGCGGTTGTCGCATCTCGCGCTCACCGTGATGACGCTGCTCGCGGCGTCCGCGCGCGCCGACATCATCGTCGGTCCGGGCGCCGTCGCCGGGCCGGTCAACGTGTCGGTGGAAAACACGGTCATCGTCGGCAGCACGACCGTCACGGCGGGGGGAGCCACGGCGGGGACCAACGTCACCGGGTCGACGCTCACGCTCGATTCGCTGCTCGGCCCCGCGCCGGGAGCGATCCTCCTCCAGACGCTGAACGGCAACGCGTTGAACGCCAACGGGGGCACGATCAACGTCTCGAGCAACGTCACCATGCAGAGCCAGAACGGGCACGGCATGCTCGCCAACGGCTCGGCCAGCAGCGTCGTCGCGAGCGGCACCTCGGTGCAGACGACCGGCACAGGCGCCGGCCTCGCCGCGATCGGCGGATCGATCGGAGCCACCGGCGTTACCGTCAACAACCTCGGCAACAGCACGCCGACCGTGAGCGCCGGTCATGGCGCGATCGCCGAGTCCGGCGGCTCCGTGCTGCTGCACGCGGGAACCAGCATCGCGACGGGCGCGTTCAATGCCGTCGGACTGGGTGCGTCCGGCGCGAGCAGCCAGGTGCTCGCGGACGCCGTGATCCCGGTGACGATGAACGGCCGCGGTGCGCTGGCGGTGTACCTGCACGACGGCGGGCAGGTCGGGCTCGCCGCCGGTACGACGTTGCAGCTCAATGCGTCGAACAGCGTCGGTGTCGCCGGCGACAACACGATGGCCACACTTGCCGAACGGCTTACCGCCCGCTTCGACGGTGCGATCGGTCCGGGCCAGGCCGGCGGCACGGGCATGGTGGCATTCAACGGCGCCTCCCTTTCCGCGCAGGACTTCACGGTGTCAGGCGCCGGCGCCGCGGCGGGCGCCTGGGCCCGGCAGGGATCCCGCATCACGCTCACCGGCGCGAGCGCGATCACGATCGCCGCCAACGCCAATCCGACGTTCTACACGCTGCAGACGGCGTTCCTGGTGACCACCAGCGGATCTGTCGGCTCGATCTTCGGGGTGACGTCGGGCGTTCCGATCGGCGGCTTGCTGTCGAACGGGGGGACGATCGCGAGCACGGGAACGACGGTCGACGTCACCTCCAGCAACGGCGTGGGCGCGTACGCCGGGTTCAACAGCGCGACCAGCACGATCGAACTGACCGGTGGCTCGATCCAGACCACGGGGACCAGCTCGTTCGGCCTCGAAGCGGCCTCCAACGGCAGCATCACCGCCTCGGGGACCTCGGTCACGACGAGCGGCGGCGGGGCAGCGCTGTTCGTCACGCCGATCAACGGTCCGGCGTCCATCCAGCTCACGAACGGAACGACCGTGCAGGCGAACGGCGCGGATACCGCCGGCCTCGCTTCACTCAACCTCTCTCCTGGCCTGACGGGCGTGGTCGGGATCACCGGCGGGAGCCTCGCCAGCGCCGCATCCGCCGCGGTGCTCGCGGTGGGCGGACCCGTCGACGTCACGATCGCGGGCGGCGCGACGGTCACCGGCAACGACCGGCTGATCGACGCGCAGTTCAACGCGTCCGCACCGCAGGCCACGGCGGTGCGCATGAATGCATCCGGCGCGAGCGTCCTCTCCGGCAACGCCGTCGCCGATGCGCAAAGCACCGCCACGATCTCGCTCGCGACGGCTTCGCGCTGGACCGGCGCCGCGCTGAACGCCACGAGCGTCGACGTCGACGCGACCAGCCGCTGGAACGTCACGGATACCTCGGTCCTCACCGACGAGCTCGCGAACGCCGGCACGGTCGCGTTCATTCCGCCGGCCAGCGGCTTCCGCACGCTGACCACGACGAGCTATGCCGGCGGCGGCACGCTCGGCCTCCATACGCAGGTCGCGGGCGACGGCGCGCCGTCGGATCGCCTCGTGATCGCGGGCGGCACGGTGACCGGCACGACGGCGATCGTCGTCACCAACACGACGGGGACCGGCGCGTTCACTTCCGCGAACGGGATCCTGGTGGTCGAGGCGATCGGCGGCGCGCAAACGCCGGCGGGCGCGTTCACGCTCGCGCAGCCGCTGGTCGTGGGCGGCTATACCTATACGCTGCATCGCGGCAGCGTGGACGCGAGCGGCCCGGAGAACTGGTACCTCCGCTCCGCCGATATACCGCCACCGGTGCCGCCGGTGCCGCCGACCGTGATGCCCGTTCCCGCCTCCTCGCCGCTGGCGCTCGTGCTCGTCGCGCTGGCGATCGCACTCCTCGCGCGACGCCGCCTCAGGGCGAGCTGATTTTGAACCGTTTCAGACGGATCACGAGTGGAACGTGCTCCCGCACGCTCACCACTTCGGGATCCGCAGCGTCTTGCTGATCATGAGCGAGCCCGACAGCACGTACAGCAGCGAGAAGGGATGCAGTACCAGTGGTCCGAGCGCCCACGCACCGCCGGCGATCGACTCCCCGATGCGCCCCTGCCATGCGGCCAGCGCGAGCAGGCCCACCAGTACCACGCTGGTGGGGATGGGAGTGCCTTCGAAATACTTCACCTTGTCGCCGCCCGCCGCGAGCGTCTCCGCGGTCACGTTGAAGCGCGCGAGCCGGCTCACGCCGCAGCACACGAAGTACACGAGCGCGATCCAGTCGAGCGCTCCCGACAATCCCGCCGCAAAGCCCAGCGCGGCCGGCGCCACGCCGAACGAGATCACGTCGGCGAGCGAGTCGAGCTCGCGGCCGAAGGCCGAGTGCTGGTGCCGCGAGCGCGCGACCTTGCCGTCGAAGACGTCGAAGATGAACGCGGCCGGCGCCAGCGCGGCTGCCGCGTAGAACCACGCGAGATCGCCGTCGCGCACGAAGGCGATGGCGCACAGCACCGCCGCCACGCCGCAGGCGGCATTGCCGAGCGTCAGCGTGTCCGCGAGGCGGAAGCCGCGGATCATGGAGAAATGGCGCCGATCGTTCATGGCGCATTATGAGCTCGCCCCTCGCCCACGACGCGCTCGCTGTCGCGGCCGTCAGGTGCCTCCCGGCTCGCGATCGGGGCTGGGCACACCGTGCGCGACGGCCGTCATGGGTGCGTTGCATATTGACAATATCATTGACAACCAAAGACCGACCTGCTACATGCACGAATCGGCCGACGAAACGGCGTTCCGGACATACGGGCCGGACGAGCCGCATGGCCGCACACCGGAGGAAGCAATGAAACGAATCCTCGCATGGGCGCTCGCATTGTGCGCCGCCTCGATGCTCGCCTTGGCACCTGGCGTGGGCATCGCGCAGCAGAAAAAGCTGGTCATGTGGACGCACTGGGACCAGAACCCCGACTTCAACAAGTGGTACGCGGAGAAGGGCAAGGAGTTCGCCAAGAAGACGGGCTACGAAGTCGAGGTCGTGACCGTTCCCTACCAGGGCTACGAGGCGAAGTACCTCGCGGCGTTCATGGCGAAGGGCAGCGCGCCCGACATCTTCATGGGCATGACGCACCAGTGGTGCGGCCAGTACGACCTGTGCGACAAGATGCCCGCGGACCTCGAGAAGGTCTACGACCAGAACCTGCCCAAGTACATGGCCGACATCGGCAAGTGGAAGGGTGCGCGCTACGGCATTCCGATCGAGCACGGCAACTTCCAGCAGATGTACATCAACGTGGACATGTTCAAGAAGGCGGGCCTCGATCCCGACAAGCCGCCGATGAAGTTCACCGGCGACTGGATCGCCGCCATGCAGAAGCTCACGATCGCCGATCCCAAGGGCGGCGATCCCACGCAGGTGGGCTTCGCGATCCGCAGCAAGGGCCATCCGGTGGGGATCACCGACAAGTTCCTGCCCTTCGCACATGCCTGGGGCGCACGCATGCTGAGCCCCAACCTCGACAAGGCGGCGGGCTACGCCAACAGCCCGGAGATGGTGGGGGCCCTCACCTTCTTCGGCGACCTCGTCAACAAGTACAAGGTGGCGAGCCTCTCCTTCGGCAATCCGGAGGATGCCTTCGGGCAGAAGCGCGCGGCGGTGATCTTCCGCGAGTCGTGGTTCTTCGGCTGGCTCAAGAAGAACGCGCCCGACGTGAACTTCAAGGTGTATGCACTGCCGTGCGAGAAGACGTGTCCCGGCGCGGGCGCGCTCTTCCCGTGGACGGACCTCGTCTACAAGAACAGCCCCAACAAGCAGGTGGCGTGGGAGTTCATGCGCTTCATCAGCAATGCCAAGGACGACATGGAGCATCACCAGCTGCAGGGCATCCTGCCGGTGTGGACCGCGAACCTCGAGAGCGACTACGTGAAGTCGCGGCCCGACTACGAGTCCACCAAGGCGATGCTCGCGCAACCCGTGCCGCCCACGTACTTCCATCCGAAGTCGAACGAGCTCGCCACGGCCTTCGGCGAGGCGGTGGTCGGCGTGCTCTTCGGCAAGGGACAGCCCAAGCCGTTGCTGGATCAGGCTGCCGCGAAGATGGATCGCATCCTCAAGGACTAGCGCTCCCGCGGCGCTTTTTTAGCCGCGTGCCGCCGCTCGCGATCGTCCGCCCTCCAACGGCGGACGACCCGCGGCGCGCGCTTTCATCCACGCAATCCGAAAGCCGTCCCCGCCGTGCGCCAGTGGCTTCGCCTGCTGTTGCCCAAGACCCATCTCGATCGCCGCATGCGGGCGGGGTTCCTGTTCGTGGTGCCGGCGCTGCTCTTCTTCGGCAGCGTGTACCTGCTGCCGCTCGCGCAGTCGGTCATGTACTCGTTCCACAGGATCTTGCCCGGCGGAGCGCGCGAATTCGTGGGATTGCGGCTCTATGAGAAGGTCCTGACCGACTCGACGTTCTGGAATGCGGTGGGCAACACCCTGCAATTGCTGCTGCTGTCCGTCCCCGCGACGGTGGTGCTGGCGCTCGCCGTCGCGCTGGGCTTGAACCAGATCGTCAGCGTGCGGTGGCGCAACGTGTGGGCGTCGATGTATTTCCTGCCCTTCGCCACGTCGCTCGTGGCCGCGGCACTCGTGTGGCAATGGATCTACGAGCCGGTCTACGGCGTGCTCAACTATGCGCTGTCACTCGTCGGCATCCCGCCGCAGCGCTGGCTGCAGAGCCTCACGCAGGTGCTGCCGTCGCTCGCCATCGTGAGCGTGTGGGTGCGCATCGGCTTCGACACGATGATCTTCCTCGCGGCGCTGCAGTCGATTCCGCAGGATTACTACGAGGCGGCCCGGATGGACGGCGCCAATGCCTGGCAGCGGTTCCGCTACATCACCCTGCCGATGCTCAATCCGCAGATCGTGATGGTGTGCATCCTCGAGCTCATCTTCAACTTCAAGACGTTCGACCAGGTGTACGCGACGACGCAGGGCGGCCCGGGCGGGGCCAGCCAGACGATCATCATGTTGCTCTACGACACCGCCTTCAAGTTCTTCCGCTTCGGTGATGCCTCGGTGATGGCCGTCCTGGTCTTCGTCACCCTCATGGCGGTGACGCTGCTGCAATGGCGACTCTTTCGCAAGCCCGTAAGATACTGACGGTCCGCCAGGTCCGGATCCGTTGGCTGATCGTGCTCGCGGTCACCTGCGGCGCGATCCTCGTCTTCTTTCCGTTCTTCTGGATGGCGGTCACCTCGCTCAAGACCGCGCCGGAGATCCAGCGCGTTCCGCTCCAGATTCCCCCCGACAACTGGCTCAACTTCGGCAACTACGTCGAGGTGTTCAAGCGCGAGCCGTTCCTGCGCTTCATCTTCAACAGTGCGCTCGTGGCGGTGATTGCGGCGGTGAGCAGCGTCGTGGTTTCGTCGCTGGCGGGGTTCGGATTCGCGAAGTACCGCTTTCCGGGCCGCGACTTCTTCTTCCTCGCCATCATCGGCATCCTGATGGTGCCGTTCCAGTCCGTCGTGGTGCCGCTCTATGTCTGGATGAACGAGCTGGGCCTGCTCGACACCTATGCGGGCATCGTGGCGCCGGACCTCGTGAGCGTGTTCGGCGTGTTCCTCATGCGTCAGGCGATCGAAGTGATCCCGGACGACTACATCGATGCCGCGCGCATGGACGGCGCGAGCGACCTGCGCATCTTCTTCTCGATCGTCCTGCCGTCGGTGAAGCCGGCGATCGCCACGCTCCTCATCATCAAGTTCCTGTGGAGCTGGAACGAGTTCTTCTGGCCCATGATCGTGACCACGAGCCCCGAGATGAAGGTGGTGACCATCGGCCTCACGAGCTTCACCAACATGTACTTCATCGAGTACAACCTGCTCACGGCGGCCGCGGTGCTGAGCGTGCTGCCGATCCTGCTGATCTTCGTGCTGTTGCAGCGCTGGGTCGTGCAGGCCGTGGTGATGAGCGGGCTCAAGGGATAGCGGCCGCCGTCAGGATGCGCCCGCGGCTGCCGCGGTGGCGCGGCGTGCCATCGCCGCAGCGAGGAGCACGGCGGCGCGGGTGGCCCCGATGTTCGCGACGCCCCGGCCGGCGATGTCGTAGGCGGTGCCGTGGGCGGGGGTGCAGATCGGAAACGGAAAGCCGCCGAGGAGCGTCACGCCGCGGTCGAAGCCCATCAGCTTCATCGCGATCTGGCCCTGGTCGTGGTACATCGTGAGCACGGCGTCGTAGTCGCCGCGGCGCGCGCGCACGAAGACGGTGTCCGCGGGGAACGGACCTTCGCAGCCGATGCCGCGTGCCTGGGCGGCACGGATCGCGGGCGCGATCACGTCGATCTCCTCGCGTCCGAAGTTGCCGCCGTCGCCCGCATGCGGATTGAGCGCGGCGACGGCAATGCGCGGCGGATCGAAGCCGGCGGCGCGCAGCGCGCTCGCGGTGAGGCCGAGGGCGCCGACGATCGCATCGACGGTGAGGAGCTTCGGCATGTCGACCATCGGCACGTGCGAGGTGACGCGCGCGTTCCACAGGCCCTCGAGGATGTTGAATTCCGTCGCCGGGCCGGTGACGCCGAGCACGCCCGCCGTGAAGCCGATCTCGTCGTCGTAGGAGGCGTCGGCGAGCCGCATCGACTGCTTGTTGAACGGCGTGAAGCAGACGGCCGCGACCTCGCCGCGCGCCGCGCGCTGGAGCGCATCGCGATAGTTGGCAAGCGCGAAGCGGCCACCCGCTTCCGACGGGACGCCGCGCTCGATGGTGCCGGGGTCGAGATGGCGGAGATCGACGAACGCCGGACGCTCGCCGTCCGGGAACGGCACGCCGGGGGCGACATGCGCCACATCGGGATCCACGCCGGCGATCCGCGCGCCGGCGTCGAAGACGCGGGCGTCGCCGATCACCACGAGGCGCGCGGCGGCGCGTATCTCGGGCAGTGCCACGACCTTCGCGGTCAACTCCGGGCTGATGCCGGCGGGGTCTCCCATCGCGAGGGCGATCGTGGGAGTGTCGTGCGCGTCCATGCCTGTCTCCTGGTGGCCGTTCATGGTGCGAGCGCCCACGTCGGAATCCATGTCGTGATGGCCGGCACGTAGGTGATGAGGAGCAGCGTGATGCCGAGCGGGATGTAGTAGGGGAGCATTTCGGTCAGGACGGTCTTCATCGACACGCGAGCGATGTCGCCGACGAGGAACAGCGCAAGACCCATCGGCGGTGTCAGGAGGCCGATCATCAGGTTGAAGACGACCACCATGCCGAGATGGACCGGGTCCACACCGGCCAGCACGAGCGGCTTGGCGATGATCGGCGCGATGACCAGGATGGCCGTGGTGCTGTCGAGGAACATTCCCACGATGAGCAGGAGGAAGTTCACGATCAACAGCAGCACGTACGGATTGGTCGAGACCTGCAGCATCCAGCCGGTCAGGATCTGCGGCACCTGCTCCACCGACAGGATCCAGCCGAAGAGCGCGGCGACCGCCACGATCAGCAGGATGCCGGCCGACGCACGGATCGTCTCGTAGGCGGCGCTGAGCAGGCCCTGCCACGTGAGCTCGCGATAGAAGAGGCTGCTGATGAGGATCGCGTAGAGCACGGTGACCGAGGCGATCTCCGTTGGCGTGAAGAAGCCGACGAGCATGCCCGCGATCAGGATGACCGGCGCGATGATGGCCGGCAGCGCCGGCCTGAGATCGCGCCAGAGCTCCGCGCGTGTGGGCCAGCGGCCGGCACGCGGATACCGCCGCCGCACGGCGAGGAACCAGGTCATGAGCATCAGCATCGCGACGCACAGCAGTCCGGGGAGGATTCCGCCCAGCAGGAGCTGGATCACCGAGACACCCGTGACGGTGCCGTAGATGATGAGCGGGATCGACGGCGGAAAGATGGGACCGACGATCGCGGAGCTGCTGGTGATCGCGGCCGCGAACCCGGGCGCGAAGCCCTTGCTCTTCATCGCGTCGATCTCGATGCGGCCGAGGCCGCCGATGTCGGCGAGCGCGGAGCCCGACATCCCCGCGAAGATGAGGCTGCCGAAGATGTTCACCTGGGCGAGGCCGCCGGGCATGCGGCCGACCGCCGTGTCCGCGAACTTGTAGATGTAGCGCGAGATTCCCGCGCTGTTCATCAGGCTGCCGACGAAGAGGAACACCGGCACCGCCACCAGCGGGAACGAGTCCAGCGCATACAGCGTGCGCTGCGCGATGAGGTCGATGGGCAGGTCGTGCGTCAGGATGTAGACGATGCAGGGGAGCCCGATCGCGAGCACGACCGGGAAGCCCAGCACGAAGAGCGTGACGAACGCGAGGACGATGAGGAAGCCTTCCATCGCGGTCTCCTAGCTCAGCACCGTCTGCTTGTCCTCGGCGCGCTGCCGGCGCCACGTATGCGCGAGCGTGGCGGCGGTCTCGATGACGAGCAGCGCAGAGCCGATGACAAGAGGGCCCATGAACAGCCAGAACGGCATCTCGAGCGTCGCCGTCTGGTTGTTCAGGTTGTTGGCGATCGTGATGATTCCGGCGGCGCACAGGATGCCGAACATGGCGATGCCGCAGAGCTCGATGCCGAGCTGCAGGTACCAGCGCGGGCGCGCCGGCACGATGCCCTGCAGCTCCTCCATCCGGATCTGGCCGCCCTCGAGCGTGACGTACGACGCGGAGATGAAGGTCAGCACGATGAGGAAATAGCGCGCGAGCTCCTCCGCGCCCGACATCGGCACGTTGAAGATGCCGCGCATCACGATCTGCGCCAGCGGCGTGACCACGAGGGCCGCGAGCAGCGCGAGGCACATCCAGCGGACCGCGGCACGCAGCCCCTTCAGCAACGCAAGCATGAACCCTCCCCCTG
>CAZUGY010000049.1:15355-25044 GCA_964620265.1 uncultured Alcaligenaceae bacterium
ACAAACTATTTCACTGCGCGGATCTGCTCGATATACGACGTCCACTCCGGAAAGTCCTTGTTCACCTGCCCGAGCACGGCCTTGCGGAACGCCTCGACGTCGAGTCCATCCTTCTCCTCGATGAAGATCATGCCCTTGGCCTCGAGGTCCTTCCGATACTTCGCCGCCGTGTCGCGGTCCCAGTCGAGCGTGCGCATCCCCACCTCGATCAACGTGTCGTCCATGATCTTGCGGTCCGCGGCGGGGATCGACTGGTAGATGCGCTCGTTGATGAAGACCGCGAGCACCGACTGCATGTGATGGGTCATCATCACGTACTTCTGCGCCTCGTAGAGCTTGAGGTTGTAGATGTTGGGCAGCGGATTCTCCTGGCCCACGACGAGCCCGGTGGCGAGCGCAGTGGCGAGCTCGGACACTTCGACCGGCGTGGCGACCGCCCCCATGCCGGTCAGCATCGACGACCACAGCTTGATCGGCACGCCGCGGTACTTCTTGCCCGCCATGTCCTTGGGCGAGAGCACCTTGTCCTTGCTCGTAAGCTCGCGCGTGCCCTGGAAGAGCGCGGCGATGATCCGCATGTTCCCGCGCTCGACGAGCTGCTGGTTGATCTTCTGCAGTGCCGGCGATCGCCGCGGGTCGGTGGCGCGCATCGCGTGGCCGGGATCGCGGTAGACGAATGGCGTGTTGAACACGGCCGTGTCGGCCACGATCTTCCCGAGCGACGCGAAGTCGTGATGGCCCATCGAGATGGCGCCCGACTTCACGCCGTCGACGAGCTCGCCCACGCCTCCCAGCTGCGAGTTGGGAAAGACCTGGATCTCGATGCGGCCGCTGGTGCGCTCCTTGACGAGCTTCGCGACCTCGTCGGCGAAGAGCGTTTGCGGTGCGTTGGCGACGCCCACGTGCGCGTAGCGCAGCTTGATCTGGGCGGCTGCCGGTGTCGCGGCGAGCAGCAGGGCGGCCGCAAGGGCTGCGAGCGGCGTTGCGATGCGGAGCTTCGTTTGCATGACTCCTCCTCCTTCGGTTGATGGGGCGTTGTGCGCCCTCGGCAGGTCGAGCGTTTTCAGTCCCGCTCGTAGAGCTTGAGCACCGCCGACGTATCGAGCTCGGCGTATCCCAGGCGAATCAGCATCCGGTACAGCGACAGCGCCTCGCCGGTCATCGGCACCGGCGCCTTCAGCGCGCCCGCGAAGCCGTTGACCATCTCGAGGTCCTTCAGGAGCTGCCGCGCGTAGCCCTGCGGTGCGAAGTCGCGTTTCGCCATCCGCGGATACAGGCGCTGCAGCAGCGTGCCGTCGGCGTGCCCGCCGCCGAGACATTCGGGGATGCGGGCCGCGTCGATGCCGGCCGCTTCGGCGAGGACGAGCGCTTCGGCGAGCACCGCGTGCGTGCAGCCCACGATCAGCTGGTTGATCATCTTGGCGACGAGCCCCGCGCCCGACGGCCCCATCGGCGTGAACCGGCTCGCGAGATGCGTCATGAACGGCGCGATGCGCGCGAGGTCCGCCGCGTCGCCGCCGGCCATCACCGTGAGCGTCCCGCTGGCCGAGGCGGGAGGTCCGCCGGAGACGGGCGCGTCGACCCAGCCGCAGCCGGTCATCGCGCGGACCCGGGCCGCGAAGGCGCGCCCGCGTTCGACCTCGACGGTGGAGAAATCGACGACGAGCTGCGGCGGGGCGAGCGCTGCGGCCACGCCCTCCGCGCCGAACACGGCGTGCTCGACGGCGTCGGTGGTGGGGAGGTTGAGGAGCACGAGGTCGGCGCCACGTGCCGCGTCTGCCGCCGAGGTCGCGACGGTGGCGCCCGCCGCCTTCGCCGCGTCGTTGCGCGCGGGCACGATGTCGAACGCGCGCACCGGAAAGCCGAGTGTCACCAGTCGCTCGACCATCGGCAGTCCCATGAGGCCGACGCCGACGTAGCCGATCGGAAAGCGCGCGTCGCTCACCGGCGTGACTCCACGCACAAGGCGTGTCGCAATGCAGCGCGCGGGCTCATGCGATCGCGTACAACCGCCAGGCGTTGTCGCGGAACAGCGCACGCTGCTCGCTCGCAGAGAGATCCGCGACGATCTCGCGGAAGCCGCCGAAGATCGTGGCGAACGATGCGCAGAGGCTGTCGACCGGGAAGTTGCTTGCGAACATGCACCGCTGCACGCCGAAGAGGTCGATCGTGGCGCGCACGATCTCGCGATTGGCCGCCGCGGTCCACGGCGCGCCCGGCACGCCGAGGCCGGAGATCTTCACGGCGACGTTGGGGCAGGCCGCGAGCGTTGCCATCGCGCGCTTCCACGCGGCGATGCCCGCCAACGAGCGATCGGCGGGAAGACCCGTGTGGTTCAGCACGATCGTCGTGTCGGGAAAGTCGGCGGCGAGCCGCGCGGCCTCGGGCAGGTGCCACCACGGCGTTTGCAGGTCGAAGCGCAAGCCGAGCTTGCCGAGCAACGCGAAGCCTGCGCGCCAGCGCGCATCGGTGGTGCCCCCCGGCGCGGTGTCCCGGGGTGAGACGTTGGCACGCGGCTTGTGCCGGATGCTGCGGACGAATGGGAACGCGGCCTGGCGCTCGAGGATCTCCTGCGCATCGTCGCGATCGAGCCAGGCCTGGGCGACGGCCACGCTCGGCAGCCCATGCTCGCGCCGCAGCGTGGCGATGTACTCCATCTCGCCCACCGGGTCCGCCGGATTCCACTCGGCCTCGACGTACACCGACCCCTCGACCACGAAAGCTGCGGCATCGGCCCGGTAGTCGGGCGGCAGATAGGGGCGGCGGATCGCGCGGTAGTCGCCGTAGCGGAATGGGATCGGCGGCTCGTCCACGAGCCACGGGTAGTAGTGGCGGTGGGGATCCCAGAAGTGCTGGTGCGCGTCGACGACTGCCAAAGGCTGGGGCTCGGACGCGCCGTCGCTCGTTCTTCCTTGGCTGGAAAGACTTGCCACGCTGCTCCTCCAAAAGGGGCTCACCGGCCCGCGGGCCGTTTGGTGGCCTCGTGGCGTGAGTATGCATGGTTTTGGTGGAAGTGTATACTGCACGCATAATTCAGTGTGCCCGGCCAGTGCCCGGCGCAATATCGTTCGTCAGATCTTCGCGAGGCCTCCCGTGTCGGCAGTACGATGCGGTGCAGCCCCACGGCCCGATGCCATGTCCATTTCCTCCCCTGCACCATCCCCGGTCCCGGCCTTGTCACCGCCGAACGGCGCCCCGCCCATCGCCCGCGTCAGCCTGCACGACCAGGTCGTGGGCCGCGTTCGTGACCTCATCATCGAAGGCGTGCTCACGGCGGGGACGCGAATCAACGAGGTGCAGCTCTGCCAGCAGCTCGGGGTATCCCGCACGCCCCTGCGCGAGGCGCTCAAGTTCCTCGCGAGCGAGGGACTCATCGAGCTGGTCGCGGCGCGCGGTGCCGTCGTGCGCGCCTTCACGGCGAAGGACGTGCGCGACATGCTCGATGTGCTGGGCGTGCTCGAGGCGTATGCGGCGCGCCTCGCGTGCCGCGTCGCGGGCGATGCCGGCATCGCGGAGGTACGGCAGCTGCACGACCGCATGGTCGAGCGCTATGCGGCACGCGACCGGCTCACCTATTTCAAGCTGAACCAGGCGATCCACTCGGCATTCCTGGCGTTGTCCGGCAACGCGGCGCTCGCCGAGGCGCATGCGGCGATCCAGTCACGCATGAAGCGCATCCGCTACATCGGCAACGAGGAGCCGCCCAAGTGGGCCGAGGCGCTGGCGGAGCACGAGGAGATGATCCGGGCGCTCGAGGCGCGCGACGGTGACGCGCTCGCCGCGATCGTGGTGCGGCATCTCGAGAACACGTGGGCGCGCGTGCTGCCCACGCTCGCCTGAGGCACACACACCGGCCGCCCGGCGCAGTTCCGGCCGCGTTGCGCGGTCCGCGGCTGCCGTGCGCGGTGCCGCTGCCTTTGTGCCGTCCCCGGCGCCGTTACGCGGGCGGCGGGCGATCCGCCTCGCTCGCGATCTTCTCGAGCTTCTCGGCGTTGTCGATCCACTCGCTTTCCAGACGCGCGAGCTGCCACGCGAGCTCGCCCTGGCGGGCGATCTTCTCCTTGAGCGTGTCCTTCTGATCGGCGGCATACGCCGCCTCGGTGGCGAGCCAGGCATCGATGTCGCCCTTCTCCTGGCCGAGCGCGTCGAGCTCGGCCTCGAGCTTCGCCTGGCGCGTGACGAGCGGCTTGCGCGCCTCGGCCAGGCGCTGCCGCGCCTGCGCCTCCTCGCGCTTCCTTGCCTTGCGGTCGATGGTGGCATCGGCGCGGTCGGTGGTCGCGGCGCTCGCGGGAGCGGCCGTGGCCGCCGGCGACGCCGCGCGTGACTCCGCTTCGGCTGCGCGCTCGCGCTTCTTCTGCGACAGCACCCAGTCGCGGTAGTCGTCCAAGTCCCCGTCGAAGGGCAGGACCTTGCCGTCGGCCACGAGCCACAGCGCATCGGTGGTCGCGCGCAGCAGGTGGCGGTCGTGCGCCACCACCACCAGCGTGCCTTCGTAATCCTGCAGCGCCTCGGTCAGCGCCTCGCGCATCTCGATGTCGAGGTGATTGGTGGGCTCGTCGAGCAGGAGGAGGTTGGGTCTTTGCCGCACGATGAGCGCCAGCGTGAGGCGCGCCTTCTCGCCGCCGGAGAAGTTGCCGACGGCCGCGCTCGCCATGTCGCCGCGGAAATCGAAGCCGCCGAGGAAGTCGCGATGCTCCTGCTCGCGCACGTCGGGCTCCATGCGCGAGAGGTGCCACAGCGGCGAATGCTCGAGCCGGAGCTGCTCCACCTGGTGCTGCGCGAAGTAGCCGAGGCGCATGCCCTGGGCGGTGCGCCGCTCGCCCGCCAGGGGCGCCAGCGTGCCGCCGATGGCTTTGAGAAGCGTCGACTTGCCCGCGCCGTTGGGACCGAGGAGACCGATGCGATCGCCGGCGAGCAACGCGAAGGTGACCTTGGGCAGCACCGGCGCGCGATCCGGATAGCCGAGCGTCACGCCGTCGAGGAGCACGAGCTGGCGCGCGGTGCGCGATACCGGCGCGAACGCGAATTCGAAGGGGCTGTCCACGTGCGCGGCGGCGATGAGCTCCATCCGCTCCAGCGCCTTCATGCGGCTCTGCGCCTGCTTGGCCTTGGTGGCCTTGGCGCGAAAACGGTCGATGAACGACTGCAGGTGGGCGACCTGCCGCTGCTGCTTGGCGTGTGTGGCCTGCTGCAACGCGAGCTTCTGCGCGCGCTCGGTCTCGAATTGCGCATAGTTGCCCGTGTAGCTCACGAGCTTGCGGTCCTCGACGTGCACGATGCCGTCGACCACGCCGTCGAGGAAGTCGCGGTCGTGCGTGATGAGGAGCAGCGTGCCCGGATAGCGGCGCAGCCAGTCCTCGAGCCAGAGCACGGCGTCGAGGTCGAGGTGGTTGGTGGGCTCGTCCAGGAGCAGGAGGTCCGAGCGCGATTGCAGGGCCTGCGCAAGGTTCAGGCGCATGCGCCAGCCACCGGAGAAGCTCGCCACCGCATCGCCGTGGCGCGCCTCGCCGAAGCCCAGGCCCGACAGGAGCATCGCGGCGCGGGCGCGGGCGCTGTAGCCGCCGATCGCCTCGTAGCGATGGTGGAGCTCCGCGATGGCGGCGCCGTCGTGCGCCGGATCGGCTTCGGCCGCGGCGAGCGCGGCTTCGATCTCGCGCAGCTCGCCGTCGCCGTCGAGCACGAAGTCGAGCGCGGTGGAGTCCACCGGCGGCGTTTCCTGCGCCACGTGTGCGACGATCCAGCTCGCCGGCAGCTCGATGCGGCCCGCATCGGCGACGAGCTCGCCGCGGATGGCGGCGAAGAGGCTCGACTTCCCGCTGCCGTTCGCGCCCACCAGCCCGATCCTGTGGCCGTCGTGCACGGTGAGGCTGGCGCCTTCGAGGAGGCGCCGCGTGCCGCGGGCGAGGGTCAAGTCTACGGCGCGCAGCATGCAGTCAGCCGTCGAGCGGAGCGAGCTTCGGGAGAATCATCTGAGCTCGTAGTCGTAGTCGATCACCAGCGGCGCATGATCGGAGAAGCGGCGATTCTTGTAGATCGACACGGCATGCGCCTTGGCGGCGATGCCGGGCGTCGCGATCTGATAATCGATGCGCCAGCCCACGTTCTTCGCCCACGCCTGGCCGCGATTGGACCACCACGTGTACTGCTCGGGACGCGGGTCGACCTTGCGGAAGACGTCCACGAAGCCGAGCTCGTCGAACACGCGCGTGAGCCAGGCGCGCTCCTCGGGCAGGAAGCCGGAATTCTTCTGGTTGCTGCGCCAGTTGCGCAAGTCGATGTTCTGGTGCGCGATGTTCCAGTCGCCGCAGAGGATGATCTCGCGCCCGGTCGCGCGCAGCTTCACGAGGTGCGGCAGGAACTCGGCCAGGAAACGGAACTTGGAGGCCTGCCGGTGCGGCCCGCTCGACCCGGAGGGCAGGTAGAGGCTGATCACGGTGAGCTCGGCGAAGTGGGCCTCGACGTAACGCCCTTCGGCATCGAATTCCCGGCTGCCGAACCCCATGGCAAAGCGTGGCTGCCCGCGGGCGTAGATGCCCACGCCCGAATAACCCTTGCGCTGCGCCGGATGGAAGTGCGCGATGCACTTGCGCGGCGCGCGCAGGGACCTGGGCACATCGTCGGGATGGGCCTTGAGCTCCTGCAGGCACACCACGTCCCACGGCTCGACGCGGGCGAGCCAGCGGGCGAGGCCCTTGCGCTCGGCCGAGCGGATGCCGTTGACGTTGAGGGTGATGACGCGCATCGCGAAAAAGCGGGCGAGTTTACACGACGCACTGCGTCGGCCGGAGGGGGAAGCCGGGCGTTATACTGGGACCCAAACATCCGGAATGTTCCCGTGACCGACTTTCGCCAGGATTTCCTGAGCTTTGCCTTGGCCCGCGAAGTGCTTCGATTCGGCCATTTCGTGACCAAGGCGGGACGCGAGAGCCCTTACTTCTTCAACGCCGGCCTCTTCAACGACGGGCAGAGCGTGCGCACGCTGGGCGCGTTCTACGCCAGGGCACTGGTGGCCTCGGGCGTGGCCTTCGACCAGCTCTTCGGACCCGCATACAAGGGCATCCCGCTGGTGACGGCCACGGCCTTCGGCCTGGTCGACGCCGGACGCAACGTGCCGTTCAGCTTCAACCGCAAGGAGGCCAAGGACCATGGGGAAGGCGGCCTGGTGGTCGGCGCGCCGTTGCGCGGCCGCGTGGTGATCGTCGACGACGTGATCACCGCCGGCACCTCGGTGCGCGAGTCGGTCGAGATCATCCGCGCGCAGGGGGCCACGCCGGCGGGAGTGCTGATCGCGCTCGACCGCATGGAGAAGGGGCACGGCGAGACGTCCGCCGTGCAGGAGGTGCAGGCGCTCTACGGCATCCCGGTCGTGGCCATCGCCACGCTGGAGGATCTGATGCGCTTCATCGCCGGACGGACCGAGCTCCGCGCGCACGCCGATGCCGTGGCGGCCTATCG
This sequence comes from uncultured Alcaligenaceae bacterium, assembly GCA_964620265.1. Classification (GTDB taxonomy): domain Bacteria; phylum Pseudomonadota; class Gammaproteobacteria; order Burkholderiales; family Casimicrobiaceae; genus VBCG01. The sequence goes on from CAZUGY010000049.1 coordinate 22,811, forward strand.
CGCGCGCTACGGCACGTCCGGGGAACGGGCCGCCACCGCCGGCGTCCAATGAACGGAGCTCGTGTGAAGTCGACTGCCGTCACCGTGGGAATCGCGCCGCATCGCCCGGCCGCCGGCGAGGGACGCGCACGTCCTGGCGCCCGTTTCGTGCTCGCGCTCGCTGCCGCCTCCGTGCTGGTCGCGAGCGGCGTCCAGGCCGCCACCTACAAGTGGGTGGACGACAAGGGTGTCGTCCACTACACCGACAAGATCCCGCCCGAGGCCATCAACAAGGGCAACGTGGTGCTCGACAAGTATGGCGTGCCGATCAAGCGCAACGACCCGGCCCTGACGCCCGAGCAGCGCCGCAAGATGGCCGAGGAGGAAGCGCGCGCCGAGCAGCTCGCCAAGGATCGCGAGCTCGTGGACCGGCGCGACCGCGCCCTGCTCGCCACCTACACCGTCGAGGGTGAGATCGACCTCGCACGGCGGCGTGCGCTCTCCACCATCGAGCAGCAGATCCAGTCCGCCACCGCGTACACGGCGCAACTCACGAAGCGCAAGGCCGAGGTCGACCAGCGCAAGGCCGCGCTCGGCGACAAGGCCGTGCCGCCGGTGCTCGAGCGCGAGATCGCCAACATCGATGCCGAGCTCACCCGCCAGAGCGAGCTCGTCACGGCCAAGGAGCGGGAGATCGTGATGGTCAATGCCCGCTACGACGCCGACAAGAAACGCTGGCGCGAGCTGCGGGCGGCCACCGAGGCGCAGATGCGCGGCGCGGCACCACCGGTGGCCAGTCCGGGCGTCACGCCCACGGCGCAGAAGTAGCCCGGGAGACCCTCCCGGCGAGGCGCCCGCTCCGCGCCTGCGATAATGACGGTCTTCGCGGCATGCGCCGCTTCGCTTTCGTTGGCATCCATCCATGGCCCAGTACGTTTACACGATGAATCGCGTGGGGAAGACCATTCCCCCGAAGCGCGTGATCCTGAAGGACATCTCGCTGTCGTTCTTTCCCGGCGCCAAGATCGGCGTGCTGGGCCTGAACGGCTCCGGCAAGTCGAGCCTGCTGCGCATCATGGCCGGCGAGGACCGCGAGTTCGAGGGCGAGGCCACGCCCATGCCCGGCCTGCGCGTGGGCTTTCTCACGCAGGAGCCGAAGCTCGACCCCGACAAGACCGTTCGCGAGGCGGTGGAGGAAGGCATGGGCGAGGTGCTGCAGGCCAAGGAGGCGCTCGAGAAGATCTACGCCGCGTATGCCGAGCCCGACGCCGACTTCGACGAGCTCGCCGCCGAGCAGGCACGGCTCGAAGCCATCATCGCGGCCTCGGGTGCCGACTCCGACGTGCAGATGGAAGTGGCCGCCGATGCGCTGCGCCTCCCGCCGTGGGACGCCAGGGTGGCCACGCTTTCCGGCGGCGAGAAGCGTCGCGTGGCGCTGTGCCGGTTGCTGCTGTCCAAGCCCGACATGCTGCTGCTCGACGAGCCCACCAACCACCTGGACGCCGAGAGCGTCGACTGGCTCGAGCAATATCTCTCGAAGTTTCCCGGCACGGTGATCGCGGTCACCCACGATCGCTACTTCCTCGACAATGCCGCCGAGTGGATCCTCGAGCTCGACCGCGGCTACGGCATTCCCTACAAGGGCAACTACAGCCTGTGGCTCGAGCAGAAGGAGCAGCGTCTCAACACGGAAAACAAGCAGGAAGCGGCACGCGCGAAGGCGATGAAGACGGAGCTCGAGTGGGTGCGCTCCAATGCCAAGGGCCGGCAGGCCAAGAGCAAGGCCCGCATCTCGCGCTTCAACGACCTCGCCTCCTACGAGCACCAGCAGCGCAACGAGACGCAGGAGATCTTCATCCCCGTGGCCGAGCGCCTGGGCGATGCGGTCATCGAGTTCGAGAACGTAAGCAAGCGCTTCGGCGACAAGCTCCTGATCGACGATCTTTCGTTCCGCATTCCGCCGGGCGCGATCGTGGGCATCATCGGGCCCAACGGCGCGGGCAAGTCGACGATCTTCCGCATGATCGCCGGGACCGAGAAGCCTGACAGCGGCACCATCAAGATCGGCCACACCGTGCAGATGGCGATCGTGGACCAGACGCGCGAATCGCTGCCCAACGACAAGACCGCGTGGGAGGCGATCAGCAACGGCCAGGATATCCTCACCGTGGGTCGCTTCGAGATGCCGTCGCGCGCGTATCTCGGCCGCTTCAACTTCAAGGGCCAGGACCAGCAGAAAAAGGTCGGCACGCTGT
>CAZUGY010000050.1:0-22834 GCA_964620265.1 uncultured Alcaligenaceae bacterium
AATCGTCCCCACGTTCACGTGCGGCTTGTTACGCTCGAATTTGCCCTTGGCCATGTTGTATGCGTCCTCGTTCTCTACTCGTTTTTTCCGCTTGGAATCGACTGGCTCCGCCAGCGATTCCAAGGTGACTATCGCGGCGAAAAGTAGGTTTCTACTTTTCGACGTTTGTTTTGTGGTGCCCATGGCGTGGATTGAACACGCGACCTCTCCCTTACCAAGGGAGTGCTCTGCCACTGAGCTACATGGGCGCTTCGTGCAATCGTTGCCTTGAAATCCTCAAAACTGCGGTCGACCTGGAGCGGGTGAAGGGAATCGAACCCTCGTCGTAAGCTTGGAAGGCTTCTGCTCTACCATTGAGCTACACCCGCGCGGCGCGAAATGGTGGAGGGGGAAGGATTCGAACCTTCGAAGGCAGAGCCGACAGATTTACAGTCTGTTCCCTTTGACCGCTCGGGAACCCCTCCTGCAGTTTTTCGACCGCAGAAACGCGCGATTGTAGCAGGTTTCGAGAAACCCGGTCAAGGAAGTCGGCGTGGGCGACCCAGTGTGGGTGTCCCGCTCCAGCTCCATTAAAATCAATAGCTTGCGTCGGATTCGTACGCTCGCCGGCCGCCCGCGCCCGGGCCTGCCCCGGGCACCCTCGAACGCCGGCGAAGCGCCGCCTTCGGCCACGATTATTCGCACTTGCACCCGCAAACGCCGGTGTTAGCATAGAAAAACCATCACGCGCTGTCGGACATAGGTCAGCGCGAACGGGACGGTGGCTTCAAGCCGGCCGTCCCATGCATCGTCTCGGGGGTCGGCTCTATCGGCATGCACGGCTGCACGCTCATGCGCGACCGGCCCGTCGCGCCCTCACCAGAGGAGTCCGACGATGAACGCACGCAAGGAACCGGCCCGTCGCCCCGCGCCGGGCGCGCCCATCCTGCCCTTGATCATGCTCGCCGGCCTGGGCGCCTGCCTCGCCGTGCCGGCCGCGCACGCGGGCAGCGGCTTCCTGCTGCGATCCCAGAGCGCGACGACGCTCGGCACCGCGCAGGCGGGCATGTCCACCAGCACCGACGACGTGTCGGCCATGGTCTTCAATCCCGCCCTCATCGCCTACGCCACGCGGCCCGAGATCACCGGAGGTTTCACGCCCATCTTCTCCGCCGGCCACTTCGATCCCGCGATCGCGACGACCGTCCTCGGCAGTCCCATCGGCGGCAACAGCGGCGGCGAGCCGGCGCTCGACGGTTATCCGGTGAACCTCTACGGCGCGTGGCCGCTCGGCCAGGGCTTCACCGCCGGCATGGCGCTCACCTCGCTCTATGGCCTGGGCTTCGAGTGGGACGACGGCTGGGTGGGCCGCTACCACGCGGGCAAGAGCGAGCTCATCACGATCGACCTCGTCCCCACGCTCGCCTACGCCGCCGGCCCGGTCTCCTTCGGCGTGGGTGTCGACGTGCGCTATGCACGCGTGAAGACGACCACCGCGATCGACTTCGGGACCCTCGCCTTCGCCGCCTCGGGTGGCGCGCTCGGCGTGCCCGCAGGCAACGACGGATCGCTCGCCACGGACCTCGACGACTGGGCCGTCGGTGTCATCGTCGGCGCATCGTTCGACCTGGGCGCGCCGGGCGACACGCGCATCGGCGTGAGCTATCGCTCGCAGGTCCGGTCCACGCTCGCGGGCCATGCCGACTTCGATACGGGAGGGCCGGTGGGGCAGACGGTGGCCGCGCTCTCGGGCGCGTTCACGAACACGAGCGCGCGGGCGCCGCTCGACTTCCCGGCGGCCGTCATCGCGGGCGTCGACCAGAAGCTTTCCGAGCGCTGGCGACTCCTCGTCGACGTCCAGTGGACGCAGTGGAGCTCGCTCGAGGAGCTCGTCCTCTCGTTCGACAATCCCGCGCAGGCACCGGTGGTCACCGACCTGCGCTGGCGCGACTCGTGGTACGTCGCCGCGGGCCTGCGCTACCAGCATGACGATCGCTGGGTGCTGCGCGCCGGCGTGGCCTACGACGAGACGCCCACCCGCGCGACCACCTCCACGCCGGCGATCCCCGACGCCCGCAGCACGTGGCTCACGGTGGGCGCGGGCTACCGGCTCTCCGAGCACACGAGGCTCGACTTCGCGTACGGTCACATCTTCGTGCAGGACAATCCGATCGCCCTGCAGGCCAGCGCCCCGGGCAATGCCGCACGCGGCACCCTCGAGGGCACGATACGCGGCAGCGCGGTCGATTTCCTGAGCCTGCAGGCGTCCTACCGCTTCTGAGTCCGCGCCGCCCCGGGAAACCCGCATGGACAAGTTCATGCCGATCGACGAGTTCCAGGGCGACGACGACCATCGGCCGGACCTGCCTGCGCCCTTCACCTTCGGGCACTCGCACTTCAAGGGCATCGTCGCGTTCACCAACGTGGACCAGGACCTCGTGACGGCGATGCTGCCGCCCGGGCTCGCCCTCGCGTCGAACACGGCCCGTCCCGCCCTGCACCCGATCCTGCATATCGCCGGGGTGCAGGGCCAGACGGCGTGGTCGTTCGCCAACGGCGAGGTCCACCGCGTGGACGCGCCGTACCAGGAATTCATCCTCATGGTGCCGTTCACGCTCCGGCCGGGGAGCTCGCAGTGGCACAACTACGTGGTGCGCATGTACCTCGACCACGACATCGCGCAGGAGATCGGCGAGCTCTTCGCCTATCGCAAGGTGATCGGCTTCGTGCAGCTCGACCCCGCGCACATGCGCCGCTGCCGCGTCATGAACGAGAACGGCCGGCAGACGTTCCGCAGCACCGACCGACCGGTCCCGGGCGGATTCCGCGGGCCGACGCAGAATGCACGGACCACGCTCGACACCTTCGACGACATCGTCCAGGTCCTCGCCATGCCGGTGCTCGGCGTGAATCCCGCCACGGGTGAGGTCATCTGCTCCTATTTCGAGCTCGACTTCGCGCAGGCGTCGGTGACCGCGGCCGCCTCCCAAGCGTCGTATACGTCGGCGTTCCTGCCGGGCACCCTTGCCGGGACCGTGCGCGACACGGTGCCGGGAGGCGCGCTGCTCGTCGACGACGTGGCCTGGAAGCTGCAGTACCCGCCCCTGTCCTGCGGGTACCTGCCTTGAGCGCAGCGGCCGTGCCGGAGGCCACCCCGTTGCCGCCGCTATGCCCCGCCTGCCGCACGGCGCTTCCGCAGCGCGCGCGTTTCTGTCCGAACTGCGGCGCCCGCCTCGAGGCACGCACCGACGCCGCGCCGGACCGTGACGGCGAGCGGCGCCAGGCAAGCGTCGTCTTCGTCGATCTCATGGGATCGACCACGCTGGCGAGCACGCTGGACCCCGAGGCCCTGCGCGAGCTCCTGCGCGGCTTCCGCGACACCATCGAACGGGTGGTGCAGCAATACGACGGCATGGTCGCGCAGTACTTCGGCGACGGCATCCTCATCTTCTTCGGCTATCCCACCGCGCACGAGAATGCGGCGGAGCAGGCGATCGGCGCCGCGCTCGAGGTTGCCCGCGCCGTGCAGCGGACCGACACGCGCGACGCGCTGCGCGTGCGCGTGGGGGTGGCCACCGGCATCGTGGTGGCGAGCGACATGCACGACCGGCCGTTCTCCCTGGGCGACGTGGCGGTCGGCGGCCCGCTGTGGCTCGCCGCGCGCCTGCAGACGGTGGCGCCCGAGAACGGCGTGGTGATCTCCGAGGAGACGTGGAAGGTGGCCGGGCATCTGTTCGACTGCCATCCCATGGGCGGGCAGACGCTGCGCGGCTACGCGGGACAGGTGCCCGCCTGGCTCGTCACGGGTGCCAGGCGCGAGCCGGGGCGCTTCGCCGCGCGCCGGTCGGTACGCGCACCGAGCCCGCTCGTGGGTCGCGCCGCCGAGCTCGGCCTGTTGCTCGCCGCGTGGAAGGACGTCGTGTCGACGCGGCGCGCGCGCGTGGCCACCGTGGTGGGCGACGCGGGGATCGGCAAGTCGCGGCTCGCCGAGGCGCTGCTCGAGCACGTGGCCATCGATGCGGCAACCCAGTCCGTCGCGACGCTGCAATACCACTGCGCGCCGCGGTTCACCCACACGGCGCTATATCCCGTGATCGCGCAGATCGAGCGCGCCGCCGGCCTCGATCGCGACGATCCCGCGCCGGTGAAGGTGCGCAAGATCGAGGCGATGCTCGCGCCGTTCGGCGCCGGTGCGTCGCTGTCGACGTCGGTGGCCTACGTGGCCTCGCTGCTGTCCATCGAGTGCGGTCCGCCGTATCCCGCCTTGCCGGAAGCACCGGACCGGCGCAAGGAGGGAATGCTCGCCACGCTCGAGCAGCATCTGGCGGCGCTGGCCGGCGAGCGGCCGCTCCTGCTGCTGGTGGAGGACTGGCATTGGTCCGACCCGTCGACGCAGGAGCTCATGAAGCGGGCGATCCGCGTGGTGGCGCAGCGCCCCGTCATGATCGTGCTGACCTCGCGCGTGGACATCGCGCCCGACTTCGCAGGCGATCCGCCGGTCGAGGTGCGCCTGTCGCGTCTTGCCGATGGGGACTGCGGCTCGCTCATCGCGCACGTGGCCGGCGGCCGTGCGCTGCCGGCCCGGGTCGTCGAGCAGGTCCTGCGCCGGGCCGATGGCGTGCCGCTGTACGTCGAGGAGATCACGCGCAGCCTGATCGAGGCCGGCGCGATCGACGCCGCCGGCGACGGCACGCTGCCCGAGGCGCCTCCCTCGGTTCCGAGTACGCTGCGCGACCTCATGCTCTCGCGCCTCGACAGCCTGGCGCGCGCGAAGGACGTGGCGCAGGTGGGATCGGCGGTGGGACGCGAGTTCAGCTATCGCCTGCTGCGCACGCTGCTGCCCGCAGCCGAGATCGACCTGCGCGCGGCGCTGGAGGCGCTCGTCGATGCCAACGTCGTGCAGCGTCGCGGCGCGTATCCCGATGCGCACTTCCTGTTCCGCCATGCGCTCATCCAGGACGCGGCCTACGACACGATACTGCTGGGCAGGCGCCGCCAGCTGCACCTGCAGATCGCGCAGGCCCTGCTCGCGAGCGAGCCCGGCATCGCCGAGACCCGCCCCGAGCAGCTCGCGCACCACTTCCTCGAGGCCGGCAGCCTCGACGAGGCCGGGACCTACTTCCACCGGGCAGGCATGCACGCGTCGTCGCGCGCGGCCAATGTGGAAGCGGTCGAGCACTTCCGCGCAGCGCTGCGGGCCTTCCATGCGCTGCCGGAGAGCGAGGCAAGGCACGAGCGGGAGCTCGCCACGCAGGTGGAGCTGGGCCTTGCCGTCACCGCGGTCAACGGCTATGCGTCGGGCGAAGTCAGCGCCATCTACGAGCGCGCGCGCAGGCTCTGCTCGCTGCTCGGCCACGGCGCGGCGCTGTTCCCCGTGCTGCGCGGCCTGTACACGTTCTACATGGTGCGGGCGGACTTCGCGAGCGCGCTCGACCTCGCCGGCGCCTGCCTGCGCATCGCCGAGGAGACGGGGCGCGCCGACCAGCGCATCGAGGCGCTCGCGGCACTGGGCTACACGCTCGTCTACGAGGGCCGGCTCGCCGAAGGCCGGCAACGCCTCGAGGAAGGGGTCGCCGCGTACCGCGCGGCCCCGCGCGAGTTCGCGTCAGCGTCCACCGTGCGGCACGGCGTCATGGCCGCGCTCGCGCTGCTCGCCATCGTGGCCTGGATGCAGGGCGACCACGGCCACAGCGAGGCCTGTGCGCAGGCCTCGATGCAGATCGCCCGCGACACGGGCCGTCCCTTCGACTTCGCCTATGCCCACTGCTTCGCGGCGATGCTCGCCAACTTCCGCGGCGAGGTGCAGGCCGCGGTCGACGAGGCCGACGCCTGCATCGGCTACGCCACCGAGCATGCCTTCCGCGACTGGCTCGCTGCCGGCCGCGCGCAGCGGGCGATCGCCGGCATCCTCCGCGGCGAGGCCGCGCAGTCGCGCGATGCGCTCGCTGCCATCGCGCACGAATGGCAGGCGAGCGGCGCGCAGCTCAACTGCCACGTCTTCATCGCGGGCCACGCGGCGGCGCTGCTCGCCACCGGCGACGTGGCGGGCGCGCTGCAGCGCATCGACGAATCGATCGCCCACGGCGAGCGCTTCCACGAGCACTGGCTCGACGCGGAGCTGCATCGCCTCCGCGGCCTCATCCTCGAATATTCGCCCGACGGATCGCCGGCCGCGGCGGAGGCGTATCGCCGCGGGGCGCGGATCGCCGGAGAGCAGCGGGCACCCTACCTCGCGCTGCGCTGTGCGGTCGCGCTATGGACCTGCGATCGCAATGCGCGCCGCGCAACGCAGGCGAAGGAGCTCGTGGAGGGCATCGTCGCCCTGCTGCCCGCCGACGCCCGCGCCACGCGCGAGTTCGACGCCGCGCAACGCATCCTCGCAGTCTGACGAGCTCGACATCGCGCAACACGCCCTCGCGACCTGACACGCTCGACATCGCGCAACGGATCCTCGCGGCCTGGCCGCGACGCCGGTGCCGGATCAGCCCCGCGTGGTGCCGAGCGCGAAGGCGTCGGCGAAGACCTGCCCTCCCGCGGACAGGGAAGCAGGCGTGTGGAATCCCGGTGGCGGCGCCTGCGCAGCGAGCAGGAACTGCGCGGCCGCGACCACCGCGACCGCCGTGAATGCGTAGGTGCTGGGCGTGTCGTGCACGACCTGCACGGTCTGCCGCCACGGATCCTCGACCTCCACGAGGACGCTCGCCCGCGTGTCCACGCCCGTGTCGGGCGTGGCGGGCCAGCGCCCGACGCCTTGCTCCACGAGCCACTTCCAGGGCTGGACCTTGGACAGGCGGGTGAGCCTGCCGGACGCCTCGAAGGCCGCGCGCACCAGCAGCGTGCCCTCCACATAGCTCTCGATCTGGCGGACCGAGGGCGGCGCGTCGAACAGGGCGGCGCAGGTGTCGGCGACGCTGATCGCCGTGCAGTCCACGCGCGCGAGGCTTCCCTTGAAGTCGAGCGCGCGCTCGACGGCGCCGATGGGCACCGAGGTGAGCTCGCGATCGCGCACCACCGTCACTCCCGGATACAGCGCCGTGTAGAGCGACCGGATGCTGCCCACCGACGACGCCGGCCCGCCGGCGAAGGCGATGCGTACCTTCACCGGCGCCGCTGGCGCCGCGATCGTGGCGAGCAGGCCGGCCAGCAGCACGCTCGACGCGACGACGCAGTAGCCCGCGCCCGGCACGAGGACGACGTTCGCCTCCACCGCATCCGGGCCCCAGTCCGCCACGAACTCGTAGGCATCGATCTCGCCGTTGATGTCGAGGTAGTGGCAGCCCGCGCCGACGCATGCCGCGACCATGGGCGACGCCGTGACCGCGAACGGCCCCGCGGCATTGATCACCACGCCGATGTCCTGGACGAGGTTCGCCAGCGCCTGCGCATCCCCGATCGGCGCCGTGCGCATCTCGCACTGCGCGGACTGCGCCAGTTGCGCCAGCGCGGCCGACGGCCTGCCCGCGACCACCACGTCGAGCCCGCGCCCCTTCGCGCGGGCGACGATGGCCCGCCCCGTGTGCCCGCCGGCGCCGTAGACGAGCACGCGTTGCCCGGTCATGGATCGCACACCCTCAGTGCACGCGCTCGATCGACCACGCGACGAGCTCCCGGACGAAGCGCTTGTCTTCCGACTCCGCCACGCCCTCGAAGATGGCATCGAGCTCGCCGCGCGCGGCCACGCCGAGCGCGCAGGCGATGGTGCGCGCGTAGTCGAGCGAGCCCGCGTCGTCCATCTGCCGGCGGATCCAGCGCACGTCGGCGGCGTCGCGGCCGTCGCGCGGGCCGGCGAGCACGCTGCGGATGCGCTCCCGCTGCGCGGGCGTGGCGCCGCGGTACAGGTGCGAGAGCATCAGCGTGCGCTTCCCCTCGAAGATGTCGCCGTCGCGCTCCTTGCCGTAGGCGGCTTGGGCCTCGAGGTTCAGCAGGTCGTCGGTGATCTGGAAGGCGGCGCCGAACAGGAAGCCGAAGCGGAACAGCCGCTCGAAGCGGTCCTTGCTGTGGGTGGCGATGATCGCGCCCATGCGCGAGGGATGGATCATGCCGAGCCAGCAGGTCTTCTTGCAGACCATGGTGAGGTAGTCGCCATCGGTCAGGTCGAAGCGGTTCTCGCGCCGCCAGCCGAGGTCGAGCGCCTGGCCCTCGGCGCATTCCCACGCGGTGCGTTCCGTCTCCTCGAAGACGTCCTGCGCGACGCGCTGCGGCAGCCGTCCCACGTGCTCCTTGAGCGGCTGCCAGCTCAAAAGCGACAGCAGGTCGCCCGCATTGAGCGCGAGCGGAACGCCGTGCAGCGCGTGCAGCGTGGGGCGCCCGCGCCGGCGCTCGCTCTCGTCCTCGATGTCGTCGTGGATCAGGATCGCGTTGTGCAGGAGCTCGATCGCGACGGCGGAAGGCAGCACGTCCTCCTCCGCCGCGCCGAGCGCGCGCGCCATCGCGATGCACAGGCTCGGCCGCAGCATCTTGCCGCCGCGCTGCGGATAGTCGGAGACGAGGTCGTAGAGGTAGTCCCCGGGAGAGCCCTCGGGCAGGTACTCGCGCAGCGCGTCGCGGGTGCGCCCGCCGTAGCTTTCGAGCATGCGCACGACGAGGCTCACGGATCGGATACCGTGGCGCACAGCGTGCCGAGCGCGTCCTGGCCGTCGGCCGACACGATGACGCCGAAGTACACGCCGGCCGGCTGGTCGTCGGGGATCGTCACGCGGAAGGCGCGTGGCTCGGGCACGTAGGCCACCGCGAGGATCGGGGGCGCGCCGGCGCACAGGAGACCGTCGACGCGCAAGGGGCCGGGCACCGCCGGGAGCACGCGCGCCGTCGCCTTCGCCGGCTTGCGCGACGACACGAGGACGTCGATCGTGGTTTCCAGCGGCAGCCCCAGCCCCGGTGGCCACGGGAAGTCGGCCACCGACGGCAACCTGCCTTTCGCCCCCATCCACTTCGCGAGGACCTCGATGACGGTCGGCGACTGCGCGAGCGTCTCCAGGAGCTCGATCGCGAGCACGCCGAGCTCGTTGGTGAGCACCACCGTACGCTCGGTGAGGCTCGCCGCGCTCTTGCCCTCGAACGGGCTCGTGCGGGTCTTGGGAATCGGCGCCTTGCGCAGGTGGCGCAGGATGCGCTCGCCCGAGCCGATCTGCTGGTCGATCACCTCCTGCGCGACGCGGATCGCATGCTCGATGACGTCGCGCGTCGACGTGAGCGGCCGTCCTCCCGTGGCCGGCGCGCCGTTCGCACCGGCGGGCCCGTCGTCCAGGCGACCCACGCCGGCGAGACCGCGCCGGGGCGCCGTGCGCTCGAGCTTCGGCAACGCAAGCACGGGGGCGCCGCCCGCACCGGGATCAGGGATGGTCATAGCCGACGATGTCCTCGAGTTTCGGAAGCAGCGATATCGCGTGGGAGGCGAGCTTGCCGGACATGACCGCGGCTTCCACGCAGCCCTCGGTGAAGCCGCACGCGGTCCAGTCGCCGGCCACCGTCATGTTGGCGATCCCCGTGTCGAGCGGCGAGATGCGCCACTGGAGCGTGCCGGGGCTCGCGAGGACGTACTGGTCGGAAGGATTGACGTTGGCGCAGATGTAGAGCGCCCGCGCGCCCTGCGCCGCCGTGGCGACCCGGCGCGCCGGCGCACCCGCATCGACGAGCAACGACCAGTCGAAGCGGCCCGGCGCTCCGCTGCCGCGCCACAGCTGCACCATGCGCGAGGAGAGGAAGGCGCGGGCGTTGTCGCGCACCTCCGCGCGCCGCCGCGCGGGGTGCTCCGGATCGGCGGCCTCGCGCGCCACCGGCAGGTCCCCGGCCGAAGGCGCGAGCGGGCCGCAGAAGTACGCCACCGTGAGCGGCGCGTGCGGCGCCGGCCAGTCCTCCGCGGGTACCACCTGGCGCATGTCGGCCCAGGTATCGAAGTGGCCGGGAATGCCGGTGAGCGTGACCGACTCGTCGTGCCAGCCCAAGGCGGCCATGTCCGTGCGCAGCCACGCCTGGAAGGATTGCGTGGACACCGTGGGCACCTTGTCGCACATGTCGCGCCAGCGCGTGCCCACGGGCCCGTCGTGGCGATAGAGCTCGTCGCACACGTAGCGCACCGCGCCCTTGCCGATACCCAGCACCACGAAGTCGAAGTCCGCGCCCACGTGGAGGGTGCGGGTGTGCGTCTTGCGGCGATCGAAGAAGGACTCGAAGTCCACACCCCTGGCCCCATCGGCAGCCCTGGCGGCGCCGGGCGGCGCGGACATCCAGCAGTCGCGTCCCTTCACGCTCACGAGCGGGGAGAAGTCGTGGCGCTCCGCGAGCTCGGCCTGCACGTCGAATTCGAGTGCGCGCACGTAGGGCGACGACGCCTGCCCGAACGCCATGCGCACGTGCTCGAGCCGGTGGAAGAACTCGAACTTCACGCCGCGCGCCTTCAGGACCTTGTACAGCGGCGCGAAGACGACGTCGCCCATGCCGGCGCGCATCTTCCAGAACATCGCGCCGCGGTAGGTGAAGAACATGCGCAGCGCACCGCGCAGCGCCTGCCCGGCCGCCACGCCGCCCTCCTTCGCGAAGCCCAGGTGATAGAGGCCGTTGACGAACGCGCCACGCACGGACGCCTCGGAAGCGCCGTGCCGCCGCAGCCAGGCGCGGCACTCCTGGTCGTCGATCGCATCGAGGCCGTCCGGATGCGTGATGAGCCCGTCGCGCACCACGCCCACGATGATGGCGAGCACGAGGTCCGCGATCTGCCAGCGCAGCGCGAACTTCGGATCGGACTGCACGAGCGGCGCGAAGTGCTTGCGCACGGTGTCGGCGAAGTCGCCGATGAATCGCTGCGCGGCGTAGTCGTCGGCCGGCACCGGGCCGCCTTCGGCGAAGCGCTGCTGCCGGGCGCGGCTCGTGAAGTCGGCGACGAGGCGCTCGACCAGGTTGACCGCCGTCAGGATGCCGGCGAGCGACGACATGACGCCGGTCTTCCCCAGCGCGAGCATCGCATCCACGGCCTGGCGCACGGCGGTGTGCTGATCACCGGGGCCGGCCCGCAGGTCGAGGTCGAGATGGCTCGTATCGATGAAGCCGCGCTGCGGATCGCTCTCGAGGTAGGCGAGGCCGCCGAGCAGCACACGCAGGAGCCGCACGGCCTGCTTCGCATACGACGCCAGCGCGAATGGATTGGCGTCGCCGGCCAGTGGATCGCCGGGCAAGCCGGGCGCCGGTGGAAACAGCGCGGCCCATGCCGCCGCCGGCGTGCCGGCGCCGGGGCCGGCCTCGCCGCTCCACGCGTCGCGCGCCAGCGCGATGAACGAATCCTCGACGAAGTCGTCGCGCCACGCATCGCGCTGCCCGAGCTCCGCGTGGGCCTCGCGCAGCATGCGGAAGGCGTTCTCGTAGAAGCCCAGCCACACATGCAGGGCGTGCTCCTCGATGCGCATCTGCGGGCCGCGTCCCGACGCGCCCTTGCCGCCCAGCCGCCATCCGAGCTGGTAGACGGTGACGTCGTAGCGGCCCTGCTGCTCCGGCTTCGTGAGCTCGAATGCAGCCGCGATCGCGCCGCATCCGCCGCCGATCACCGCAACCCGAATCCGCTCACCGGATGGCACCTTTCCCCTCCCGCTCGTCAAGGCGCTTCGCGTGCCGGCAAATCGTCGCACAAGTCAACGGGCATTGCCACCGGGAAGCGAGCGGGAAGCGAGCGTGCCGCGGGCGTGGATCCCGCGGTCGCGGCAGGAGGGACCCGGACCTAGGGAATGCGCGGGTCGGTGTCCGCCGTGGCGACGACGGCGGTTGGCGCCGCGCCGTCATGCGGTGCCGCGGCGATGCGCACCCGTCGCGCCGGCAGGCGTACCGAGAACGTGCTGCCCTTGCCGGGGTCGCTGTCGATCTCGAGGTCGCCCTGGTGTCGCAGCAGGACGTGCTTGACGATGGCCAGACCCAGTCCCGTTCCCCCCGTGGCGCGCGAGCGCGAGCGGTCCACACGGTAGAACCGCTCGGTGAGGCGGGGAATGTGCTCCGCCAGGATGCCGATGCCGGTATCCGAGACCGCAAAGACCCCGGAGCGATCGGGATCGATCCGGAAGCGGAGCGCGATGGACCCGCCCGCGGGGGTATAGCGGATCGCATTGGACACGAGGTTGCCGAGGGCGCTGCGCAGCTCGTCGCGGCCGCCCAGGATCGTGGCGTCGCGCGCGATCTCCACGCGTATGGCATGCCGTCCCTGCGACAGGCCCCGCGCATCCGCCGCGATCGCCTCCATGAGCGGCGCCACGGCCATGGGCTCGTCGACGAGCACGTTCTGCTCGCTCTCGAGCGCGGACAGCGTGAGCAGGTCCTCGACCAGGCGCTGCATGCTCGCCGATTGCTCGCGCATGAGGTCGAGGAAGCGGGCCTGCTGGCGGGCATCCAGATCGACGTCCTGCAAGGTCTCGATGAAGCCGCTGATCACGGTGAGCGGCGTCTTGAGCTCGTGCGACACGTTGGCGATGAAGTCGCGCCGCATGCGCGCCACCGTCTCCATCTGCGTGACGTCGCGCGCGATGAGCAGCTTCTCGGCCAGGCCGAAGGGCACGATCTGGATCGCCAGCGTCACGTCGGCGTCGCGCTGGGAGGGCATCAGCATCGTGTCGCGATAGTCGCCCGCCTCGAGGTAGCGGACGAAGACGGGTGCGCGCACGAGGTTGACGAGCGGCGCGCCGATGTCCTGGTGGGCGTCGAGGCCGAGCAGCGACTGCGCGCGCAGGTTGGCCCACTTGATGCGTTGATGGCTGTCGAGCACGACCATGCCGTCGGGGATCGCTTCCGCCGCGCTCTGGAAGCGCTCGATGGTGTGCGTGAGGTCGCGCTCGTGCACGCGGCGCGAGCGCGCGCGCTGGTAGAGGGCGGAGAACGCATGGCGCCACACGCCGGCGCCCTCGGGGACATTCGCCTCGAGCGGGGCCTCGGCCCAGCGCGCGAGGCGGTCCACGTGGATCGCGTGATGGACGATGAGCGCGCCCCATCCCGTCGCGAGGATGCCAAGCCCCCATCCCGCGCCGGCCGTGAGTGCCACCGCCAGCGCCAGCACGAGCACGCCGGCCGGCACCAGGAGGGCCGGGACGAGCAGCGTGCCGGGACGGCGCACGATGGCCTAGCGCGGTGCGGCGAGGCGGTAGCCTGCTCCGCGCACCGTTTCGATGAGACCGTCGAAGCCGAAGGGCGCCAGCGCCAGGCGCAGCCGGCGGATGTGCACGTCGACCGTGCGCTCCTCGATGTAGACGTGATCGCCCCACACCTGGTCGAGCAGCTGGGTGCGCGAGTGCACCCGCTCCGGCCGCGCGAGGAGAAAGCGCAGCAGGCGGAACTCCGTGGGGCCGAGGGCGACCGGCGCGTCGTCGGCGGTCACGCGATGGGTGACGGGGTCGAGCTTCAAGCCGCCGGCGACGAGGAGCTCCTGCGCCGCTTCCGGCGCACGCCGGCGCAGCACGGTCTTGATGCGTGCCTTGAGCTCGCGCGGGGAGAAGGGCTTGGTGACGTAGTCGTCGACCCAGGCCTCGAGGCCGGCGACCTTGTCGGCCTCGTCGCCGCGGGCCGTGACCATGATCACCGGCAGCTCCTTCGTGCGCGGATCCGCGCGCAGCGACTTCGCCAGCGCGAGCCCCGACTGCCCCGGGAGCATCCAGTCGAGGAGGAGGAGATCGGGCAGCTCGCCCTTGAGCATCGCCTGCGCGGCCTCGGCATCGGCGGCCGAGCGCACCTCGTAGCCGGCGTCGACGAGGTTGATCTCGAGCAGCTCGAGGATCGCCGGCTCGTCCTCGACCACGAGGATCGTCGTCATGCGCGGCCTCGCGTGGCGTTTCTCACTGCTCGGCCACCTCGGCGCGGATCTGCTCCGCGGTGGCGTGCCGCACGTCGACGCCCTTGACCACCTGCACCACGGCCTCGGCGATGTTCTTGGCATGGTCGCCGATGCGCTCGATCGACTTGGCCATGAACACGATCTCGAGCGCCGGCGTGATCGTGCGCGGGTCTTCCATCATGTAGCTGATGAGCTGGCGCAGGATGGCCGAGAAGGCGGCATCGATCTCGTCGTCGAGGTCGATCACCTCCGCTGCGGCGACCACGTCGAGGCGGGCGAAGGCGTCGAGCGAGAGCTGCAGCATCTCCTTGGCACGGCCGGCCGCGCGCGCGACCTCGAACGTGCGCACCTGCGCGAGACGGGAGGTCTGCGCTTCCTGCGTGGCCTTCTTGGCGATCTTCTTCGTCTCGTCCCCCACGCGCTCGAGGTCGTTCACGATCTTGGTGACGGTGAGCACCATGCGCAGGTCGATCGCGGTCGGCTGGCGCTTGGCGATGATCTGGCTGCACGCGAGGTCCATGTCGACCTGCATGCGGTTGATCACCTGCTCGTCGGTCGCCACCTGGTCGGTGCCGCCGTCGACCTCGTCGTCCTCGAGCAGCGCGATGGCCCGTCCGAGTTGCGTTTCCACGAGGCCGCCCATCGTCAACACGCCGCTGCGGATGGCCTCCATCTCGGCATCGAACTGCTTGTGGGTGTGATCTGACATCGCGCTCTCCTACCCGAAGCGACCGGTGATGTAGTCCTCGGTCTCCTTGCGCCTGGGCTTCAGGAAGATCTGGTCGGTCTGGCCGAACTCGATGAGCTCGCCCAGGTACATGTACGCGGTGAAGTCGGACACCCGCGCCGCCTGCTGCATATTGTGCGTCACGATGGCGATCGTGTAGTCGTTCTTGAGCTCGGTGATGAGCTCCTCGATCTTGGCCGTGGAGATGGGATCGAGCGCGGACGTGGGCTCGTCGAGCAGCAGCACCTCGGGCTTGACCGCCACGGCGCGCGCGATGCACAGGCGCTGCTGCTGGCCGCCCGACAGCGCCATGCCGCTCTGCTTCAGCTTGTCCTTCGCCTCCCCCCACATGGCGGCCTTGGTCAGCGCCCATTCGACGCGCTCGTCCATGTCACGCGGGCCGAGCGATTCGTACAGGCGCACGCCGAAGGCGATGTTGTCGTAGATCGACATGGGAAACGGCGTGGGCTTCTGGAACACCATGCCGACCTTGGAGCGCAGGAGGTTCAAGTCCACGCCGGGGGCGAGCACGTTCTCGCCATTGAAGAGGATCTCGCCGGTGGCGCGCTGGCCGGGATACAGCGAGTACATCCGGTTGAGCGTGCGCAGGAGCGTCGACTTGCCGCAGCCCGAGGGCCCGATGAAGGCGGTGACGCGACGCTCGGCGATATCGAGGCTCACGCTCTTCAGCGCGTGGAACTTGCCGTAGTGGAAATCGAGCGAGCGGATCGACATCGTGGGTGTCCCGCCGCCGCCCGCATGGGGGCTGACGGCCGGTCGGCTCGCGAGTGCGGTCTCGTTCATGCGCGTTTCCTGTCCTAGCGGATCGACGCCTGCCGGAATACCGAGCGGGCGAGGATGTTGATGATCAACACGGCAAGCGTGATGAGGAGCGCTCCGGCCCAGGCGAGCTGCTGCCACTCCTCGAAGGGCGACAGCGCGAACTGGAAGATCACCACGGGCAGGTTCGCCATGGGCGCGTTCATGTCCGTGGTCCAGAACTGGTTGCTGAGCGCGGTGAAGAGCAGCGGCGCCGTCTCTCCGGAGATCCGGGCCACCGCGAGCAGGATCCCGGTGACGACGCCGCCGCGCACCGCGCGCAGCGTGACCAGCAGGATGACGCGCCACATCGGCGCGCCGAGCGCCACCGCCGCCTCGCGCAGGCTCGCCGGCACCAGATGCAGCATGTTCTCCGTGGTGCGCACGACGACGGGGATCGCGATCAGCGCCAGTGCGAACGACCCCGCCCAGCCCGAGAAGTGCTGCACCTTGGCCACGTACACCGTGTAGATGAAAAGGCCCAGGATGATCGACGGCGCGGAGAGCAGGATGTCGTTGATGAAGCGCGTGGTGCGCGCCACCCAGCCGTCCTTGCCGAATTCGGCGAGGTAGATGCCGGCCATCACGCCGATCGGCGTGCTGATGAAGGTGGCCACGCCCACGATCACCACGCTGCCGAAGATCGCGTTGGCGAGGCCGCCGGCGGAGCCGGGGGGCGGGGTCATCTGCGTGAAGAGCGTGGGCGAGAGCGCGGCAAAGCCCTTCATGAAGAGCACCGCGAGGATCCACAGCAGGAAGATCATGCCGATCGCCATCGTGGCCATCGACATGACGAGGTTGAAGCGATTGACGAAGAGGCGCTTGCGGTACAGCACGCCCTTGCCGCCCGCCGTCACGCCCTGCTTCGGCGCGTCGCCGCCGCCCGCGCCCTGCAGGTGCGGGCCGCGCACCTTCGTTTCCGCGCTCATGTCGACTTCCCTTCGCCCTTGGCGAGCTGCGCGAGCAGCAGGCGCGAGGCGGCGAGCACGAGGAACGTCAGGAGGAACAGCACCAGTCCCAGCATGATGAGCGAGGCGCTGTGCACGGGATCGGCGGCCTCGTTGAACTCGTTGGCGAGCGCCGAGGCGATCGAGTTGCCGGGCGCGAAGAGCGACGCGCTGATCTTGTACGCGTTGCCGATGAGGAAGGTCACCGCCATCGTCTCGCCGAGCGCGCGTCCGAGGCCCAGCATGATGCCGCCGATGACCCCCACGCGCGTGTACGGCAGCACCACGTTCCACACCACTTCCCACGTGGTGCAGCCCAGCCCGTACGCCGACTCCTTGAGCACCGGCGGCACCACCTCGAACACGTCGCGCATCACCGAGGCGATGAACGGGATCACCATGATCGCCAGGATGATGCCGGCGGAGAGCACGCCGATGCCGTTGGGCGCGCCCTGGAACAACGGGCCGATGATCCACAGGTCGCCGAAGATGCGCGTGAGCGCGGGCTGGATGTAGTCGCCGAAGAACGGCGCGAACACGAAGAGGCCCCACATGCCGTAGATGATCGACGGGATCGCCGCGAGCAGCTCCACCGCGGTGCCGAGCGGCCGCTTCAATGCCGGCGGGCACATCTCGGTGAGGAAGAGCGCGATGCCGAAGCTCACCGGCACGCCGATGAGCAAGGCGATCGCGGCCGTGACGAGCGTGCCGTAGATCGGCGCCAGCGCGCCGAACTGCATCGTGACCGGATTCCACACGTCGGTCACGAAGAAGGAGAATCCGAATTTGTGCCAGGCGGGCATCGCGGCGATCGCGAGCGCCACGAGGATGGCGAGCAGCGTGGCCAGCACGAACAGGGCGAACACCCGCGTGGCGCCCTCGAACAGCGCATCCTGCCAGCGCGGGATGGTGCGCGGGCGTGGCGGCGGCGTGGGGTCGTGCTCGGCAACCAGGGGAGCGAGGGACATCGGCGCGATCGCGGTATCGGCAGCCGTCATATTAGTGAACTCTCGCGGGGGCAGGCGCCTCGATGGCGTCCGCAGGACGGGAAAGCGCCTGGCGGCGCACTGGATGAGCTTGCGCGCTGGCGCGCTCCAGGGGCGATTCGCCCCTGGGACGGGCCGGCGGGCTCGAGCGACCCGCCAGGCGCCCGTGGAGTGGAGCAAGCGCGATCAGTTCCAGAGCGCCTTGCCGCCGGCGTCCTTGACCTGCGCTTTCCAGTCGTCGGCGATGAGCTTCACCACGTTCTCGGGGAGCGGAACGTAGTCGAGCTCGGCCGCCATCTTCTGGCCATTCCTGAGCGCCCAGTCGAAGAACTTGAGGACTTCTGCCGTGCTGGCGGGCTTGTCCGACCTGGCCGGAATGAGGATGAAGCTCGCACCGGTGATGGGCCAGGTGGTCTTGCCGGGCTGGTCGGTCAGGATCTGGTAGAAGCCGGGCTGGGCCTTCCAGTCGGCATAGCCGGCGGCGGCCTGGAAGGCGGTATCGTCGGGCTGCACGAACTGGCCGTCCCTGTTCTTCATCGCCACGTGGCTCATCCTGTTGCGCTTGGCGTACGCGTACTCGACGTAGCCGACCGCGCCCTTGATGCGCTGCACGTAGGAGGCGACACCCTCGTTGCCCTTGCCGCCCACGCCTTCCGGCCACGCCACGGCGGTGCTCGCGCCGACCTTCTCCTTCCACTCGGGGCTCACCTTGGACAGGTAGTCGGTCCACAGGAACGTGGTGCCCGAGCCGTCGGAGCGGCGCACCACGGTGATGTTCTCATCGGGGAGCTTCACGCCGGGATTGAGGTCGGCGATCGCCTTGTCGTTCCACTTCTTGATCTTGCCGAAGTAGATGTCGGCGAGCAGCGGACCGGTGAGCTTGAGCTCGCCCGGCTTGATGCCCTCGATGTTCACGATCGGCACCACGCCGCCGATGATCGCGGGGAACTGCACGAGGCCCGCCTTGGCGAGGTCGTCTGCCTTGAGCGGCGCGTCGGTGGCGCCGAAGTCGACCGTCTTGGCCTGGATCTGCTTGATCCCGGCGCCCGAGCCGATCGACTGGTAGTTCATGCCGCTGCCCGTCTGCTGCTTGTAGGCCTCGGCCCACTTGGCATAGATCGGGAACGGGAAGGTGGCGCCCGCGCCGGTGATGTCGGTGGCCTGGGCGGACAGTCCGAAGGCCAGCGCACCTGCGAGCAGGAAGCCTTGCATCGTCTTGCGGTTCATGGGTATGTCCTCTTCGCGTGCTTGGGGATGGCGAATTGTGGGAGGCCCCTGTTACACGTGCATGACAGCGCGGCGACGGAATGTGACAGTGGGCCGGATGCCGCGGAGCGCGGCGGCAGCCTCCGCCCGGCCGGCGTAAAATCAGGCATCCGCCCCGAAAGGAATACCGCCATGGGACACGCCGACCAGCCCCTGCACGCCGACGCCGCCACCCGCTCGAGCGCGAACCCGGAGGCACGCTCGCTCGCCGAGTACTGGATGCCCTTCACGCCGAACCGCGACTTCAAGCGCGATCCGCGGATGATCGTGCGCGCCGAGGGGATGTATTACTGGAGCGACCGCGGCGAGAAGATCATCGACGGCGCGTCGGGCCTCTTCTGCGTCGCCGCCGGCCACGGCCGCCGCGAGATCGCCGATGCCGTGAGCGCGCAGTTGCACGAGCTCGACTACGTGGCCCCCTTCACGCGCGGCCATCCGAAGCAGTTCGAGCTCGCCACGCGGATCGCCGCCATGACGCCCGGCGACCTCGATCGCATCTTCTTCGCGAACTCGGGCTCGGAGGCCGTCGACTCCGCGATGAAGATCGCACTCGCCTACCACCAGGCACGCGGCCAGGGCGGGCGCACGATGTTCATCTCGCGCGAGCGGGCGTACCACGGCGTGAACTTCGGCGGCGTGTCGCTCGCCGGCCTCGTGAACAACCGGCGCCGCTTCGGTCCCACGCTGCCCGGCATCGCGCACCTGCGGCACACGCACCTGCCGGTCAATCTCAAGACGCGCGGCGAGCCGGTGCACGGCGCCGACCTCGCCGACGACCTCACCCGCTTCGTGAATCTCTACGGCGCGGAGAACATCGCCGCCTGCATCGTGGAGCCGATCGCCGGCTCCACGGGATGCCTCGTGCCGCCCAGGGGCTATCTCGCGAAGCTCCGCCAGATCTGCGACCAGCACGGCATCCTGCTCGTCTTCGACGAGGTCATCACCGGCTTCGGCCGCACCGGCGAAGCATTCGCCGCGCAGAGCTTCGGGGTCACGCCCGACATGATGACGCTGGCCAAGGCGCTGACCAACGGCGCGCAGCCGATGGGCGCGGTGGCCGTGTCCACCCGCATCCACGACGCGATCATGGAGGCGGCCCCCGAGGGGGCCATCGAGCTCTTCCACGGCTACACCTACTCGGGCCATCCTGCCGCGTGCGCCGCGGGCCTCGCCACGCTCGACATCTACCGCGACGACGGCCTCTTCGAGCGCGGCCGCGCGCTCTCGCCCTATCTCCAGGACGCGATCTTCTCGCTCGCCGACCATCCCGCCGTGGCCGACGTGCGCGGCTACGGCATGATCACCGGCATCGACCTGCACCCGGCGGGCACGCCCGGCGCGCGCGGGCATGCCTTCCAGAAGAAGCTCTTCGACAACGGCATGCACTTGAAAGCCACCGGCGACTGCGTGATCGTGGCGCCGCCGCTCATCGCCGAGAAGTCGCATGTCGACGCGATGACCGACATCGTGCGCAAGACGCTGTCGCAGGTCTGACGTCCCGCGCGCGGCACGCTGCCGCGACCTCGCAGCCGCTGCCGCGGCAGGGGTCGCGCGCCCGGCATGCGCAGATCGCTCCCACGTGATACCCCTCGTCGCCCGCTTGCTGCCGTTCCTGGCGTGGCGCCACCGCGTGAGCACGGCCTCGCTGCGCGCCGACGTGATCGCCGGCGCGGTCGGCGCACTGGTCGTGCTTCCGCAGGGCGTGGCCTACGCGACGCTCGCGGGCCTGCCGCCGCAGTTCGGGCTCTACTGCGCGATCGTGCCGGCCATCGTGGCGGCGCTGTGGGGATCGTCGTGGCATCTCGTGTCCGGTCCCACCAATGCGCTGTCGCTGGTCGTGCTCGCGACGGTGGCGCCGCTCGCCCTGCCCGGCAGCCCCGACTACATCTCGCTGGTGCTGACGCTCGCCATGCTCGTGGGCTTCATGCAGCTCGCGATGGGGCTCGCACGGCTCGGGGCACTGGTGAACTTCATCTCGCATACCGTGATCGTGGGCTTCACGGCGGGCGCGGCACTGCTCATCGTGGCAGCGCAGCTGCCGCGCTTCTTCGGCGTGGCCTCGGCAGGCACGGCGAGCTTCTTCGCCACGCTGCACGCCTTTGCGAAGGGACTGCCGGCCTTCGATCCGGCGGTGGCGGCCACCGGCGTGGTCACGCTCGTGGCGGCGCTCGTCTCGAAGCGGATGCTGCGTCGCGTGCCGTACATGGTGGTGGCGATGGTGGCGGGCAGCGTGTTCGCGTACGTCGTGCAGCGCGCGGGGCTCGGCACGATCCCCACGGTGGGGGCGCTGCCCTCCGGCATCCCGCAGCTGTCGTTGCCGTCGTTCGATCCGCAGGCGTGGAGCCAGCTCGTGCCCGCCGCGCTCGCGCTGACGGTGCTGGGCCTCACCGAAGCGGTGTCGATCGCGCGCGCCATCGCGCAACGGACGGGTCAGCGCATCGACGGCAACCAGGAGTTCATCGGGCAGGGACTGTCGAACATCGCGGGGGCGTTCGCATCGGCCTACCCGTCGTCGGGCTCCTTCAACCGCTCGGGCGTGAACCACGAGGCGGGGGCACAGACGCCGCTCGCCGCGGTGACCGCCGCGCTGCTCCTCATCGTGATCCTCTTCGCGGTGGCCCCGCTCGCCGCCTTCCTGCCGCACGCCGTGATGGCCGCGCTCCTGTTCGTGGTGGCGTGGGGGCTGATCGATTTCGCGGAGATGCGGCGCATCGCGCGCACGGGCCGCGGCGACCTCGTGGTGCTGGTCGTGACGTTCGTGGCCACGATCACCATCGCGCTCGAGGTCGCGATCTTCGTGGGCATGCTGGCGTCGCTCTTCTTCTACCTCAACCGCACGACGCATCCGGCACTGACGCCGGTGGCGCCCGATGCGGGCTCGCCGCAGCGCCGCTTCGTGCCGGCGCGCGATCCGGCGCTGCGCTGCCCGCAGCTCGACATCCTGCGCGTGGATGGATCGCTCTTCTTCGGCGCGGTCGAGCACGTGCGCGACGAGCTCGAGGCCGCTCGCCTCCGGCATCCGCAGGCCACGCACGTGCTGCTGGTGGGCAGCGGCATCAACTTCATCGACGTCGCGGGCTGCGAGTGCCTGGCGCAGATGGCGCGTCACGTGCGCGAGACCGGCGCCGAGCTGCACCTTTGCAACCTGAAGCCCGCGGTGACGCGGGCGCTGCAGCGCGGCGGCTTTGTCGACGAGATCGGTGCGGACCGGATCTGGCCCACCAAGGCCGATGCCATCCGCGGGATCTATGCCGCGCTCGACCGCCGCATCTGCGACGCGTGCGGCAGCCGCATCTTCACCGAGTGCAACGTCGCGCTGCCCGATGGCACTCCGCGCGCCGCGCCCGCCGTCGCCACTCCACCCGGCACCTGAGGAGCCCCCATGCATAGCGCCGTGACCGCGGCCCTGGCCGCGCTGGACATCGACTCCACACCGCTTGCCACAGACGGGATGCGTTCGCGCACGCCGATCGACGGGAGCACCCTCGCGCACGTCCCGCCGACGACCGCCGACGATTTCGCCGCCGGCGTCGCGCGCGCGGCGGCCGCGCAGCGGCGTTGGCGCGACGTCCCCGCGCCGCGCCGCGGCGAGCTCGTCCGCCGCTTCGGTAATGCCTTGCGCGACGCCAAGGATCCGCTGGGACGGATCGTGACGCTCGAAGCCGGCAAGCTCGCGCAGGAAGGCCGCGGCGAGGTGCAGGAGATGATCGACATCTGCGATTTCGCGGTCGGGCTCTCGCGGCAGCTGCACGGCCTCACGATCGCCTCCGAGCGGCCGGAGCACCGCATGCTCGAGACCTGGCATCCGTTCGGCGTGTGCGGGGTGATCTCCGCCTTCAACTTTCCCGTGGCCGTGTGGGCGTGGAATGCGGCGCTTGCGCTCGCGTGCGGCAATGCCGTCGTGTGGAAGCCGTCGGAGAAGACGCCGCTGTCGGCGTGGGTCGCGCACGCGATCCTGCACCGCGTGCTGCGCGAATGCGAGCCCGGATTCCTCGACATCGCGCAGCTCGCCGTCGGCGATCGCGCGCTCGGCGAGGCGCTGGTGGCGCATCCCGACATTCGCCTGGTGAGCGCCACCGGCTCCACCGCGATGGGGCGCGCCGTGGGTGCGGCGTGCGCGACGTCGTTCAAGCGCACGATCCTGGAGCTCGGCGGCAACAACGCGGCGATCGTGTGTCCGACCGCGGACGTCGACCTCGCCCTGCGCGCGATCGTGTTCGCCGCGGTGGGCACGGCCGGGCAGCGATGCACGACGCTGCGGCGCCTCTTCGTGCACCAGGACATGCATGCGGCGTTCGTGGCACGGCTGCGG
>CAZUGY010000050.1:22934-25036 GCA_964620265.1 uncultured Alcaligenaceae bacterium
TTCGCCCCCATCCTCTACGTGCTGTCCTATGCGACGCTCGACGAGGCCATCGCGCTCAACAATGCGGCGAGCCACGGCCTGTCGTCGGCGATCTTCACGCGCGACCTGCGCGAGGCGGAGACCTTCCTCTCCTCACGCGGCAGCGACTGCGGCATCAGCAACGTCAACATCGGCACCAGCGGCGCGGAGATCGGCGGTGCCTTCGGTGGCGAGAAGGACACCGGCGGCGGACGTGAGTCGGGCTCGGATGCGTGGAAGGCCTACATGCGGCGTGCCACCAGCACGATCAACTACGGCGCTGCGCTGCCGCTGGCACAGGGGATCCGCTTCGACCTGTGACGCGACGCGCGACGCAAGAAGGCACGGGGCGGAAGCGCCGCCTCCCCGTGACGGCCGCTACCGCTGCCGCACGCAGTCCATGAAGTAACGCCGCTTGCCGCTCTCCTCCACCTCCACGAGGCCGTGGATGTCGGTATCGAAGCCGGGAAACTTCTCGTTGAAGCTCCGCGCGAACTTCAGGTACTGCACGATCGTGCGGTTGAAGCGCTCGCCGGGGATGAGCAGCGGGATGCCCGGCGGGTACGGTGTGAGCAGCACGCCCGTCACCCGCCCCTCGAGGTTGTCGATCTCCACGCGCTCCACGTCGCGGTGCGCTAGGTACGCGAACGCGTCCGACGGTTTCATCGCCGGCTGCATGTCGGAGCGGTACATCTCGGTGGTCACGCGCGCGACGTCGTTGGCCTTGTACATCTCGTGGATCTGCTGGCTCAAGTCGCGCAGGCCCACTCGCTCGTAGCGCGGTTGCTGCGCGCAGAACTCGGGCAGGATCCGCCACAACGGCTGGTTCTTGTCGTAGTCGTCCTTGAACTGCTGGAGCGCCGTGAGCAGCGTGTTCCAGCGGCCCTTGGTGATGCCGATCGTGAACATGATGAAGAACGAGTACAGCCCCGTCTTCTCCACGATCACGCCGTGCTCGGCCAGATACCTGGTCACGATCGACGCGGGGATGCCGGACTTGGCGAACTTGCCGGAGACATCCAGCCCCGGCGTGATGATCGTGGCCTTGATCGGATCGAGGATGTTGAATCCCGGCGCGAGGTTGCCGAAGCCATGCCACTTCTCGTTCGCGCGCAGGATCCAGTCTTCGCGCTTGACGCCCTCGGCGGAGAGGCGGTCGGGTCCCCAGACCTTGAACCACCAGTCCTTGCCCCACTCGTCGTCGACCTTGCGCATCGCGCGGCGGAAGTCGAGCGCCTCGTTGAGCGACTCCGCCACCAGCGCGGTCCCGCCGGGGGGCTCCATCATCGCCGCCGACACGTCGCATGACGCGATGATCGCGTACTGCGGCGACGTGGACGTGTGCATGAGGTAGGCCTCGTTGAAGATCGGCAGGTCGAGCTTCCGCGTGTCGCTGTTCTGCACGATGATCTGCGATGCCTGCGAGATGCCCGCCAGCAGCTTGTGCGTGGAGTGCGTGGCGAAGATGATCGCGTCCTTGCTGCGCGGGCGGTCGCGGCCGATCGCGTGCATGTCGCGATAGAAGTCGTGGAAGGCCGCGTGGGGCAGCCACGCCTCGTCGAAATGCAGCGTGTCGATGTAGTTGCCGAGCGTGGACTTGATCATCTCCACGTTGTAGGCGATGCCGTCGTACGTGCTTTGCGTGAGCGTCAGGATGCGCGGCTTCTTGTTCTTCTGCTCGCGCGCGAACGGGTTCGCCTCGATGCGCCTGGCGATGTTCTCGGGCCTGAACTCCTCCTGCGGGATCGGCCCGATGATGCCGTAGTGGTTGCGCGTGGGCGGCAGGAACACGGGGATGGCACCCGTCATCGTGATCGCGTGCAGCACCGACACGTGGCAGTTGCGGTCGACCACCACCACGTCGCCGGGCGCGACGTTGCCGTGCCACACCATCTTGTTGGACGTGGACGTGCCGTTGGTCACGAAGAAGCAGTGGTCGGCGTTGAAGATGCGCGCGGCATTGCGCTCGGCCGCGGCCACCGGGCCGGTGTGATCGAGGAGCTGGCCCAACTCGTCGACCGCATTGCACACGTCGGCGCGCAGCATGTTCTCGCCGAAGAACTGGTGGAACATCTGGCCGACCG
>CAZUGY010000051.1:0-15301 GCA_964620265.1 uncultured Alcaligenaceae bacterium
GTGGACCTGATCTACGAAGGCGGCATCGCCAACATGAACTACTCGATCTCCAACAACGCCGAGTTCGGCGAATACGTGAGCGGTCCGAAGATCATCACGCCGGAGACCAAGAAGGCCATGAAGGAGATGCTCACGCGCATCCAGACCGGCGAATATGCGCGCGACTTCATCCTCGAGAACCGCGCCGGGGCCCCCACGCTGTCGGCGCGCCGACGCATCATGGGCGAGCATTCGATCGAGGTCGTGGGCGAGAAGCTGCGCTCGATGATGCCGTGGATCAGGAAGAACAAGCTGGTGGACCAGACGCGCAACTGACGCGCCGCCCGAGGCGACGACGCGATGAGGATGCGTTCCATGCCCAAGCTCCCCGGCCGCCAGCGCGGCTGGGTGGGCATGCTCGTGATCCTCATCGCGCTCCTCATCGTGGCGTGGCTGTCGAAGGACGCGCTGATGAAGTACGGGATGCTCGACGGCGGCACGACCGCCACGAAGCGTTCGGCGGCGCCCGGAGATTCTGGTGCCGAGGCCGAGGCAGCCACGCCTTCCAATGTGCGGGAAAAGGCCAAGGCGCTCGAGGGCCTGCTGCAGGAGGAAAGCACCAAGCGCGACGGCGGGTACTAGGCGCGCAGGAGAAACGTTCATGATCGAGATCCGTTCCATCGTTGCCGCGACCGACCTCTCGGCACCGGCGCGCCGCGCGGTGGATCGCGCCGCCGGGCTCGCCCGCTCCGTCTCGGCATCGCTGACCCTCGTGCACGCATTCAGCGGCACGGCGCTCGACGAGCTGCGCCGCTGGCTGGACAGCAATGGCGACCGTGCCGCGCAATCCATCCACGACGAGGTCCGCGAACGCCTGCGCGAGCTCGCCCGCGAGGTGGCCGCCCAGCACGGCATCGAGGTCCACGACATCACCCTGGGCGGCCATCCGGTCGAGGAGATCATCCGCGTGGGACGCAAGCGCCGGGCCGATCTCCTCGTGATCGGCACCCTGGGCGCCGGCTTCCTGCGCAACCGTCTCGTGGGATCGACCGCCGAGCGCGTGGTGAAGAAGTCCTCGCGACCGGTGCTGATGGTTCGCCAGGCGCCCCACGCGCCTTACCGGCGGGTGCTGGTGCCCGTCGACTTCTCCGCCTGGAGCGCGCCCGCCCTCGAGATGGCGGTGGCGGCGGCGCCCGACGCCCACTTCGTGCTGCTGCACGCGGTCGCGGTGCCCTTCGAGAGTCAGCTCGGTATCGCCGGCGTCGACGCGCCGGCCGTCGAGGCATATCGCGTCGCGGCGCGCGAAGCGGCGATGCGGGAAATGCGCGACCTTGCCCTGCGTGCCGGACTCGGTGAGGGTCGCTGGACGGCGCTGGTGACGGACGATGGCGATCCCTGGCTCGCGATCCTCCGGCTCGAGCAGGAGCAGGACTGCGACCTCGTCGTCGTCGGAAAGCACGGGCGCGGCGTCGTGGAGGAACTGCTGCTCGGCGGCACGACGCACCGCGTCATCGCGGAGGCGTCCGCGGACGTGCTCGTATGCACGCGCAGCGAGGCCCGCTGAAGCCGCCCGCGGGCGGGCTGTCCTCAGGCGCGCGCCGCCCGGTTCTGCGCCAGCAGGGCGTCCACGGTGGCGACGATCCCGTCGACCACGGGGGAGCTCATGTCCTGCTGCGCGGCGACCGCCTGCACCAGCCGATCGACGCGCTCGATGTCGGCGGCGCCGCCGGAAATGGCCCGGGCCGCCGATGACGGATTGAGCAGGCCGCTGGCCGCATTCGCGTACTTTTCGAACGGAACGAGGTCGCCCGGATCCGCGCCGAGCGTGACGCACAACGCATTCACCCATGCGTAGATCTGCCGCGACGCGTCGACGTCCGCATGCACCGCTTCCTGGATGGAGCGCATGCCGTCCCGCTGGATGCAGCGGTAGTTGCCGGCGATCAGCATCGCCCATTTCGCGAGCGGCACGAACACGGATGCGTGCACCTTGAGCTTCACCGGCAATTCGATGAGGCCTTCGCCGCTATCGAAGCGGATCGCTTCGATGTCCGCGGCCAGGCGGCGCAGGATCGCCGTGTGCGCATCGTCCACGAAGGCCGCCGCCTTGAAGTTCGTCGGCAGCCGCACCTGCAGCACGTTGGTGGGCTCCCCCTGCGGGCGGAAGGCCTGCGGATCGGGACTGCACAGCGTCGTGAGCGCCGGATCCAGCCCGTCCCACACGGCAGGCTCGGTGTAGCAGTGACGCAGGGTGCGGACGTCGAGCCCGGGGATGCGCGCCAGGTACGGCAGCGGCGGCATGTTCATGATCGACATGCAGGGCACGCGCGCGCTTGCCACGGCCTGCAGGAGCTCGCGCACGCCGGGTGAACGGTACTGCGGCTCCTGCATCGCCAGCACGACGAGGTCGTAGGCCGCGGGATCGACATCGTGCGGACTGCTCGCGGAGAGCTGGCCGCCGAGCTTGCGCGAGTCGACCTCCACCAGTCCCTCGCGACCTTTCACCGGGAAACGCACCCGCGCGCCGTCACGGTTGAACAGATCCGCCTCGGCCGGCAGGCACACGAGCCGCACGGTGTGGCCGGCGAGGAGCAGCTTGATCGCCAGGAGCGAGCCGTAGGAGGCGCCCATGATCAGGATCTTGCAGGGGGTATGCATCGTCTTCTCCTCGTGGTCTGCGGGTGATCAGGCGAACACCGCGGCCAGGTCGATCTCCGCGCCGGCGGGGACTTCGAGCTCGAGCGAATGCTCGACGTGATCGAGATGCTCGCGCATCAGCATGGCACATCGACCGGCATCCCGGGCTTCGATCGCATCGACCAGCGCGCCGTGCTCGTGATGAGGACACGCCGCAATGCCGGGTGAATCGTACAGCGCGATGATGAGGCAGGTCAGTGAGCACAACTCGCGCGTCATCTTGACGAGAAACGGGTTGCCCGCCATGTCGGCGAGCAGGATATGGAATTCACCCGACAGCCGGATCACGGCCCGCCGGTCGTCACTCGCGCGGGCCGCGGCTTCGAGGGCGGTGCACGAACGCAAGCGCGCGATCTGCGCCTTGGTGGCACCGACCACGATGTCGTGCATCAGTGCAGGCTCGAGCAGCCGGCGCGCGTTGAATACCTGCCGGGCCTCATCGATCGTCGGACTCGAAACGAAGGTCCCGCGATTCGGCTCGATGGTGAGAATGCCGTCGTGCGCCAGGCGCGCCAGCGCCTGCCGGATCTTGGTTCTGCTGACGCCGAATATCCCCGCGAGCTTGTCCTCGACCAGCTTGGTCCCGGGGGGCAAGCGGTGCTCCCAGATGGCATTGAGCACGCGCTCGGCGATGTCATCCACCGAGGAGCGCAGCTTGGTGACCCGCGGGGCGGGACGCGGTGTGGCCAGTGGGGGGGCGCTAGCCGAGCGGGGCATGGTCGAGAGCAGGTGAGGGATTCACTGGATCTATTGGATACGGTGGTGTATTGGAATTGTATGTCGGATTACCGAAGCTGTACATAACCTGCTGATTAGATGGAAGGCAATTGGGGGAATCGCCTCCGAAAAGGGAGCCATGCAACAAATTGTTTGACAACCACCATACAATATGTTCACACTCCGATATACAATCTCCAGCCACGCGGCGGAGCATCCACGGAGAAGACCATGGCGTACCTGAGCGTCACGGCGGCGACCAAATCGTACGGTGCCATGCGCGCGCTCGATGGCGTCGGCCTGGAGGTGATGAAGGGCGAGTTCGTCTCGCTGCTCGGGCCCTCCGGCTGCGGCAAGACGACGCTGCTCCGCTCGCTCGCGGGGCTCGTCACGCTCGACGGCGGCCGCATCGTCCTCGGCGAGCGCGACATCACGCGGCTCGCGACCTACAAGCGCGATATCGGCTTCGTGTTCCAGAACTACGCGCTGTTTCCGCACATGACGGTGGCCGACAACATCGCGTTCGGCCTGCGCGTGCGCAAGCAGTCCGCGGTCGACGTGAAGCGCGCCGTCGACGAGGCGCTGGCACTCGTGCGGCTGCCGCACATGGCCGAGCGCAAGCCGTCGGCGCTCTCCGGCGGACAGCAGCAGCGCATCGCGCTGGCGCGCGCGCTGGTGACCAAGCCGCGCCTGCTGCTGCTCGACGAGCCGTTCGGCGCGCTCGACCGGCAGCTGCGCGAGCAGATGCAGCTCGAGCTGCGCGAGCTGACGCGTCGCCTCGACATCACGGCCATCTTCGTCACGCACGACCAGGGCGAAGCCCTGATCATGTCCGATCGCGTGGCGGTGATGAACGCCGGGCAGATCGAGCAGTTCGCCACGCCCGCCGACGTGTACGAGCATCCCGCCACGAAGTTCGTCCTCGACTTCGTCGGGCTGTCGAACTATCTCGCCGGAAAGTTGGTCGGCCACGACGAGCAGCACACCATCGTCGCCATCGGCGGCGGACATTTCCGCGCCGTCAGGACCCGCGAGATCGCTGCGGCTGACGTGGGGTATGCGGTGCGTCCCGGCAAGATCGCGCTGCTCGCCCCCGACGCGCAGGCGCCGCACAACTGCCTGCATGGCAGCGTGATCGATGCTGCCTATCTGGGCGACCTCACGCATTACCAGGTCGACGTCGGACTCGGCCGGCCGTTCCTCGCCCACGTCGTCAACCGCAGCGGCAGCTACGCGCCCAAGGTCGGCGCGCCGGTCACGCTGCAGTGGCGGCCGGAAGACGCGGTCGTCCTGCCGCACGCCGTGCCGTGAAAGCTGCCGTCGAACTGGCGACGCCGGGTGCCCTGGCGCCGGGGGCGCAACGGACGTTCTGGCGTCTCCACCCGGCCGCGTGGACGGCGCTTCCCGGCTTGCTGTTCATGGTCGTCTTCTTCGTGCTTCCCCTGTCCACGCTGGTATGGGCGAGCTTCCACGTCTACGAGCCGGGTGCGACCATCGCCAGCGGCGTCAGCCTCGAGTACTACGTGGCGGTGCTGACCGATCCGCATTACCTGCGCATCATGGGCACGAGCCTGCGGGTGGCGCTCTGGGCCACGCTGCTGTGCCTCGTGCTCGGCTATCCGCTGGCCTACCTGATGGCGGTATCGGGACGCACGCGGCCGCGCCTGCAGACGGCGCTGCTG
Organism: uncultured Alcaligenaceae bacterium; assembly: GCA_964620265.1. GTDB lineage: Bacteria > Pseudomonadota > Gammaproteobacteria > Burkholderiales > Casimicrobiaceae > VBCG01. The sequence goes on from CAZUGY010000051.1 coordinate 5,076, forward strand.
GTGATCGTCTTCGCGCCGCTCTTCATCGGTGTCGTGGTCCGTGCGTTCGCGTGGACGGTGATGCTGCGCAGCGACGGCCTCGTCAACAACATGCTGCTCTGGCTCGGTGTCATCGACGCGCCGCTGCGCCTGCTCTTCACCGAGACCGGGCTGGTGATCGCGCTCACGCACGTCTTCCTGCCGTTGATGGTGCTGCCGCTCGCCAGCGTCATCCAGAAGATCGATCCCAACCTCGCGGAGGCCGCCGAAACCCTCGGTGCCCCGCCGTTCACGCGCTTCCTGCGCATCCTGCTGCCGCTCTCGATACCGGGCATCTCCGCCGGGTGCGCCATGGTGTTCTGCATGTCGATCAGCGCCTACGTGATCCCGACGATGGTGGCCGGCGGCCGGCTGCTGGTGATGCCGGTGATCATCGCCAAGAACTTCACGGTCACGCTCGACTGGTCGATCGGCGCCGCCGCGGCCGTGGTGCTCGTGGTGGTGACGACCGCGGTCGTCGCGCTCAACACGCTGATCGTCGAGCGGCGGACGCTGCAAGCGGGAGCACGGACATGAAGCTTCGCGACGCTGCGCTGTGGGGCTTCTGCACGCTGGTGATCGCGTTCATCCTGGCGCCGATCGTGGTGGTCATCGGCACGTCGTTCTCGCAATCGCCGATCTACGAGTTCCCGCCGTCCGAACTTTCCCTGCGCTGGTACCGCGGCCTGAAGGACGTGCCCGGATTGTGGGATGCGTTCGTGCTGAGCATCCAGATCGCCGTCGTGAGCACCATCGCGGCCGTGGCACTCGGCACCGGCATCGCCTTCGCGCTGGTGCGCGGCAATTTCCCCATGCGCGATGCGTTGACGCTGTTCTTCATCTCGCCGCTGATGCTGCCGGCCATCATCGTCGGCATCGCGCTGCTGATGATGTTCCGCACGATCGGCTTCGATTCGCCGTTCTGGGCCGTGGTGTTCGGCCACGTCGTGATCACGATGCCCTATGCCGTGCGCACCGTGCTGGCGAGCCTGCAGCTCTTCGACTTCAACCAGCTCGAGGCCGCCGGCACCCTGGGTGCGCGTCCCGTGCATGCGTTCCGCACCGTGCTCGTGCCGCAGATCATGCCGGGCATCGTGGCCGGCGCGCTGTTCGCGTTCGTCACGTCGTTCGATAACTATGCAGTGACGATGTTCCTCGTCGACGCGCGCACGCTGACGCTGCCGATCAAGATCATCAACTATACCGAGACATCGCCCGATCCCACGATCTCGGCGATTGCCACCCTTCTTTTCGTCATGTCCGTCGGCACGCTGCTCATCGGCGATCGCATGGTCGGACTCAAGAAGCTGTCGGGAATCGAGTAGGCCGGTTCCCGGACATCGAGCGCATGCCCTTTCGACAACGGTGGTGGACCAGGAGACGATCATGACTGCAAGCAAGAACGTTCGACCGGAATCGGCGCGCCGCGCCTTCCTGCGCAAGGCGGGCGCGACCGCGACTGCCGCGGCCGTCGGCGGATTCCCGCTGCTCGGCCGTGCCGCGCAGGTGGAGATGCTGATCGGCGGTCCGGCCTCGGCCGAGAAGCCGTTCCGTGACTTCTTCTTCGACCCGTTCGAGAAGAAGACCGGCGTCAAGATCTTCTACGAGGGGACCAACAGCAGCACCAACCTGGCCAAGATGCGTGCCGAGAAATCGTCGCCCAAGCGCAGCCTCGTGTTCATGGACGACGTGGTGCTGCTGACGGCGATGGACGAGCAGTTGCTCGCACCACTGCCGTCATCGATCGCCAATCTGGCCGACGTCACGCCCCGCTCGATCGGCGTCGATCGCTTCTGGACCAACTACATGGTCATGAAGTCGGGCGTGGCGATGAACACCAAGGTGGGCAAGCCCATCGGCTCGTGGAACGACCTGTGGCAGCCCGCCGCGAAGGGCCGGGTGATCGTGCCCAACCTCACGATCACCGAGGGGCTGTGGGTGCTGATCATGGCGTCGTCCCTCAAGAGCGGCAAGCCGCTCAAGGAAGCCCAGTTCGACATCGATCCCGGCTTCGCCAAGATGAAGGAGCTGAAGCCGAACCTCCTCACCATCTACAACAATGCGCCGCAGGCGCTGGACCTGCTGATGCAGGGCGAGGCCTGGTACATCGGCGGGCAGTTCAGCCAGAACGTGCTGCGCTTCCGCGAGCTCGGCCGTCCGATCGATTTCGCCAGGGTCAAGGAAGGCGGCTTCGCGATGCCGCAATCGGTGGCGATGGTCAAGGGCGCGCCGCATCAGGATGCCGCTGCGCAACTGATCGATTTCATCCTCGGCACCAGCGTACAGAACCAGTTGTCGGAAGCGCTGTTCTCCGCCCCGGTCAACCGCAATGCCAAGGTGGCGGCGAAATTTGCCGACGCCCTGCCTGCGGCCGATGCGATCGACAAGGACCTGTTCCTTCCCGACTGGGACAACATCCGCAAGAACCGCGCGGCCTGGATCCAGCGGTGGGATCGGGAGATCGCAAGCTGATGACGCCGGATCGATCGCCTTCGCCGCGGGTCGAGCCGCCCGCCGCGGACAGCATCGTGGCGGCGTCGGCGGGCGAGCTCGCCCGCCGCATTCGGGCGCGGGAAGTATCGGCCGTGGAGGTCTTCGACGCCTTCGTGGCGCGGGTCGAGGCGCTCAATCCCAAGCTCAATGCGCTGATCCGCTTCGATCCTGCACCTGGCCGCGCCGAAGCTGCGCGCGCCGACCGGCGCGTCGCCGCGCAGGATTGGGCGCCGCTGCTCGGCGTGCCCTACACGGCGAAGGATGTCTTGTGGGTGCGCGACACGATCGTGTCGCAGGGCTCGGCGCTGTATGCCGATTTCGTGGCGCCCCGCGACAGCATCGCGGTGGCGCGCATGCGGGGGGCGGGTGCCGTGCTGCTCGGCCTCACCAATTGCTCCGAGTTCGCGTGCAAGGGCGTGACCACCAATCGGCTGTACGGCGCCACCCGCAATCCCTGGGACCTCGCGCGCACGCCCGGGGGCTCGTCGGGTGGCGCGGCCAGTGCCGTGGCGGCGGGCCTCGGTCCGCTGGCACTGGCCACCGACGGGGGCGGCTCCACGCGCCGGCCCGCAGCACATGCGGGTGTGGTGGGCATGAAGCCCTCCACCGGTCTCGTCGCCCATCCGTTCGGATTCGAGGAGCCGGTGTTCGGGAACTGCGTCGTGGGGCAGATCGCACGGCGTGTCGACGATGCCGCCCTGATGCTTCGTGTGCTCGCCGGCTCCGATCGGGCCGATCCGGCGAGCTTCGTCGCGTTCGACGGGGAGGGTTCCACCACGGTGCAGGAGCCTGCGGCGGTGCGCGTCGGCTTCAGCCCGCGGCTCGGCCTCGGATTTCCGGTGGACACGGATGTCGCACTGGGTGTCCGTGCCGCCGTCGATCGCCTGGCCGCAAGCGGCGTACAGGTCGAGGAGGCCGACCCCGCGTGGCCCGTCGATACCTCCGAGGAAGCATTGATGCCGCTCCAGTTCGCCGGGCTCGCCGCGATCTACGGCGACCGGCTGCGGCAACGGGCGTGGGAGGTGGATCCGGACATCGCCGCGCAGATCGACCGGGGCCGCCATGTCACGGGGGCGGAGGTGGCCCGCGCCTTGCTGCTGCGCGAGGAGCTGTATCGCTGCCTCGACCGCTATTTCGAGCGCTTCGATTTCCTCGTCACGCCCACCACGCCATGCACGGCATGGCCGTTGCCCGCACTCGGGCCCGCCACGATCGAAGGCCGTGACGTGTCGCCGCGCGGCCACGCCGTGTTCACGCCCATCTTCAACCACACCTATCTGCCGGCGTGCTCCGTGCCGTGCGGATTCGACCGACTGGGGCTTCCCATCGGCCTGCAGATCGTCGGACGTCGCCTGGCGGATTTCCGTGTGCTGGCGCTGGCCGCGATGGTCGAGGCGGGCAGCGATGGCGATTTCCGGCTGCCCCACTTCGACGCAGTCGGGAACGTGGCATCGTGAACGCCTTCGACCTCGTCGTTCGCAATGCACGCGTTGCCACGGCCGCCGACGTCTTCGAGTCGGACATCGGGATCCGGGACGGCCGCATCGCCGCGCTGGCGCGCGGCCTCGAGGGCGGCGTCGAGACCATCGATGCGGCCGGTCGCTGGGTGCTTCCCGGCGGCATCGATGGCCATTGCCATGTCGACCAGCCGATGAGCGATGGCTCGACGATGGCCGACGACTTCCTGTCGGCGACGCGATCCGCGGCCTGCGGCGGCACGACGACGATCGTGCCGTTCGCCTGCCAGTTCAAGGGCCAGTCGTTGCGGGACGCGGTGCAGGATTATCACCGCCGCGCCGAAGGCCGGGCGGTCATCGACTATGCCTTCCACATGATCGTCAGCGATCCCACGCGGACGGTGCTGGACGAAGAGCTGCCGGCGTTGATCGACGAGGGCTGCACGTCGTTCAAGATCTACATGACCTACGACGACCTGAAGCTCGACGACCAGCAGATCCTGCGAACGCTCGCCGTGGCGCGGCGCGAAGGCGCGATGGTCATGGTGCATGCCGAGAATGCCGATTGCATCGCGTGGCTCACCGAGCAACTGCTGGCCGCCGGGCACCGGGCACCGCGATTCCACGCCCACGCGCGGCCGATGCTCGTCGAGCGGGAAGCCACCCACCGGGCCATCGCGCTGTCCGAGCTGGTCGATGTGCCGATCCTGATCGTGCATGTTTCCGGACGGGAAGCCGTCGAGCAGATCCGCACCGCGCAGGCCCGCGGCCTGCAGGTCTACGGCGAGACCTGTCCGCAGTACCTGTTCCTCACCGGCGATGACCTCGACGGGGTGGCCAACGCGGGCATGAAATGCATCTGCAGCCCGCCCCCGCGCGATGCTGCGAACCAGCAGGTCATCTGGGAGGCCCTGGCGGGCGGCCTGTTCGAAGTGTTCTCATCCGACCACGCCCCGTTCCGGTTCGCGGGGCGCGACGGCAAGCAGGTGGCCGGTGAGCATGCCTCTTTCGATCAGGTGCCCAACGGCATCCCCGGGCTCGAGACGCGCCTCGCACTGCTCTTTTCGGAGGGTGTGGGACGCGGGCGCATCGATGTCAACCAGTTCGTCGCGCTGACGTCGACCAACGTCGCAAAGCTCTACGGCCTCTATCCGCGCAAGGGTACGATCGCCATCGGCGCGGACGCGGATCTCGTGATCTGGAACGACACCGATCCGATCACCGTGAGCAACGCGATGCTGCACCACAATGTCGATTACACGCCCTACGAAGGCATGCGTCTGACGGCCTGGCCGGAGATCACGATGTCTCGCGGCCAGGTGGTCTGGAGCCGGCCGGATTTTCGCGGCGTGGAAGGACGCGGGCGCTTCATCGCCTGTGCGCGGCCGTCTCCGGCGAGGCCGCGCCAGCCGCTCGTCGCGTCGCCATGGTTGCCGCAGTGACGCCGTAGTGGCCGAAGGAGCCTCGTCGTGAAGATCCTCGTCGTGAATCCGAACATCTCGGAAAGCGTATCGCAGCTCATCGATGCGGAAGCGCGGCGGGCGGCATCGCCCGACACGGTCATCACGACCGTCACCGCAACGCTCGGCGTCGCGTACATCGAAACGCGATTCGAAGCGCTGCTCGGCGCCTACGCCGCGGCGAACGTCATCGCCGAGCATCGCGCCGGTCACGATGCCGTGGTCGTGGCTGCATTCGGCGATCCCGGGGTCGCGGCGCTGCGCGAAGTGCTCGACGTGCCCGTGGTAGGTCTGACGGCTGCGGCCCTGGCGAGCGCCTGCCTGCTCGGGCAGCGCTTTTCGATCGTGGCCATCTCCCGCCGCATCACCGCGTGGTACCGCGAGACGGTCGAGCACTATGGTCTCGCCGGCCGGCTTGCCAGCATCCGGTCGCTGGACAGTCCGCTCCGCGACATCGGAGCGGTGCAGGACGACCACGCGGCGCGGCTCGCGGAGCTGTGCCGGATGGTCATCACCGACGATGGCGCCGACGTGATCATTCTCGGCGGCGCACCACTGGCGGGACTCGCCCGCACCATTCGGCAGGAGATCGGAGTGCCGATGGTCGATGGCGTGTCCAGCGCCATTCACCACGCCGAAACGCTGGTGCGCCTGGGCGCGGGCGTTGCGACATCGGGAAGCTTTGCGGCCCCGCCCGACAAGGCCGTGGCCGGCCTGTCGCCCGGATTGATGCGCCTGCTGCGGCGGGGCAGGTAGCGCCGCGCTGAATCGGAGCCGGACTCGCATTCCGCCTCTTGCCTCGCATCAGCAGGGACGCACGAAGCGCGACGGCGGGAGTTGGCCTCGCGGGCCGAAGCGGCGCCATAGGGCATAATTCGGCCGGTCTCCCCCGTGCCCGCCCGCATGTCCCGCGACTATCCGCACCCCATCATCGCCCGCGAGGGTTGGCCCTTCCTCGCGATCGCCGTGATCGTATCGGTGGCGCTGACCTGGCTCGGCTGGACCGTGCCGGCGGTGCTGGCCTGGGTCGTCACCGTCTTCATCCTGCAGTTCTTCCGCGATCCCGCGCGCACGATTCCGGCTGACCCCAAGGCGGTGCTCTCGCCGGCCGACGGGCGCGTGGTCAAGGTGGAGAAGAGCCGTGATCCCTACCTCGATCGCGAGGCGCTCAAGATCAGCGTGTTCATGAACGTGTTCAACGTGCACAGCAATCGCAGCCCGGTGGATGGCATGGTGGCGAACCGCTGGTATCACGCCGGCAGCTTCCTCAATGCGGCGCTCGACAAGGCCTCGCTCGAGAACGAGCGCAACGCGCTGCACATCAAGGCAGCCAACGGCCAGGACGTGACCTGCGTGCAGGTCGCGGGTCTCGTCGCGCGCCGGATCCTCTGCTACGTGGAGCCGGGTGCGGCGCTCACGCGCGGGCAGCGTTACGGTTTCATCCGCTTCGGCTCGCGCGTGGACGTGTACCTCGATCCGTCGGCAAAGCCGAAGGTGGCGATCGGCGACACCGTCTCGGCCACCGAGACGATCCTCGCCGAATTCGCCTGACGCTCGCGACCGCGCCCTCCGGGATCCCGCCATGCAGGACTACGACCACGAGCGCGCCGTGCTGAAGAACCGCATCCGCCGGCGCGGCATCTACATCCTGCCCAACCTCTTCACGCTCGCGGCGCTCTTCGCCGGCTTCTACGCGATCGTGCAGGCGATGAACCTCAACTTCGACCAGGCGGCCGTGGCGATTTTCGTGGCGATGGCGCTCGACGGCCTCGACGGCCGCGTGGCGCGCCTCACCAAGACGCAGAGCGCATTCGGCGCCGAGTTCGACAGCCTCGCCGACATGGTGTCCTTCGGCGCCGCGCCTGCGCTCGTGATGTACGAGTGGGTGCTGCGCGACCTCGGCCGCTGGGGCTGGGTGGCGGCATTCCTGTATTGCGCGGGTGCCGCGTTGCGGCTGGCGCGCTTCAATACGATGCTCGACGTGGCCGACAAGCGCTGGTTCACCGGTATCCCCAGCCCCGCGGCCGCGGCGCTGGTGGCAGGTTTCGTGTGGATCATGGACGACTACGACATCGATCCCGTATCGGTGCGCTGGTGGGCGCTCTTCGTGACGGTGTTCGCGGGCCTCACGATGGTGAGCAACTTGAAGTACTGGAGCGGCAAGGCGATCAACCTGCGCAAGAGCGTGCCCTTCGTGGCGGTACTGCTCGCCGCCGTGGTGGTGGCGCTCACGGCATTGCAGCCGCCGCTCGTGCTCTTCGCCGGCTTCGTGGTCTACGCCTTGTCGGGCTACGTCGTGTCGACGTGGCTCATGCTGCGCCGGGGTCGTCCCGGCAAGTCGCATTGAACGCGCGCGTCGCGAGCCTTCGCCGCCGGTGCGCGTGGCCCCATCCGTCCTTCCGAACACCATGACTTCCGCTTCGCCGCCGCGTATCGCCGTGCTCGTGCCCTGCTACAACGAGGCGCTGACCGTCGCCCAGGTGGTCGCCGACTTCAAGGCGGCGTTGCCCGGCTGCATCGTCTACGTGTACGACAACCGCAGCAGCGACGGCACCGGCGACATCGCGCGCGCGGCGGGCGCCGTGGTGCGCCGCGAGGAGCGTCCGGGCAAGGGCGGCGTGATGCGCCGCATGTTCGCGGAGATCGATGCCGACATCTACGTCGTGACCGATGGCGACGCCACCTACGACGCCACGCGCGCCCCCGAGATGGTCGAGCGCCTGCAGCGCGACGACCTCGACGTGGTCACCGGCATCCGCGACCACGGCGAGCGCGATGCCGCGTATCGGCGCGGCCACCAGTTCGGCAACCGCATGTTCAACTGGCTCCTCGGCGTGCTCTTCGGCGAGCGCCCGGCCGACATGTTCTCGGGCTACCGCGTGATGTCGCGGCGCTTCGTGAAATCGTTCCCCGCGGAGGCCAAGGGCTTCGAGATCGAGACCGAGCTCACGGTGCACGCGCTCGAGCTGCGCGTGCCCACGGCGGAGATCGTGACGAGCTACTTCGAGCGCCCGGAGGGGTCGACGAGCAAGCTTTCCACCTACAAGGACGGGCTGCGCATCCTCTATACGATGGCGCGGCTCTTCCGGGACGTGCGGCCATTGCCGTTCTTCTTCGTGTGCGCATTCGTGCTGGCGGCGGCGGGACTCGGGTTGGGTGCCGGCGTGCTGGTCGAATATCTCGACACGCACCTCGTGCCGCGTCTTCCCACGGCGGTGCTTGCCACGGGGCTCATGCTGCTGGCGTCGCTCGCGCTCGCTTGCGGGACGATCCTCGACAGCGTGGCCCGCGGCAGGCGCGAGGCGAAGCGCCTTGCGTATCTCGCGGCGGGCGCGAACCCAACCGCCTGACCTGCCGGACGCCCATGCCCCTGAGATCCATCCTACTCACGGTGCTTTGCGTCGTGCTCATCGCGGTGGGCCAGCTGATGTTCAAATCAGCGGCATCGCAATGGAGGGTGGACGGCTGGTCGTGGAGCACGGTCGCCGGTTTTCTCTCGCCGGTGATGATCGCCGCGTTGGTCGTATACGCCGTGGCCACCGTGCTGTGGGTTTACGTGCTGCGCACCGTCCCGCTGTCGGCCGCGTATGCGATCTTCGCGCTGGCCTTCGTCATCGTGCCCATGCTGGCGCACGTCGTCCTCGATGAGCCGCTGTCGCCGCGCGTGCTGGTCGGCGGCCTGATCATCGTGGTGGGCATTGTCGTTGCCGTGCGCTGAGCCGCTCGCGGTGACCACGTTTCGCATCGCGGTGGTGGTGCCGTGCTTTCGTGTGGCGGATCACGTCATTGGCGTGATCGCACGCGTGGGACCCGAAGTGGCACGCATCTTCGTGGTGGACGACGCCTGTCCCGAGAACACGGGCGATCGCGTGCGGCGGGAGTGCAAGGATCCGCGCGTGATCGTGTTGCGCCACGACTCGAACCTCGGCGTGGGAGGCGCGATGGTGACGGGCTACCGTGCGGCCCTCGCCGATGGTGCCGATATCGTCGTCAAGGTGGACGGGGACGGCCAGATGGATCCGGCGTTCCTCCCCGCCATGGTGGAGCCGATCGTCACGGGGCGCGCCGACTATGCGAAGGGCAATCGCTTCTATGACCTCGAGTTGCTGCGCTCGATGCCCGCGATTCGCGTGCTGGGGAACTCGATCCTGTCGCTGGTGAACAAGATCTCGAGTGGATATTGGGATGTGATGGATCCCACCAACGGTTACACGGCGATTCATCGCGCCGCGCTGTCGTTGCTTCCTCTGGACAAGCTCGATCGCGGCTACTTCTTCGAGTCGGACATGCTGTTCCGTCTCTACACCGTTCGTGCCGTAGTGCGCGATGTCCCCATGCCGGCGCGCTACGAGGGTGAGCCCTCCAGCCTGCGCATCGGCCGCGTGGTGCTGGCCTTCCCCTTCAAGTACCTGCGCAGGGCTGCGAAGCGCAGCTTCTATTCCTACTTCCTGCGCGACTTCAACGCGGCCACCGTGCAGCTTCTCCTCGCGCTCATCCTCGGCGCTGCCGGGGTCGTCTTCGGCGTGGTGAAGTGGATGGAGTCCGATGCGACGGGGCATCCGGCGACGTCGGGTACCGTGATGCTCGCGGCGCTTCCCATCGTGATCGCCACGCAGCTGCTCGTCTCCGCGCTCAACTACGACGTGGGCAACGTGCCGCGCGAGCCGCTGCAGGGGCGGCGGTAGGGCACGAGGGCCGCCACACCGGCCCACGCGTCCGGAAGGTGGCTCCGTAAGCCGGCTGCGCACCGGAGCGGATTTAAGATACTCGCATTGGTTCAGGAAGCGCGTCGCCAACC
>CAZUGY010000051.1:15401-24635 GCA_964620265.1 uncultured Alcaligenaceae bacterium
CGCACCGGAGCGGATTTAAGATACTCGCATTGGTTCAGGAAGCGCGTCGCCAACCCATGAGTGCGATCCGGAGGACGGATCGAGTGAGGAGATGTTCATGCGTGCTCACTACATCATGCAAGTCGTTGCCACAGTGGCGTTGGCCCTGGCGGCAAGCGCTGTTTCAGCGCAGGACTGTGGGCTCGAGCCCACGCCGGTGCTGAAGTTCTCGGCGTCACCTTCGTCCGTGGAACCGGTTCAGATCACGGCGGGCACCAATACGCTGATTCCATCCTCGATCTCGTATGCCGTCGACGGGACCACCATCGACGTCACGATTGCCGGAATACTCAAGCCGGGTGCAATACCGCTCATCCCGCTCCCCTGCTGGACGGTGTCCGTGGGCCCGCTCGCCGCCGGAACGTACCAGGTGAACTTCATCCAGGCGCTTCCCCCTGTCGAGGCTCCCACCACCTCGGTCGTCGCGACGGCGTCTCTCGTCGTCGCCGATGCGGGGCGTCCCGTGTTCGCCACGGTCGTTCCGCAGCATCCAGTGGCGCAAGGCGCGTCATCGGTGCGGGTTCGCGCATCCACGCCGAGCTCTCCGGTGACCTTCGTTTCGCCGCACACCGTCGTGCAAAACGGGAACGTGCTGCGCATGGAAGGCTGCTATCGCACGGCAAGCTTCTCCGTTCCCGGCGTGTACATCGCGACGGCGGGGCTGCCGCCGGTTCCGGCGGGCATCTATCGGGTCGACTATTATCGAAGCGTGTGCAACGACGAGGGGCAGCCGGCTTCGACCCCGGGCTTCGTCTTCTCGTTCAACGTGGAGGTGCGGGGATCGGCGGCCGACTGGCCACCGCCACCCGAGGTGATGCCGGTCACGGAGTATCTCCACTCCGATTTCGAGCACTTCTTCCTGACGGCCGACGAGACCGAGCAGGTGGCGCTCGATTCGCACCAGTTCTCGGGCTGGACGATCATGGACAACCTCGCAGCGCCTCCTGCGGAGTCGGGGCGGTTCGGCTTCTGGCGCAGTGGCGCGGGACATGTCCCGGTGTGTCGTTTCTTCAGCACGTCGTTTGCGCCCAAGAGCTCGCACTTCTATACCGCCAGCAGCGATGAGTGCGAGAAGGTGAAATCGAATCCCGACTGGCTCTTCGAGGGCGAGGTGGGCTACGTCTTGCCGGCGAATCAGGAAACCGGGTGCGCCGAAGCGGTCCCGCTCTACCGGCTCTACAACAACGGCCGCGGCGGGGTGCCGAGCCATCGCTTCACGACCGATGCCGACATCAGGGATGCGATGGTGCAGGGCGGCTGGTTGCTCGAGGGTCTCCTGGGGTGTGTGCCGGGGCTTCCTTCGCTGTACTCGCCCTGAGCACGCGCATCGGTCGGTCGTCGCGCTGACCGGGTTGCTTGGCAGGCCTCGTGGACTAGCCGCCCTGCGTGCATGACGCCGCCTGCGGGTCCGCAACGAAGACCCCGAGCTCGAACACGACCTTGCCATCGCCTTGCGCATACGGCGTGCGCGCGGGCGGCACCCAGCGAAGCTCCTCCTGCCAGTGCGCAAAGCGTGCGTCGCGATCAGGCCCCACGAGCGCCACGCCGACGTTCTGCCCATGGCAGAGGCGGTGCCGCGCCGACTCGTAGTTGTCGACCGTGTCCATGCCCACGCGCCCGCGCGTGAGGAACGCCACGGGCATCGACAGGCCCCAGTCCGGGAAGAACATGAAAGGCTTGCGGGAATCGGTGTCGAGGTCGCGCGCGAAGCGGTTGATCGCGTCGGAATAAAGTCCCACGCCACGCGTGCGCGCGAGCGTTTCGCCCTCCTGCACCTGCCCCGCGATGTTGGTGCCCACGAGCAGCAACAGCGGCAGCGCAGTGGTCCAGGGCCGCGTGCGAGCCGCGTCGAGCCCCACGGTGGCATCGCGCAGGCCGAGCACCAGCGTTGCGTAGAAGAAGGGCAGCAGCACGACGTAGTGGTGGCCGCCCAGCCGGGTGCCGAAGACGAGCGACACCACGAAGAACGACACCATGAGCGCGACGGCGATGCGCAGGGCATCGCTTGCCCGCCTGCGGGCGATTGCCACGAGCAGGAGGACGATCGGCAGGGCGACAAGCAGCGCCGTCTTGAGTCCTGCCCCGGGCACCGGCTCGGGTTCGCCGAAGATGAGCATATGGTGCCACCAGTTGTGCAGGACGCCCTCGATGAGATGCCACGCATTGGTCACGCGCTCGGCCAATGACGGCGCCGAGTTGAACACGCCCAACGCGCTCTGCTGCTCCTGGACGAAGGCCATGAATCCGCGCAGGCCGTGGCGCTCGCGGATGATGAGGCCGTAGCCCAGCCAGTAACCCCCGAGCCCGAGGGCGAGTCCGCAGTTCCATAGCACGAAGCCGCGCAGGCGCTCGCGCCACGGCGTTTCGCGGCGCGCGATCACGGCGTACACGAGGGCCGGGAAGAAGAACGCATAGACGAAGTATCCGAAGATCGAGACTCCGTAGAGGAATCCCGCGGCAACCCACCAGCGCACGCGCTGGGGCGTGGCGGGATCCCTGGCGTGCAGCAACGCTGCCGTGCCCCACAGCATCCATGCGCAGCTGCCGAGCGTGATGTGGCTCTGGGTACGGAAGGCATAGGAGAACGCGGGGTCCAGTGCCAGCGCGATGCAGCCGAGCGCTGCGACCCATGCCGATACGCGCGCGCGCAATAGAAACAGGAACGCGCCCGAAAGCACCGCGAGGCCGAACATCGCGTGCGTCAGCCGCAATCCGATGACATCCGTGCCAAAGAGCCAGTAGAACGGCAGGCCCGCCCAGAACGTCAGCGAGCCGTGATAGAGCGCGATCAGCACCGGCAGCTTCTCGCCACCGAGATAGTTGGCGGGGAGCAGCCACGCGCCGATCGGCTGCGCGTGCCGGTTGAGCACCTTCACCACGAGGTAGTCCGGATTGACCGCATCCATGTACACGCCGGGAAGCGTGATGTGCCACAGCGCGACGCAGGCGTAGGCCGCCACCACGAGCGCGAAGGCAACGATCGGACGTTGCCACCAGCGGCGGTGCGAGGTCGGAGGGAGCATGTTCATCGCACCGGCGCGGCGTCGGAAGCGCGCACCACGCGGCAGATCGTCAGCGGGTCGGGCGCGAGGTTCGTGTGGACGTCTGCGCAGGTGGAGGGCAGCGCCTGCAGGCCGCGCGCGGCGAGCGCGGCGGTGCCGTCCTGCCCGGCGCCGGAGAGCGCATAGAGCGGACCGGTGTGGCTGCGGATGGTCGCATTCACCGCGTCCTCGAGAAGCGTGTCGTGCCCGGCATTCACGATCCCGTTGTCGATGCCCACGACGCGCGCGGGAATGGGCGTGAGGAATGGCACCACGTGAGCCATCGGCGCCTTGGTGGCCATGATCACGAGCGCATTGGATTCGAGCCTCGGGCCGCGTACCTCGAACCATTCCTGGCCGAAGTCGACGCGCCCCCACGTTCCCCGCTGCGTGAGCGCCACGACCACGACGGCGACGAAGATCGTCATCGCGGGCGCATGTCCGGCGCGAAGGTTGCGCTGGAGCAGCGTCACGATGAGAGCGCCGGCCAGCAGATCGAGTGCGACGAGGTAGCGGTAGTTCGAATGCTGCAGCCCCCACAGCACGAAGGCGACGATGAAGAACGCGACGGTGAAGCGCCAGGCACGGCTCACCGCCGGGTCGGCGGCACGCGGCAATTGCCGACGGTTGGCAAGCCACACCCAGAGCCATACGAATCCACATCCGAGCGCCAAGCCATACAGGAGCGGCATTCGCGGATCGCGATAGCGCACCTCGCCCACGAAATAGGGGTCGGGCGAAAGCATGTCGAATGGGAAACGCAGCCATTCCACGAGCCCGTGTGGACCGTAGCGCCGGCCGATCACCTGGACGTTCGCCCACCAGGGGGATTCGATCCATTCATTGGCGTAGGGGAAGATCGGGCTGCCGTAGTGCGTCCAGAGCGCCCACGCCCAGGGGCCGTAGGCCAGCGCGAAACCCGCGAGCACGGCGCCCCCGAAGACGAGCGCTTCGCGCACGCGCGCGCGGTTGGCCGCGCGCGCATGCGGGCCGCGCAACACGAGGGCGACACACATCGCGACAGCGAACGTTCCAGCGGTGAGCTTGCCACCGGTGGCGATGCCGAGGAGGGTGCCCGAGACGAGCAGCGCGCCGCCCGGGATGCCGGTATCGCGGCGTGCGACGACTGCGCGCATCAGGAGCCACAGCGCGGCCATCGTGAGCGCCACGATGGGCCATTCGTTCATCGTCGTGCCGAGGGTGGCGCGACCCATCGAGCTCGTCATGCCGATGGCGAAGGCGCTCCAGATCGCGACGCGGCGCTCCGTGCCGGCGAGATCGGCGAAGAGCCAGCGCAAGGTGAGCACGAGGAAGAACGCGGCGATACCTGTGGGAATGCCGAGCGCGAAGGCGATGACCGCGGGAGGCCATCCCCACGCCACCATGAAGTAGAACGGGAAGTCGAAGAGCGGGTTGTGGAAGGTCTGGAGCTGGGCCGCGACGAGGTCGGGGCCGAAGATGCGCCCATGCAGCCACGCCCAGGGATTGTAGAAATGGTAGTTCTGCAGGTCCCAGTTCGCGTCCTGCCGCACGAGCACGGACACGGCGCCCGCGATCGCTGCGCACAGCACGAGTAGCGCGACATTGGCTGCTGTCGGGCGCGACGGGGGCGGGACCGTGGACATCGTGGCGGGAGGCGCGAGCGGGCGGCAGAGTGCCGCGCGTGGCGATCGCGGCGCGCGGATTATGCCATTCGAGGCTGTTTCCTTCAGGACGGGCACGCCGCCTGCGAGCGGGTCTGTTGGCGAGAAGGTCTTGCGCAAAGTCCCGGGATGCGCTAGTGTTTAAAGCTTATGAGCAGCAACCTCACCACCGCCGTCAGCACCACGAGCCTCGGGATCCCCTCCCTGTCCGCGCTCGCGCTGATTCTGCGCGGCCTGCTGCTGCGCCTCGCGCGCACATAAAACCCACCCCTCAATTCGAGTAGCACCCGTTGCCATCCAGCAGGACCGGATGGTGAAGCCCCATGCGTCGCGGCGCCTTACCCCCATTGCGCGCTCGCGACCACTGCCAGGGAACGACCATGAAGATCGATCCGTCCGTGAAGTACCGTCCTTTCGCCCCGATTGCCTTGCCCGACCGCACGTGGCCGTCGCAGGTGATCACGAAGCCGCCCGTCTGGTGCAGCGTGGACCTGCGCGACGGGAACCAGGCGCTGATCGAGCCCATGGACGCCGAGCGCAAGCTCCGCATGTTCCGCCAGCTCGTGAAGATGGGCTACAAGGAGATCGAGATCGGCTTCCCCGCAGCATCGCAGACCGACTTCGACTTCGTGCGCCTGCTGATCGAGCAGGACATGATCCCCGACGACGTGAACGTGCAGGTGCTCACACAGGCACGCGCGCCCCTCATCGAGCGCTCGTTCGAGGCGTTGAAAGGGGCGAAGCGCGCGATCATGCACCTTTACAACTCGACGTCCACCACGCAGCGACGCGTGGTGTTCGACCTCGATCGCGACGGCATCAAGGAGATCGCCGTGGACGCTGCGAAGATCGTGCGTGACTGCGCCGCGAAGCAACCCGACACCGACTGGACGTTCCAGTACTCCCCGGAGAGCTTCACCGGCACCGAGCTCGATTTCGCCAAGGACATCTGCGACGCCGTGCTCGACGTGTGGCAGCCGACCCCGCAGCGCAAGGCGATCATCAACCTGCCGGCCACCGTGGAGATGGCCACGCCCAACGTCTACGCCGACCAGATCGAGTGGATGCATCGCAATCTTGCTCGCCGCGACAGCATCGTGCTCTCGCTCCATCCGCACAACGACCGCGGCTGCGGCGTGGCGGCGGCGGAGCTTGGCGTGATGGCCGGTGCCGATCGTGTCGAAGGCTGCCTCTTCGGCAATGGCGAGCGCACCGGCAACGTGTGCCTCGTGACCTTGGGCCTCAATCTCTTCACGCAGGGCATCGATCCGGGCATCGACTTTTCCGACATCGGCGAGATCATCCGCACCACGGAATACTGCAACCAGTTGCCGGTGCACCCGCGGCATCCCTATGGCGGCGAGCTCGTGTTCACCGCGTTCTCGGGCTCGCACCAGGATGCGATCAAGAAGGGCCTCGCGGCGCGCGCGCAGGAGCTGGCACGCGGCAACGAGGTGTGGGACGTGCCGTATCTGCCGATCGACCCCGCCGATCTCGGCCGCACCTACGAGGCCGTGATCCGCGTGAACAGCCAGTCGGGCAAGGGCGGCATCGCCTACCTGCTCGAGCGCGACTACGGGCTTGCGTTGCCGCGCCTGCTGCAGATCGAGTTCGCCAAGGTCGTGCAGGAGATCACCGACGCGACGGGCAAGGAGCTCTCGTCGGCCGAGATCCATGCGGCCTTCGAGCGCGAGTACCTGTCCGCCACGGAGCCGGTGGCCTATGGCGGCCACCGCGCGCAGCACAACGGCGCGGATGGCACCGTGGAACACCTGGCAGCCCACTTGCGAATTAGAGGCATCGAGACGGTGCTGCGCGGCGCAGGTAACGGCCCGGTGGATGCGTTCGTGGCGGCGATCCGCACGGGCCTGGGGCTGCCGATCCACGTGATCAACTACCACGAGCACGCGATCGGCGCGGGCGAGGATGCGACTGCCGTGGCCTATGTGCAGTTGCGCGTGGGCGTGGATCGCACCGTGTACGGCGTGGGACGTGACGCGAATATCGTCACCGCGACGCTGCGGGCGCTGACAAGCGCCATCAATCGTGGCGTGGCGATGGGCGCGCTGGAGGTGGCGATTCCCCAGCCGGCGGTGGCTTGACGGCAGAGGCGCACGCGCACGTCGACGTGGAGGAGCGCACGTTCACCTGCAACATCTGCGGGACGCTCGCCACGTCGACGCTCGCGCTGATCGCGGAGCGCGAGGCGCCGTCGTGTTCGGCGTGCGGATCCAACCGGCGCTTCCGGACGATGGTGCATGGCCTGTCGCTCGGACTCTTCCGCACGTCGATGCCGCTCGCGCAGTTTCCGGTGCGGCCGGAGATCGTGGGCGTGGGAATGAGCGATGCGCACGTGTATGCCGTCCGTCTCGCCGACAAATTCAGCTACACCAACACGTTCTACGACACGATCCCGCAGCTCGATATCACGGATCCGGATCGGGCGGGCTTGCGGCCGCTCGATTTCCTCATCGCGTCGGACGTGTTCGAGCACGTGGCGCCGCCGGTGGACGTGGCCTTCCGCAATGCGCGGCGGCTGCTCAAGCGCGGCGGCGTCTTCATCTTCTCGGTGCCCTACGGCCTCGCGGAAACGACCGAGCACTATCCCAACCTGCACGAGTTCCGCCTGGAGAAGGAAGGCGAAGACTTCGTGCTGGTGAACCGGGCGCGTGACGGCACCGTGGAGCGCCACGGCGACCTCGTGTTCCACGGCGGGCCGGGCTCGACGCTCGAGATGCGCGTCTTCGGGTTGCGGCACCTGTACCGGCTCTTCCGTGCGAACGGCTTCACGGAGCCGCGATTGCTCGACGAGCAGGTGCCGGAGTTCGGGCTGGAGCATGTCAACGAGGTGTGTTCGGTGCCGATGGTGGTGCGGGCGGTCTGACGCTCGTCCGGGGTCTTTTGCTGCACCGCAAAACGCGGTAGACTGGCGTTTGTGAAAGTCGTTTTCACATTCGACTTCCACGCCCCTGCCGCCGGCTGGATCCTCTGTCGGCGCCTGTCATCCGCACCGCTTGCGAGGCTTCCATGAGCACGACCAACTTCGGTCCCGGTGTCGTCGTCACCGGCGAGATCACACCCGACTACGCGCAGATCCTGACCCCCGAAGCGGTCGCCTTCGTCGTGAAGCTCGCGCGCGCGTTCGGCCCGCGCCGCGCGGAGCTGATGGCGGCGCGCGAGGCGCGGCAGAAGGAGTTCGATGCGGGCAAGCTGCCCGACTTCCTTGCCGCCACCCAGGCGATCCGCGATGGCAACTGGACGTGTGCGCCCGTGCCCGCGGACATCGAGGACCGTCGCGTGGAGATCACGGGACCGGTCGACCGCAAGATGATCGTGAACGCGCTCAACAGCGGCGCCTCGGTGTTCATGGCCGACTTCGAGGATGCCAACACGCCGTCGTGGCACAACAACCTGCAGGGGCACGTGAACCTGCGCGACGCCAACCGCCGCCGCATCGACTTCACCTCGCCCGAAGGCAAGGCGTACAAGCTCGAGGACAAGACCGCGGTGCTCTTCGTGCGCCCGCGCGGCTGGCACCTGCCCGAGAAGCACATGACGGTCGACGGCGAGCCGATCTCGGGCGGTATCTTCGACTTCGGCCTCTACTTCTTCCATAACGCGAAGGAGCTGGTCGCGCGCGGCACGGCGCCGTACTTCTACCTGCCCAAGCTCGAGGGCCACCTCGAGGCCCGCCTGTGGAACGACATCTTCGTGATGGCGCAGGACGAGCTGCGCATCCCGCGCGGCACGATCAAGGCCACGGTGCTGATCGAGACGATCCTCGCCGCCTACGAGATGGACGAGATCCTCTACGAGCTGCGCGAGCACTCGGCAGGGCTCAACGCGGGCCGCTGGGACTACATCTTCTCGTGCATCAAGAAATTCCGCAGCAACCATGACTTCTGCCTGGCCGACCGCGCGCTCGTCACGATGACCACGCACTTCATGAAGAGCTACGCCGAGCTCCTCGTGAAGACCTGCCATCGCCGCAACATCCACGCGATGGGCGGCATGGCAGCGCAGATCCCGGTCAAGAACGACGAAGCCGCGAACGCCGAAGCGTTTGCCAAGGTGCGCATCGACAAGGAGCGCGAGGCGAACTACGGTCACGATGGCACGTGGGTCGCGCACCCGGCGCTGGTGCCCGTGGCGCTCGAGGCCTTCGACCGGCTGATGCCCACGCCCAACCAGATCGCCACGAAGAAGCGCGACGACGTGAAGGTCACCGCCGCCGACCTCGTGCGGTTCGAGCCGGAAACGCCCATCACCGAGCGCGGCCTGCGGCTCAACATCAACGTGGCGATCCAGTACATCGGCGCCTGGCTCGCGGGGCAGGGCGCGGTGCCGATCTACAACCTCATGGAAGATGCCGCCACCGCCGAGATCTCGCGCTCGCAGGTGTGGCAGTGGATGCGCTCGCCCAAGGGCGTGCTCGATGACGGGCGCAAGATCGGCAAGCCCATGGTCGCCGCGATGATTCCGGAGGAGCTTGCGAAGATCCGCGAGCTGCT
>CAZUGY010000052.1:0-22657 GCA_964620265.1 uncultured Alcaligenaceae bacterium
CCCACGTACGGCCGTCGTCGTCACTCACGCGGGCGCGCACGCCGAAGGGCGGCAAACGATAGCCGTACACGCACACGATGCGGCCGTCGCGCATGCGTACGAGGTTGCCGGGTGCGCCCCAGTCGAGTCGCGCG
Source organism: uncultured Alcaligenaceae bacterium (assembly GCA_964620265.1). Taxonomy (GTDB): domain Bacteria; phylum Pseudomonadota; class Gammaproteobacteria; order Burkholderiales; family Casimicrobiaceae; genus VBCG01. The sequence continues at coordinate 135 of CAZUGY010000052.1, forward strand.
CGGTGCTGGCGAAGAGCGCCTCGGGATCGGCAGAGAGGTCGTAGAGGAACCCGGGCTCCAACGACCAGTGCTGCCCGTTGTCGCGCGAGCGGGCGAGCACGATCTTCGGACCCACCTTCGCCACCTCGTCGTGGTGCACGTCTGCGGGATCGGTGTACGCCGCGGGCTTGCGCTGGAACGCCACGAGATGATGTCCGCGCGCATTGGTCCAGAAGCCCGAGACGAAGGGCCACCCGCAGAACTCGCGCTCGTTGCGGTAGACGATGCTGTGCCGCGCCTCGCGGGCGGGGATCGATGGTGCAGTGCGATTCATCACGAAGTCCGTGCGTGAGGCGCCGCCAGTTTCGCACGCGCGGCGAGCGGGACGCCTGCGCACCACCTGCGCACCACCTGCGCGCGGGTCCAGTTTCATCTCGCGAAACAAGCCCATGCGGGGTTGCGCGCGTGCTTGTATGCCCCTGTGGGCGGCCGGATACTGCCTCGCATCGCAAGCGAGATGCCGAGCAGCATCGCGGGCTTCAAGCCGATCCTCAAGGTGGACCTCGATCCGCTGAAGGACCTGGCTCCCATCGCGCTCATGGCGCGCTCGCCCGATGCGATGGTGGTCAATGCGAGTCTGCCGGTGAAGACCGTGCAGGAAGCTCACGGGCGTCAACTACAAGAGCGCGGCCGATGCGATGATCGACTTGATCGGCGGGCGTCTGCACGTCTACTTCGCTACCACCGCGAGCACGCGGGGCGCGATCGAGGCGGGCCAGCTGCGCCTTCTCGCCTACACCGACAACAACTATCCGCCCGAGTCGCTCGAGGCGCCCACGATGGCCGAGGCCGGCGTGCCCAACATGGAGAAGGCGCAGACGTGGTGGGCGATCTTCGGTCCGCCCGGACTGCCCGCGGACGTCCGGCGCAAGATGAATGCGGCGATCAATGCGGCGCAGAAGGATCCGGAGTTCGCCGCGATGCTCAACAAGGCCGGGGCCACGCCCGCGGCGTTGACCATCGACGAGACCATCGCCACGGTGCGCGACGAGATGGCGCTGGTGGAGACGCTGCCCAAGCCCGCTCCCTGAAGCGCGGGCGCCGGCCTGTCAGCGCAGCGGCACCGCGCCCGCCGCGGGCCACGCGCTGTCACCCAGGCGGTGGAGCGTCATCTCGAAGAACTTCACCGGCGGCTTGCCTTGGAGCACGCGCTCGCCGATCTCGTGCCAGGTGCCGCCCTTGATCGTGGCGGTGTAGCGGATGTCCATGGATCCGGCCGGGATCGTCCACACGAAGCCATCGGCGCGCGGCTCGAACGCGAAGTCGCCGGCGCGGCCCATCGCGTGCGATCGGAAGCGGAACCGCTTCTCCGCCACGTCGTAGGACAGCACGGCGAACGCGTTGAAGCGCGTGCTGCCGTCGGCGTCGTAGCCCCGGCCCTCGATCAGCTTGATCGTGCCGTCGAGGAGCGGGCCGATGCGCTCGGTCTGGGTGACGACGTGCACGCTGCCGTCCATGCCGGTGGTGCGCGCTTCGCCGCGCCATTCGCCGTCCATGAAGGAGAGCGGCGCAAAGGCATGCCGCTGCGCGGCGAGGGCCGCAGCGGGGTCGGGCATCGGCTGGGCGAAGGCGGCCGCGCACAGCCACGGCAGCATCGTGAAGGCGAGCCTGCGGAAGGTTTTCATGGAGTCATTCTCGGAGGAGTGGGGGCGGGGCGTTCAGCGCACGCCAGCGATCAGCGCCTGCAACGCCTTGATGTGGGCATCGAGGGCCTTGCGGCCCGCCTTGGTCAGGGCGTACCAGGTCACCGGCCGGCGGTCGACGAAGTCGCGGCGCAGCGCGACGTAGCCGTCGTCCTCGAGGCGGCGCAGTTGCGCCCCGAGGTTGCCGTCGGTCAGTTGCAGTTGCTGCTTGAAAGCCGCGAAGCTCATTTCACCGTGCCGGGCCAGCAAGACCGCGATCGCCAGACGTGCCCGGTGCTCGAAGGCGGTATCGAGGCTTGCCAGTACCTTCACCGCAGGGACGCTTCAGGCCCTGCGCGCGCGTTGTGCGCAGAGTCCGGCCCACAGGAGCGACAGCGCGATCACGATGCCGGTGAGGGTCCACATGTAAGGCGGCGCGAACACGACGAGCACGGCGTACGCCGCGAGCATGAGCAGGCCGCTCCACAGGAACGGGCGATCGAGATGTACGCCGGCGAAGGCGTAGGCGAGGCCCGCCACGAGCAGGAAATCGGCGCCGGCGATGATGGGATCGATCCGGCCCAGCGCCATCGACAGCCCGCACAGCAGGAAGCCCAGGCCGGCGACCAGCCAGTGATAGCCGTAGCGGCGGCCGAGTGCCGCGTCCCGCACGCCGCTGCGGCGGGCGTCGCGCGCGCCGAGCCACATGCTGAGCACACCCCCGCCGATGCCGGCCACGAGCCAGTAGATCCAGGCCGCCCGAGGACGCAGGTCGGGGAGGGCGAAGCCCACGAGGACGAGCAGCGCCCAGAGGAAATAGACCGAGGGCGAGCCCACCGGCTGCTCGCCCCGGCGCACGGCGGCGGCGACGTAGTCGAGGTCGTGCTGGAGCTGCTCGTGCTGGGTCATCGCGGGCCTCCGGTCGGATAGATATAGAGTACTCTAAAATACAGAGTACGCAAGTACCGTTCGACCGGGAAGACGCCGGATGATGGACCCCGGCCGGAGGACGTTGCGTATCACCGCCGCTTGTGCATCGCACACGGCCAACGCGCACACATGATCGACGTCTACTACTGGACCTCCCAACGGATGCGAGCAAGCTTGACCTGCGGTAATCATTAATGATTAACTATACGTGGCTCGCGACGATTCCGTCAGCCGACCAGTGGACATCCAACCTTGAAGATCACAGCGGTCGAAACCATCCAGCTTCGCTCGCTCCCCAATCACCTATGGGTGCAGGTTCACACGAGTGACGGCATCATCGGTCTGGGTGAGACGTGCAAGATCTCCGACGCGGTGGTGGGGCACATCCACCAGCTGGCTGCACCCTATCTGCTGGGGAAGGATCCACTGCAGATCGAAAGGCACGGTGCGCACCTGCTGCAACCGATCTGCGGATTCTCGAGCACCGGAGCCGAGATCCGCGGGGCCTCAGCGCTAGATGTGGCGCTCTGGGATATCTTCGGCAAGCACTACGGCATGCCCGTGTGGCAGGCACTCGGCGGTCGCTGCCACGATCGGGTTCGTGTCTACAACACCTGTGCAAGCAACGATTACAACGCCTTTGCGCTTTGGCGACGCGAGTTGTCCGGCGCGGAGGTCACGGCACCGGCCGGTCGCTATGACGATCTCACGGCGTGGAACACCGATCCTGCGGGGCTTGCGGTAGATCTCCTCGACGAGGGGTATGCCGCCATGAAGATCTGGCCCTTCGACCGCTTCGCGACGGCGGGCGGGAACACGTTCATTTCGGCGCAGGATCTTCGCGCGGGCGTGCACGCGTTCGAGAAGATCCGCGATGCGGTGGGCGAGCGCATGGAGATCATGTGCGAGATGCATTCGCTCTGGACGCTGCCGGCCGCCGTGCGTATCGCGAGCGCAGTCCGGGAGTTCGCCCCGTTCTGGGTGGAGGATCCGATCAGGATGGACGATCCGGCGACATTGCGCCGGTTCGGCGACCTGGCAGGCGTGGCCGTCATGGGCAGCGAAACGGTGGGCACGCGGACTCCGTTCCGGCAGATGCTCGAAGCCCAGGCCGTCGACTACGCCATGTTCGATGTGGGCTGGTGCGGCGGTATCACCGAGGCACGCAAGATCGCAGCCATGGCCGATAGCTTCAAGCGTCCGGTCGCAGCTCACGATTGCGTCGGCCCGGTGATCCTCATGGCGTCGATCCACCTTGCCTTCCATATGCCCAATACGTTGATCCAGGAAGTGGTGCGCGCGTTCCTTCATGGCTTCTATCGCGATCTCGTCACCCATGTGCCCTCGGTCGAGAAGGGATTCCTGTTGCCGCCGGAAGGACCGGGCCTTGGCATTGAGCTCCTGCCGGACCTCGCGCGCCGCGACGATGCCGTCGTCCGCATCAGCGACGGTCGGAAGTGAACATGAGCGCAGCTCGCAAGCCCCGAGCGGCGGCAGTCGCCGCGCGCCAGCCGGAGTCCGGATTCAACGGCGCTGCATCGGCACTCGAGCCCGACCGCTTCTCGCGTGTTAGCTGGATCGCCGGCATTCTTACCGAACGCATCATCGATGGCACCTATCCTGTCGGTGAGCGAATTCGGGAGGCATCGCTTCAGGAGGAATTCGGTTGCTCGAACGGGCCCATTCGAGAGGCCCTCCAACGATTGGTGGCGGATGGCCTGGCGGTTCGCTCCCCGTGGCAGGGCGTGCGCGTCATCGACCTGGACGAACGAGACATCACCGATCTCTTCGAGCTGCGCGGTGCATTGCTGGAGCGCGCCGCCGCCCTGGCGGCGCGCAACAGCGGCCCCGACACCGCGGTCAGCGCGGATTTCCTGCGCAAGGCCCTTGCGAGCAAGTTCAGCGAGGCGCGTGCGGGTCGGGTTCCCGCGGTCACCGGTGACACCACCGATTGGGTCATGACCGTTGCCGCCAATCCCTTCATCACCCAGGTGTGGCGCAGCACGATGCTGAAGTCGCGAATCTATGTCTATCGGTCGATGCAGAAGACGGCGGGCGCGGGCACGGAGCCCATCATCAACGAGCTGATCGATTCGATCGTGCGGGGGAAGCCGCATGCAGCGAAGCGCGCCGCGGCCGCGCTGACACGCCAAATGCTCGTCGACCTCGATCTTCCGGTGTCGACAAACAAGGAAATCCATGTCTAGCCACTACGCGGCGCCGGATCTGGAGGCCTTCGCATTCAAGGTCTTCCTGGCGATGGGAACACCGTCCGATGTGGCGCAGGAAGTGGCGGGCCATCTCGTTCGCGCCAACCTGGCTGGCCACGATTCGCACGGTGTCCTTCGCATCGCGCAATACGCGGGACAAGCCGACAGGGGAGATCTGGTCCCCGCCATGCGCCCGGTCGTTGCCCGGGAAAGCTCCACTTCGCTCGTCGTGGATGCGCAACGAGGCTTCGGTCACTTCGCCACTGCATTCGCGCTCGAGCAGGCGAGCGAACGTGCACATCGACATGGCGTGGCGGTCGCCGCTGTTCGCCACTCCACGCACGTCGGGAGGCTCGGTGACTTCACCGAGCGCTGTGCCCATCATGGCCTCGTCCTCCTGCTGACGGTGGGAATGGCCGGACCCGGAGTGGGTGGCGTCGTGATTCACGGTGGTCGGGAACGGTTCTTCGGCGCCAACGTGTGGTCGATTGGCGTTCCTGCCGTCGGAGACCCGATGGTCTTCGATGGTTCCATGGCCGGTATCGCGGTGGGCAAGGTGCATCAGGCCAAGGCCGAGGGCACGTCGTTGCCGCCGGGATACATCATCGATCGCGAGGGTCGCGCGAGCACCGACCCTGCGGACTATTACGAGGGCGGCGCTGTGTTACCGCTCGGTGGAGACCTCGCGGGGCACAAAGGCTACGGCCTCGGACTCGCGTCTGCGCTGCTCGGGGGGCTTGCCATGATCGGTGATCCCGATCCCACGATGGCCGGTGCGCCCGTTGCCGGCGAGGCCAACGCCAAGGGCCGTGTCGCCGGAGTATTCCTGATGGCCATCGATCCCGAAGTCTTTGGCGGACTCGAGCTCTATCGCGCAATGGTGGAGGACTGCCTGAGTGCTGCGCGCAAAGTGGCTCCCGCCGCGGGCCACGACCGAGTGCGCATCCCCGGTGAGTCATCGCGTCGCTCGCGAAAGGAGCGCGGCGAGCTCGGGATACCGCTCCCGGCCGTCGTGTGCGCGGATCTGGCCTCGATCGGCGACCGATTCGGTGTGACTCCGCCGGTACCCATGTCGCGGCCATGAATGTACTCATCACGTTTCCCCCGGTCGTGCGCAATCCCGGCCGTCATACTGAACTGCTGCGCGAAGCGGGGTGCCGAATTTCCCATAGCGACATCGATCGTCCACTCACGGCGGCGGAAATGATCCCGCTCGTGCGCGACATCGATGCCATCATCGCCGGCGGCGAGACGATCGATGCCTCGGTGTTGAGCGCCGCGCCCCGACTCAAGGTGATTTCCCGCCACGGCGTGGGATACGACGCCATCGACCTCGCTGCCGCGACCCGCGGCGGCGTTGTCGTCACGACCACTCCCGGGACCAACCACATCGCCGTGGCCGAGCTTGCCTTGGGCTTGATGATCAGCGTTGCCAGGCGCATCCCGCAAATGCGCGACGAGTTGCTGGCGGGTGAGTGGAGGCGTCAGCCCGGCAGCGAGCTTGCGGGCAAGACTCTCGGCATCGTGGGGCTTGGTCGCATCGGGAAGGCTCTCGCCGTCCGCGGACGCGCGATGGACATGGCGATCGTGGCGCACGATTCCAGGCCAGATCACGCTTTTGCGGCCGCGCACTGCGTACACCTCGCTCCACTGGATGAAGTGTTGGCGCGATCCGACTTCCTGTCGCTGCATGCGCCCGCAATCCCCGGTGATCCGCCGATCATCGGCGCAGCGCAACTGCGCCGTATGAAGTCAACGGCCTATCTCATCAATACCGCGCGCGGCTCGCTCGTTGACGAGGCCGCGCTGCATGCGAGCCTGGTTGAGCAACGACTGGGGGGCGCGGCGCTGGACGTGTTCGCGAACGAACCACCCACGGGCAGTCCCCTGTTGGCGTTGCCGATGGTTGTCGCCACGCCCCACATCGGAGGAACCCGGGAGGCCGGTGCCAGCACTGCCCTGATGGCAGTTCAGAACGCATTGCAGGTGCTCCGTGGAGAGCGGTGCCCGTACACGATCAATCCCGAGGTATTCGCAGTCCTGGAACGCGCGGGTCGATCGCAACTTCGATGCGCGTCTGCTGACACGCACTCCCGAGGGAGCTTTCAATGAGACCAAACCGCGTCAAGGCAATGCTTCGCAGCGACGAGTCCGCGCTCGGCACGCTCTGTACGACCGCCAGCCCGCTCATGGCCGAAGCGCTTGGCCATTGCGGTTATGACTTCCTCGTGGTCGATCTGCAGCACGGCGAGAACGAGATGGCCAACCTGCAGGGGATGTTGCAGGCCATCAGCGCCACGCCTGCCGTCCCGATGGTGCGCGTGCCAGCCAACGAAGCCGTCTACATCCAGCGCGCGCTGGACCTCGGCGCCTACGGCATCGTGGTGCCGATGGTGGACTCCAAGGCCGATGCGCAAAGGCTGATGCAGTCGGTGCGCTATGCACCCGCGGGCCGCCGCAGCTGGGGGCCCGTGCGCGGCACGCTCTATGGCGGCCCGGACTACTTTGCCAATGCGCACGACCAGTTGCTGGTGATGGCCATGCTCGAGACCGCCGACGGGTTGCGCAATGCGGCGGACATCTTGGCCGTTCCCGGCATCGACGGATGCTTCATCGGACCCAACGACCTTTCCATCTCGCTAGGACACTCGTCGGAGCTTGCATCGTTGCCAGCGGACGTGGAGGACGCCATCGGGGCCATCGTCGAGGCTACGAAGGCCACGGGGCGCATCGCAGGCATCCAGGTGTTCGGCACCGAGCAGGCGCGCACGCGACTCGCGCAGGGTTTCCGCTTCGTGAGCGTGCAAAGCGATCTTCGAATGGCGCGGCTGGCTGGCGCCGAAGTGCTCCGCGCCGTACGCACCTGATTTGCGAAGCATGGGCGTTCATTCACAACTTGCGGCGCACGTGCGCAAGCACGTCAAGCCGCAAACAACCAGGAGGATTTGATGAAGACAATCGGCATCGCTGCTTGGGTTCGCATGTTGTGCTCGGCGCTCGCGTTCGGCGCATTGGCGCCATCGGCACTGGCCCAGGACTATCCCAGCAAGCCCGTCAAGCTCATCGTAGTGGCGCCCGCGGGTGGCACCGCTGACAACGTGGCGCGCAATCTGGCCAAGCACCTCAGTGATCGCCTGGGGCAGCAGGTCGTGGTCGACAACCGCCCCAGCAATGCTGGGATCGTGGGCTATGAAATGGCCGCTCGTTCGGCGCCCGATGGCTATACGCTGGTGATGGCGACGGGCACGCTTTCCACGGTGCAAAGTCTCTATCCCAGCATCACGTTCGATCCGATCAAGGACTTCGAACCCATCGCGTGGGTGCTCACCACACCTTACGTCGTCGTGACGAACCCTTCGTTGCCGGTGAAGTCGTTCAGCGAGCTCATTGCCTATGCCAAGGCCAATCCGGGCAAGCTCTCGTATTCCGGCGGCACCATCGGGGCGCAGCAGCATCTGTCCGGTGAGCTCATGAAGCGGAACTACGGTATCGACATGCTTTACGTGCCGTACAAGGGAAGCGGCACCATGCTGCCGGATCTGCTCGGAGGGCGGCTCGACGTGGCGATCGACAACGTGCTGCTGATGGCGCCCCAGATCAAGCGCGGCACGGTCAAGGGCCTCGCGGTGACCGGCGAGACGCGGTCGCCGGCCGTGCCCGAATTGCCCACGGTAGCCGAGTCCGGCTCGCCCGGGTTCAACGTGATCGGCTGGTTCGGCGTATTCGCTCCGGCCGGTACACCGCAGCCGATCATCGCCAGGCTCAATGCCGAAATGGCGGGTGTGATGAAGATGAAGGACGTCGCCGATCCCCTGCTTGCGCAGGGCGCCGAACCCCAATCGGGAACACCGGATGACCTGCGCAAGCTGCTCGCGCGCGAGATCGCCTTGTGGAGCAAAGTCATCAAGGACGCCGGGATCAAGGCGGAATAGTGGCGCGACCGAAGCAGTGAGGGCACCATGACGGAAGAGATTGTCGTCGGCGAAGGTCCATTCAGGTACCGGATGGATGCGGCATGGGGCGACATCCCGGACGAATGGGACATCGGCGATGTCGCCGCCGTGGCCGTCGATCGGAACGACTTCGTCTACGTCTTCAACCGCGGTCCGCATCCCATGGTGGTGCTCGATCGCGAGGGACGCTTCCTGCGCTCATGGGGTGAGGGCGTGTTCAAGCGTCCCCATGGACTGCATCTCGGCGCCGACGATCGGTTGTATTGCACGGACGACGGCGACCATACCGTGCGCAAGTGCACGCTCGAGGGGAAAGTGGAGCTCGAGCTCGGCTTGGCCGGCGAGCCTGCGCCGTACATGAGCGGTGACCCCTTCCATCGCTGCACGCATACGGCGTTGTCTCCCACTGGCGAAATCTATGTCGCGGACGGATACGGCAATGCGCGTGTCCACAAATATGCGCCAGATGGACGCCTGCTGTTTTCATGGGGCACACCGGGCATCGGGCCAGGCGAGTTCAATATCGTCCACAACGTTTGTGCCGATCGTGACGGATGGGTGTACGTGGCCGATCGCGAGAACCACCGGATCCAGGTATTCGACGGCAACGGCCGCTACGAAGCCGAGTGGGCGCATGTGCACCGGCCTTGCGCGCTATGCATGATGGGGGGGGCGTCTTCGACTTTCCTGGTCGGAGAGATCGGCCCCACCTTGCCGGTCAGCCGGCGCGTGCCGAACCTAGGCCCCAGGCTCAGCGTGCTCGACGCGCACGGGACCCTGCTGGGGAGAATCGGCACGCAAGGAGCAGGCGTGGGTCCGGGCCAGTTCGTGGCTCCGCATGGCTTGGCGGTGGACTCGCGTGGCGATGTCTACGTGGCGGAGGTCGCGACCACCACCTGGCCTCAACTCTATCCCGACGAGCCGATGCCAACCGGACTGCGGGGGTTGAAGAAACTCTCGCTGCTGGATACCTAGCAGGGAGGACAGCAGGGGCGAGTCAGTATGATGCGATACGAACCCTCGTCATCAGCGCACCCTTACACCATGATCGACCTCTACTACTGGACCACCCCCAACGGACACAAGATCACGATCTTCCTCGAGGAGGCGGGTCTGCCTTACACGGTCAAGCCGATCAACATCGGCAAGGGCGAGCAGTTCGCGCCCGACTTCCTCGCGATCTCGCCCAACAACCGCATCCCCGCGATCGTGGATCACGCACCACCCGACGGCGGCGGCCCGCTGTCGCTCATGGAATCGGGCGCGATCCTCCTCTACCTCGCAGACAAGACCGGGCGCTTCCATCCCACCGACCTGCGCGGCCGCTGTGAAGTATCGCAATGGCTGTTCTGGCAGATGGGGGGCCTGGGGCCGATGGCGGGGCAGAACCATCACTTCGCGCTCTACGCGCCGGAGAAGATCCCCTATGCGATCGAGCGCTACGTGAAGGAGACGGGGCGCCTGTTCCGCGTGATGGACAAGCGCCTTGCCGACCGCGAGTTCCTCGGCGGCGACTACAGCATCGCCGACATGGCGTGCTATCCGTGGGTGCAGCCGGCGCGGCAGGGCCACGACGTCGAGGACTTCCCGCATCTGAAGCGCTGGCTCGCCGCCATCAAGGCGCGGCCGGCGGTGGCGCGCGCCTATGCGCTCGTGCAGTCGATCAATCCGGGCGCGGGCGGGATCCGCACCGAGGACGAGCGCAAGGTGCTCTTCGGGCAGGACCAGAACACGGTGAAGTAGCGCAAGCGTCAGCGCCCGCCGCGCCGCCGCGCGAGCCTCGTGCCGCCCGCCAGGAGCAGCAACAGCGCGAGCAGGGCCGTGGCGAAGTCGGAGAGCGTCGGGATCGGCATGATGGCCGCAGGCGTCGCGCCGGGGCTTCCCGGCCCGCCCTGGTCCACGATCGTGCCGTTCACCGTGAGGTCGTCGTCACCCAAGCCGCCGTCGGCGATGGTGAACGTGGCCGTGTGGCCCGCCAGCGTGAGTCCGTTGCCGGCGCCCAGCGTGTACCACTGCGACGGCTTCGGCGGCGGGCCGGGCGGGACCGGACCGTACTTCCAGTAGCGCGTCTGCAGGTTGAACGCCGTCGGGAACACGACGGTGAGCGTCACCGGACCGTCGCAGCCGGTGGCGGTGAAGTCGAAGAGCCCGTCCGGGAACGACGTGTCGGCGGGCGCCGGCACCGGCAGGCCCACGAACGCCGCATTCGCATACGTGCATGACGGTCCACCGCCGGACAGCGTGGCCGTGGCGATGCCCGTTCCCGTGGCCGTGGATCCGGTGTAGACGAGCCACGCGCTGTTGGTGAGCGCGAAGCTCGCCGGCGTCGCCACGCCCGCGACCGTCGCCGTCACGGTGAAGGCGCCCACCACGCCGTTGGCGGTCAATGCGGGCGCCGTGGCGATGCCCGCGGCGTCGGTGAGCGCATTCGCCGTCACCGGCGTGACGGAGGCGCCGCTCGCGGGCGCGGTGAACGTGACGCTCGCCCCCGCGACCGGATTTCCCGAGCCATCGCGCACAGTCACCTGCAACGGCGTGGCGTAGGCCGCGAGCGCGCGCGCGTCCTGCGGCGTCCCCGCCGTGGTGATGATGGTGGCCGGCGCGCCGGAGGCGACGGCGATGCCGCCGCTGGTGCCGGTGATCGACGCGGTGATGGTGTCGGTGGCGGTGATCGTGCGGATCCCCGCCGTGACGAACGTGGCGTCGAACGTGCCGGCGCCGTTGACGAGCGGAGCATTCGCCGGCAGCACGGCGGCGGGATCGGTGCTCGTGAAATGCGCGGTGCCGGCGTAGCCCGTGACCGGATTGTCGAAGGCGTCGCGCGCCGTGACGGTGAAGGCGAACGGGGTGCCCGACACGGCGGTGGCCGGCGCCGCCACGGCCAAGCGCGCGGCGGCGCCGGCGCTCACGGCGATAGCGTTGCTGGTCCCCGTGATCGCGGCATTCACCGTATCGGTCGCGGTGAGCGTCTGCGTCCCGGCGGTGACGAGCGTCGCATCGAACGTTCCCACGCCGTTGACGAGCGTCGCATTGGCGGGCAACAGCGCGCCGGCGTCGGTGCTCGTGAAGTGCACGGTCCCGGTGTAGCCCGTGACCGTGTTGTCGAGCGCGTCGCGCGCGGTGACGGTGAAGGCGAACGCCGCCCCTGCCGTGGCGCTGCCGGGCGCGACCACCGCAAAGCGCGTGGCGGGGCCGGCGGCGACCGTGACGTTCGCCGTGCCCGTGATGCTCGGTGCCACGGTGTCCGCGGCCGTCAGCGCCTGGGCGCCGGGCGTGCGGAGCGTGGCGCTGAAGGTGCCCGTACCGTTGGCCAGCACGGCATCCGCGGGCAGCGTGGCGGTGCCGTCGCTGCTCGTGAAGTGCACCGTTCCCGCATAGGTCGTGGCCGTGTTGTCGAAGGCATCGAGCGCGGTGACGGTGAGGTCGAAGGCGCTGCCGCTCGTAGCCGAGGCCGGCGCGGCCACGGCGAGGCGGGTCGCAGCACCTGCGGCCACCGCGATGCCGTCGCTGGTGCCGGCCAGGCCCGGGACCAGCGTATCGGTACCGGTGATCGTGTGCGTGCCCGCCGTGCGCAGCGTGGCGCTGAACGAGCCCGTGCCGCTCACGAGCGCGGCATCCGCGGGCAGCGTGGCGCTGGCGTCGGTGCTCGTGAAATGCACCGTGCCGGTGTAGCCCGTGACCGTGTTGCCGAAGGCGTCCTGCGCCGTGACGGTGACGTCGAACGGCGCTCCCGGCGTGGCCGTGGGCGGTGCCACCACGACCAGGCGAACCACGCCGCCGCTGCTCACCGCGACGGGATTGCTCGTGCCCGTGATGGAGGCATTGCCCGTGTCGGTGGCCGCGATCGTCTGTGCGCCCGCGGTGCGCAGCGTGGCTGCGGCCGGGAAGGTATGCGTGCCCGCATCGCCTGCCACGAACGTGTAGTCGGACGGCAGCGTGGCGAGGCCGTCGCTGCTGGTGAAATGGATGGTGCCGACGTAATCGGGCACGACCGTGTCGGACGAATCGAGCGCCGTCACCACGAGGCCCACGCTGCCGCCGGCACCGATGGCGGAGGGCGCCGCGGTGATGCCGAAATGCGTCACCGGCCCATGCTCGCCGATGACCGCGACGAAGCCGTCGCCCGCACCTTGGTACGTCTGGCTGAACGCGCCGTTCGCGGGGACGCCGGTGACGGGGAACGAGCCGTCGCCCGAGGCTGAAGTGCCCGCGAGGTAGTACTTGCCATCCGCGCTGCCGGCGAGCGCGTTGCCGACGTCGCCGCCCGTACCGCCCAGGTAGCCCGCGAAGACCTTGGCCGTCCCGGCGGCGTCGAGCGCGATCAGGAAGGCATCGTTGGCACCGTTGGGCGTGGTGTCGAGGCCCGGTGTGGCCACCGTTTGCGACAGCAGCGGCGTGAAGCCCGTGATCGTGGCGCTTCCCGCCGCATCGACCACGATGCCCTTCGCGGCATCGGCCTGGTTGCCGCCGAGGTAGGTGGTGTAGACGATCGCCGCGCCGGCGGTGTCGATCTTGCTGGCGAAGGGATCGCCGGCTCCGCTGTTGACCGTTTGCGCAGCCCCTGCGGTCGCGAGGCCGGTGGACTGCGTGTCACCGGCGAGGTAGGCATTGCCGGCGGTGTCGAGGGCGAGCGCGAGCGCGCGGTCCTGGCCATCGCCGGCGAGCACTCCTGCATATACGAAGCCGGTGCCATCCGCGGTGATCTTGACGAGGAAGGCGTGCGCGAGCCCGTCCCCGGTGGTGGTGCCGAAGCTTCCGGCCGTGGCAGGGAAGCCGCCGCCCGTGGGGGAGTCCGTCTCGCCGGCGACGAACGCTTCGCCGGTCGTGGGATCGACCGCGATCGCGTGGCCGCTCTCCGTGCCGCCGCTGCCGCCGATGAAGCCGAGGTAATCCACGCCACTGCCGTCGACCTTGATCTTGCCGGCGAAGGCGTCCATGCAAAGCGGTGCGGCGCTCGGCGTGTAGCTCGTGACCGGGCCCACGGTCGCGGGGAAATCGCTGCTGGTGCAGGTGGGCGCGCTGGTGGAGCCGGCGATGTAGGCCGCGCCGGTGGCGTCGAGGGCGATGGCATGCGCGACGTCCTCGCCGCTGCCGCCGATGAAGCCCGAGTACACGATCGACGCACCGTCGGCCGCGAGCTTGGTGACGAAGGCGTCGCTGCCGTTGCCGGTGCCGTTGCCGTCGGCGGCATTGTGCGTGCGCCGGAAATGCCCGTCGCCCACGCCGGCGTCGTGCGGGAAGTCGGCCGAATGCGTGTAGCCCGTGACGTAGGCGTTGCCGAGCGGATCGACCGCGATGCCGTTGGCGACATCGTCGTTGCTGCCGCCGAGATACGTGACGTAGAGCACGGCGCCGGTGGGATCGAGCTTCGCCACGAAGGCATCCGTCGCGCCGCCGGGCGTCGTCTGGAAGGCGCCACCCGACGCGAGCGCCGTGGCCGACAGCGTGGCGCCGGCCACGTAGATGTTGCCTCCCGCATCCGAGGCGATGCCGTTGACCTCGTCGAGACCGCCGGCGCCGAGGAAGCCCACCATCACGTTCACGGCAGGATCGATCACGAGCTCGCGCGTGGTGTCGTAGTCGCCGAGGGCGAAGCCGAATTCGGTCCGGCCCGACTCTCGCGAGCCGAGCACGAAACGGGTGTCGACGGTTGTCGTGCCGGCGCCGTCGCCCTGGAACGAGACGGGCGCCGCATCGCCGAAGGCGCCGGATGCCGTGCTGACCGCGAGGCCCCCGCCCGCGTCGAGCGTGACGGCGTCCGCTCCCGCGTAGGCGAGCCGGATGCGCGACGGGTCCGCCCCCGGACGCACGATGAAGCTGTACTTGATGCCGTCGCGCGCACCGCGATACACGAGGTCGATACCGGGCCACAGCTCCGGGTAGACCACGCGCTCGAACGTGCGCACGTTCGTCCTCCAGGACGACGCCTCGCCGCGCAGGTAATTGAAGGTCGTGGGGGCGAGCGCCTCGCCGACCGGATGCACCTGCCGGTTGGCGTCGACGAACTCGAGGCGCACGCGTGTCGGCTGGCCCGCCGCGGGCGCCAGCGCGACGTGCTGCAGCGCCGCGGTCGAAGCGGACGGGGCGAGCAGGAACGTGACGCCGTCGCGCGCGAAGGCCACGTGCTTGTCGGTACCGGGCACCACGAACGAGGCGGATCCCGCGACCTGGCCTGCGTTCTCGATGAAGCGGACCGGCGCGCGCTCGAGGAGCGCCCGGGCGGTGGCGGCCGGTGCCTGGTTCCTGGCCACGACCGGGACCGGCGCGGCCATGACCCCCACGGCGGCCCAGGCAAGGCAAGCGCAGGCAAGGAGACGTCGCAGCGGTGTCATCGCGCGCGTCAAGGGCGAGGCGGGAAGATGCCCTGCAGCGCGATGATGAACGTCAGCGTGAGGTACGGCGGCATGTTGTTGTGCGGCTGGCTACCGCCCGCCATGGCCAGCGCCTGCGCCTGCATCGGCACGTTCGCACCGCTCGCCGCATACGGGCGCGCGGCGGACGCCGCCCACACGGCGTTGGCGGCGGAGGCCAGAGGTGGTGCGCCCGGCTGCGACAACGCGCGCGCCGTGTGCGTGTGCTGCGGCATCTCGGTGGCGAGGAGGGTGACGGAGGTCGAGCCCCCCGTCTCCCCCAGGTCATAGAGCGACAGACCTGGTCCCTGGCCAGGATGCAAGGGTATCCGGCCCTGGAGGTTGGGCAAGGCGAAGGTCGATTTCCCATCACCGCCATAGGTCGTGCCGAGCAGCGAGAAGAGCGCGGTGTTCTGGGAGATCGGCAGCAGCTGGCCATTGCACAGCGCCCAGCCGTTGGGCGCGAAATTGCCCGCGAAGATCCGGATCTCGGCGACGAACTGGTCGGCCATGGCGTCGGTTGGCGGCGGCGTTCAGCTGGGTGAAGGGAAGCTGCCCTGCAGCGCGATGACGAAATTGAGCGTGAGGAAGGGCTGCATGTTCTCGTGCGGCTGTGATCCGCCCGCGACCGTGATCGCGGCAGCATTCATGGACGTGCCCGGCGCTGTCGCGTAGGCGCCCGAGACGGCACCTGCCCACACATTGCCCGCCGGCGACACTTGCGTGCCGGTGGCGGAATTGGCCATCGCCTGGTGGATATGGACCGGCATCTCGGCCAGCGTCAGCGTGTGCGCATACTCCCCCGCGGCCTGGCCGGGCACGAAGCCGTTGCCCATGTGGAGCGGGGAGCGTCCCTGCAGATCGGGCAGCGCGAAGTTCGTCTGGCCATTGCCGCCGAAGGTCGTGCCCAGAAGCGAGAACAACGCCTGGTTCTGGTTGATCGGCAGGATCTGGCCGTTGCACATCGCCCATCCCTTGGGAGCGAAGTTGAACGACACGACCCGGATCTCGCCGAGGTAGGGAGTGCTCATGCGCGCGTCTTCGCCGTCATCGGGATATCAGTTCTGCGAGGGAAAGACGCCGAAGAGGCTGATGATGAAGTGGATCCCGAGATACGGTGCCCGGTTGTCGTGCGGCTGGCCGCCGCCGGTGCCCTGGATCGCCTGCGCGCCCATGTTCGCGTCGGGCGTCGCGGCGGCGTAGGGGCGTGCCTGCGTGGCCATGCCCCACGTCGCGCCTGCCGGATGGGTCGAGTCCGCGTTGCTGCCCGCCATGGGTGTGTGCGCATGCGTGGGGAGCTGGTTGACGGTGAGTGTGACGTGCTCCAAACCGCCGTTATCGCCGACCTGGAAAGTGCGGCCGGGGCCGGCGCCCAGATGCACAGGCACGCGACCGCGCAGGTCGGGGAGGGCGAAGGTCTCCGCGCCATCGCCGCCGTAGGTGGTCCCGATCAACTGGAAGAGCACCTCGTTCTGGGAGATCGGGAGCACCGCGCCGTCGCACAGCATCCAGCCCGCGGGCGCGAAATTGCCCGCGAAAATCCGGATCTCCCCGACGTACGGTTGCGCCATGCGATCTCCCCATGCACGCCCGGCGGACACGTCCGGCTTGCACCCGGCGGCGCTGCGGATGTTACACGTCCGGTACCGGTTTCGTCACGGCTTGCGCGCTGCGCGCGTGGCTTCCGTTGCGCGGGCCCTGCGATGCTCCTAGACTTCGCGTTGTCCGTGGCGCCCGAGGCGCGCCGCGGATTCTCCGGGAGAAATACTTGTCGGCCACATCACGTCGTCGTTTCCTCGGTACCTCCGCGCTGGCCGGCATCGCCGGCCTGTCGCCCGCGGCCGCGGTGCTGGCCGCAGCACCTCCACCGCTGTCCCGATCGTGGTTCGCCCCGCACGCCGGCAGCGACTTCGCGGTCACCGATGCGCAAGGCCGCCACGCCGTGCTGGTGCTCGACGAGCTCGTGCCGTTGCCGCACGCGCACGGCTATGCCACACCTGCGCAGGCAGCGCAGTGGTGCTTCAGCGCGCGCTTTTCCGTCAGGCGTGGCGCAGCACCCGTATCGGGGCTCGCCACGATGGATCACCCCGTGCTCGGCCGGATGGCGATGATGATCTCGCCGGTGGACGGTGCGGGCGCTCTCGAGGCGGTGTTCAACCGCGTGCGGCTCGGCTAGGCCGGATCCGTCGCGGCCCGCAGCGGCCGCCGCAACTGCAGATACATCCCCGGGTCGGCCGGGTCGGTGAGCGGCTCGAAGCCCAGGCGCGCATAGAGGCTGCGTGCCCGGTTGCTGCTTGCCACCTGCAGTCGGGTCGGCAGTCCGTCGCGCGCGGCCCGCGCGATGGTGTCGCGCAGGAGCGTCGTCCCGATACCCCGGTTGCGCCACGCCGGAAGCAGCGAGATGTCGACCACCAGCAGGGCGTCGTCCGCGCGTGCGAGATACAGCCGTCCGACGGGAACGCCGTCGTGCAGCACGAGCATTCGCTCGGCCTGCGGGTAGGCACTGCGGTAGCTGCGATCCTGCGCGGCGAACTGCAGCGCGCAGAAGGCCTCCTTCTGCGTATCGTCCATCGGCAGCAGCGCGAGCTCGGCGTCACGCGTGCTGCGGAACACCGATTGCAGGAAGGGGGCGTCGCCGGCGGTGACGGGCCGCAACGACAGCTGCTCCCTCATGCCGGGTCCCGCTCCACGCAGAAGATCGATTCGTAGCGGAAATGCTCGGGCCCGCGGCCGATGGGCACGATGAAGATCGCGATTTCGCCAAGGCGCGGATGCGCAAGGAGGTAGGTCGCCTGCGCCAGCGGCTGCGCGAGTGGTCCGTCCCACTGCAGCGAGAACGACTCGAACCGGGGCGCACCCGCAAGCTCGGTCGCCTCCGCCAGCGTGAGCGGCACCATCGAGGCTACGTCGTCGCGCCCTGCGCCTTCCGGCTGATCCGGCGCGCGTGCCTCGAACACCTGGCCGCGCAGTGGCGCGATCTCGTGGAAGCGCACGCGCAAGCGCCCTTAAGACTGCGCGTCGACGACCCGGATGGCAGGACCGGCCGCGAGGTCCGCGGCGCGCTCGAGTGCGACGTCCACGTCGAAGGCGATGTCGCCCTGCGCTTCCGGCCGCCCCGTCGCGCGTACTGCCGCGAAATCCTGCAGCGTGCGGTCGAGCAGGTGCGTGTGCTCCACCTTGCCGAGCGCATGGAAGATCGAGTCGATGCGGCCGGTGTGCTGCTTCTCCCACTCGCGCAGCATCGCTGCCACCTGCTTGCGCTGCAGGTTCTCCTGCGAGCCGCACAGCGTGCAGGGGATGAGCGGGAACTGCTTCAATTCGGCATAGGCCGCGAGGTCGCGCTCGCGCACGTAGGCGAGCGGACGGATCACCACGTGCTTGCCGTCGTCGGAGACGAGCTTGGGCGGCATCGTCTTCAGCTTGCCGCCGAAGAAGAGGTTGAGGAAGAACGTGGCCAGCAGATCGTCGCGATGGTGGCCGAGCGCGATCTTCGTCGCGCCCAATTCGCCCGCCACACGATAGAGCACGCCGCGGCGCAGCCGCGAGCACAGCGAGCACATCGTGGCGCCTTCGGGCACGAGGCGCTTCACCACGCTGTAGGTGTCCTGCTCCGCGATGCGGAAGTCGACGCCGCGGCTTTCGAGGTAGCGCGGGAGGACGTCGGCGGGAAAGCCCGGCTGCTTCTGGTCGAGGTTGACGGCCACCAGCGTGAACGGCACCGGCGAGCGCTTCTGCAGCGCCAGCAGGACGTCGAGGAGGCCGTAGCTGTCCTTGCCGCCGGACAGGCACACCATCACCCGGTCGCCGGCCTCGATCATCGAGAAGTCGGCGATGGCCTCGCCCACCTGGCGCTGCAGGCGCTTGGTGAGCTTGTTGGCTTCGAATTCCGCCTTGCGCGGGTCGCGCGCGGGGCGCGTGGCGGCGGCTCCGGGCAGCATTCCGGTGGGCGCGCCCGCCGGCGTGGAAGCGGGATGGGAGACGTCGTCCATGGCCGGTCATTCTAGCCGACCGGGGTGCGCCCGACGTCAGAGCAGGATGAGCATCACCGCGGCAAACCCCAGGCCGATCGCGATGAAATAGGCCATGGGGCCGGGCTTCCACGGCGCGGCCGGCGGCGGTCGGGACGCGGTCGCCAGTGGCAGGTCGATGCGCGGTGCGGTGCGCGGCTGGTCCGACCCCGGGCGCTGGAAGGCCACGAGACGCGCCTCGGCGAGGCGGATCAGCTCGCGCTCGAGCTTGGGTGCATCTGTTTCATAGCGCGTGACGAGCGCGGCGAACGTGCGCGGCTTGCCGAGATCGGCGAGCATGCGACGCTGCACGAGCGACAGGCCGCTTTTCGGCTTCGAGATCTCCTCGTCGCCTTCGATGGTGCGACCCCACACGGTGTCGGGTTCGTAATACATGAATCGTGCTCTCCTGGCCTTGCGGGCGTCGTGCGAGAATCGTCGCGCCCGGATGCCTGCTCGGAATGCAACCGTCGTGCCATGGTTCCCGCCATGCAGGGCGATCCGGATGCCTTCCGTCGGCCGTCACGCCTTGTGACGGGCCGTTCGTCCCGTACGAGGTGTCGATGACAAGCAAGCACACGCAATCCGCCGCGCTCCGCATCTCGTGCGAGTTCGATTCCGGCGCGATCGAGGTCGTGCGTGCGCGCGATCCCGCCGACGTCGAGCTGCGCCTGCGCGCCGACTCGCACGCCGACATCCGCCAGTGGTTCCACTTCCGCCTGCAGGGCGCGCGCGATCGCGCCGTGCGCCTGCGCTTCGCCAACGCGGGTGAA
Source organism: uncultured Alcaligenaceae bacterium (assembly GCA_964620265.1). Lineage (GTDB taxonomy): Bacteria > Pseudomonadota > Gammaproteobacteria > Burkholderiales > Casimicrobiaceae > VBCG01. The sequence goes on from CAZUGY010000052.1 coordinate 20,019, forward strand.
GCCACCTACGTCGAGGGCTGGCGCGGCTATCATGCCGTGGCCTCCTATGACCGCCAGGCGTGGTTCCGCGTGCCCACCACCTTCGACGGACGCGAGCTCGCGATCGCGCACACGCCTGCGCGCGATAGCATCTACTACGCCTATTTCGAGCCCTACTCGTGGGAACGGCACCTCGATCTCCTCGGGCGCATGGAGCATTCGCCCCGCGTGCGGGTGAGCGATCTCGGCGCCACCGTCGAGGGCCGCGACATGAGCCTCGTGACGGTGGGCGAGGAGGGCGCCGGACGGCGCGCCGTCTGGGTCATCGCCCGCCAGCATCCGGGCGAGACGATGGCCGAATGGTTCGTCGAGGGGATGCTCGAGCGGCTCGTCGATCCGGGCGATCCCGTCGCGCGCAGCGTGCTCGAGCGCGCCGTGCTGCACGTCGTGCCGAACATGAATCCCGACGGCAGCGTGCGCGGCAACCTGCGCACCAATGCCGCCGGCGCCAATCTCAATCGCGAGTGGCTCTCGCCCTCGCGCGAGCGCAGCCCCGAGGTGCTGTGCGTGCGCAACGCGATGCAGGACAAGGGCGTGGACGCCTTCCTCGACGTGCATGGAGACGAGGGGTTGCCGTATGTCTTCACCGACGGCAACGAGCGACTCGCGAGCTATACGCCGCAGATGGCGCGCGTCGAGCGCGACTTCCGCGAGGCGCTGCGCGCGGCCAATCCCGATTTCCAGATGGAGCACGGCTATCCTTCGAACAAGGAGACGAAGGTGAACCTCACCATCGCATCGAAGTGGGTGGGCCATACTTACGGCGGCCTGGCGCTCACGCTCGAGATGCCCTTCAAGGACAACGCCAACCTGCCGGACCCCGAGCGGGGCTGGAGCGCGGCGCGCAGCAAGCGGCTCGGCGCCGACACGCTGACGGCACTCTTCGCGCTGCTGGCGCGCTAAGGCAAAGCTTCGAACGACAAGCGGACATCGCGGACGAAGGGAGACGATTCGTGCAGACCATTCTCGTGGCGAACCCCAAGGGCGGCAGCGGCAAGACGACGCTCGCCACCAACGTCGCCGGCTGGCTCGCCGGCAAGCGGCAGCGCGTGGGCCTGCAGGACGCCGATCCGCAGCGCTCGTCCACGCAATGGCTCGCGCGGCGACCGGCGCTGTTTCCCTCGATCGCGGGGTTTGCTGCCGACGTGGGCAGGAAGGAGATCAAGGAGCTGGGCCTCGGCTGGCTCGTGGTCGACAGCGCGGCGGGGACGCGCGGCGACGCGCTGCGCGAGGTCATGCGGCGTGCCGATGCGATGGTGGTGCCGGTATCGCCGTCGACGTTCGACATGGCGGCCACCGCCGATTTCCTGGCCGCCATCGGCGAGCACAAGTCGGTGCGCGAGGGCGGGCTGCCGGTGGCGCTCGTCGCGATGCGCGTGGACGCCCGCACGCGCGCCGCCGGCGAGCTCGACGAGTTTCTCGCCGCGTACGACTTCCCTCTCGTCGCGCACCTGCGCGACACGCAGGTCTACGTCTACTGCGCCCGCGACGGGCTGTCGATCTTCGACCTTCCGCGCTCGCGCGGCGAGCAGGACTGGGAGCAGTGGAAGGCGCTCACGCGCTGGATCGCCCGCATCGCGAAATAGCCGCCGCCGCGGCGTTTCGTCCGCGGCCCCAACGAAACGGGGAACAGCGCAAGCTGCTCCCCGTTTCAACCAACCTATGAAAATCGACGGGCTTCGCCCGCGATTTTCACCTGACCAGCCTCTACGTCCGGCAGTCAGCGTCCTCGATTTTTCCATGGGTTGCGGGCGTTAGCCCGCGCAACCCATCTGACCAAAACTACTTGCTGCTACTTCTTCGCCGCCTCCTTGGCCGCTTCGACCGCCTGGGCAGCAGCATCCTTGGTCGCGTCGGAGGCTTGTGTGGCGGCGCTGCTGGTGGCAGCGGCAGCGTCCTTGGCCGCCTGCTCCGTCTTGGCGGCGGCATCCTTGGCGACGGTCGCGGCGGCTTCGGCAGCCTTGGTGGCGGCCTCGGCGGCGGCCTTCTTCGCGGCTTCGGCCTGCTCGGCGGCCTTGTCGCTGCACGCGGTCAGCGTGAACGCCAGGGCGAGGGCCGTGAGGCCGGTGACGATCGACTTGCGCATCATGCGTTCCTTGGATTCTCGGTGGCGATCGGGGCGCTCTCGCCCCGGGTCCACCATTTTACTGCAGGTGCACAATCGACCTGCCTTGCGGGTGCCGGCGCACGGGATGTGCCGTGCCATGTGCGGCATCCATGCGTCGACCGCTCATGCCGCCATGAGGTCGCGCAGCACGAACGGCAGGATGCCGCCACCGTTGTAGTAATCCACCTCGATCGGCGTGTCGATGCGGCACAGCACCGGCACGTCCTTCGTGGTGCCGTCCTTGCGGCGGATCACCAGGGTCAGGTCCTGCTGCGGACGGATGTCCTTGGGCACGGCGATGTCGAAGGATTCCTCACCGGTGATGCCGAGCGAGTCGACCGAGTCGGCGCCCTTGAACTGCAGCGGGAGCACGCCCATCCCCACGAGGTTGCTGCGGTGGATGCGCTCGAAGCTCTTCGCGATCACCGCCTTGACGCCCAGGAGCTGCGTGCCCTTGGCGGCCCAGTCGCGCGACGACCCGGTGCCGTACTCC
>CAZUGY010000052.1:22667-24434 GCA_964620265.1 uncultured Alcaligenaceae bacterium
CATCACCTCGTGGTTGCCGCGGCGCGAGCCGTAGCTGTTGAAGTCGGCCTTGGCGACGCCGTGGTCGAGCAGCCACTTGCCTGCGGGTGAGTTCTCCTTGATCGAGCCCGCGGGCGAGATGTGATCGGTGGTGACCGAATCGCCGAAGATGCCGAGCGCGCGCGCGCCGGTGACGTCGCTCGTGGCCCCGGGCTTCATCGTGAAGCCGTCGAAGAAGGGCGGCCTGGCGATGTAGGTGGACGTGGGCCAGTCGTAGACCTGGCCGGTGACGCCCGTGACCTTGCCCCACAGCGGATTGGCCTCGGCGACGTTGCCGTAGAGGCGTCGATACACCTCGGGGTCGCGCGCATAGCCCGACACCGCGGCGATCTCGTGCGACGTGGGCCAGATGTCCTTGAGGAATACCGGCTGCCCGTCCTTGCCCTTGCCGAGCGGCTCGGTGGTCAGGTCGCGCAGCACGGTGCCGGCGATGGCGTACGCCACCACCAGCGGCGGCGACGCCAGGAAGTTGGCCTTGAGGTTGGGATGGATGCGCGCCTCGAAGTTGCGGTTGCCCGAGAGCACCGCGGCACAGATCAAATCATGGGTCACGATCGCATCGTTGATCTCGGGGGCGAGGTCACCCGCATTGCCGATGCACGTGGTGCAGCCGTAGGCCGCCACGGCGAAGCCGAGCTCCTCGAGATACGGCAGGAGGCCGGCCTTGGTGAGGTACTCGGTGACCGTGCGCGATCCGGGGGCGAGCGAGGTCTTGATGTGCTTGCGGACCGTGAGGCCGCGCTCCACGGCCTTCTTGGCGAGCAGCCCCGCGGCGAGCAGCACGCTCGGATTCGAGGTGTTGGTGCACGACGTGATCGCGGCGATCAGCACGTCGCCGTTGCCGATGGAGACGTGCGGCTCGGACGGCTCCTCGAAGGCCGGATCCATCGTGGGGCGGTTGGCCACCATCTCCGACACGTTGCGCGGCACGGTTCCGTTCTTGAGCTGCAGCGACGCATCCCGCACCGCACCGACGCCGTTGGCCACCAGCGGCGTGACGACCCGCTTGCCCAGCTCCGCCGCGGGCTTCGAAAAACCGTTCTCGGCGACCGGCTTGCTGAAGAGCTCGCCGAACGTGCCCTTGAGGCTGCCGAGGTCGATGCGGTCCTGCGGCCGCTTGGGCCCGGCCACCGACGGCTTGATCGTGGACAGGTCGAGCTTCACCACCTTGGTGTAATCGATGCTGCCCGCCTTGGGAACGCCGAACATGCCCTGCGCCTTGAAGTACGAGGCGAAGGCGTCGATCTCCTCGGCCGTGCGGCCGGTGGCGGCGAGATATTCGACGGTGGCGTTGTCGACGGGAAAGAAGCCCATCGTCGCGCCGTATTCGGGCGCCATGTTGCCGATCGTCGCACGGTCGGGCACCGACAGCGTCTCGGTGCCCTCGCCGAAGAACTCGACGAACTTGCCCACCACCTTCTCCTTGCGCAGCATCTCGGTGATGGTGAGCACGAGGTCGGTGGCGGTGATGCCCTCGGGCAGCTTGCCGGTGAGCTCCACGCCGATGACGTCGGGTGTCAGGAAGTACACCGGCTGGCCCAGCATGCCGGCCTCGGCCTCGATGCCGCCCACGCCCCAGCCGACCACGCCGATGCCGTTGATCATCGTGGTGTGGCTGTCGGTGCCGACCAGGGTGTCGGGGTAGTGCACGCCATCGCCGCGGCGGTGGACACCCCTGGCGAGATATTCGAGATTCACCTGGTGGACGATGCCGATGCCCGGAGGGAC
>CAZUGY010000053.1:0-24430 GCA_964620265.1 uncultured Alcaligenaceae bacterium
GCGCGAGCGGATGGCCGTGCTGCGCGGCCGTGTACTGCAGCGCCTTCACGTCCTTCGGAAAGCAGCTGCCGCCGTAGCCCACGCCCGGGTAGAGGAAGCGATAGCCGATGCGCGGATCCGAGCCGATGCCCTGGCGCACCATCTCGATGTCGGCACCGATCGTCTCGGCGAGGTTGGCGAGCTCGTTCATGAACGAGATGCGCGTGGCGAGCATCGCATTGGCCGCGTACTTCGTGAGCTCGGCGGAGCGCGGATCCATCACGAGGAAGCGATCGTGGTTGCGCATGAAGGGCGCGTAGAGATTGCGCAGCGCCGTGACGGCCGCCGGATCGGTGGCGCCCACGACCACGCGGTCGGGGCGCATGAAGTCCTCGACCGCCGCGCCTTCCTTCAGGAACTCGGGATTGCTCGCGACGGAGAACGGGAACGTCACACCGCGCTTCCCCAATTCCTCGGCCACGGTCGCGCGCACACGATCGGCGGTGCCCACCGGCACGGTGGACTTGTCGACGATGATCTTGCTGCCCTGCATGCGCCGCCCGATGTTGCGCGCGGCCTCGATCACGTGACGCATGTCGGCGCTGCCGTCCTCGTCGGGGGGCGTGCCCACCGCGATGAACTGCAGCGCGCCATGCGCGACGGAAACGTCGATGTCGGTGGTGAAGCGCAACCGCCCCGCGGCGATGTTGCGGCGGACCATGGGCTCGAGGCCCGGCTCGTGGATGGGCACGCCGCCGTCGTTCAGGATCGCGATCTTGCGCGCATCCACGTCGAGGCAGAGCACGTCGTTACCCACCTCGGCAAAGCAGGTTCCCGTGACGAGCCCCACGTAACCCGTGCCGATCATGGTGACCTTCATGCGGGCACCCCGGCGTACGGCAGCGAGTGCATCATCGGCCGCGCCTCATGCCGGACACTCGCGTCACGCGGGGCCGCGTCATGCCACGGCCTCCGGCAGGGCGGCGAGCGACGCGTTGATAGCCGCCAGCACCGCGAGCGGATCGCGCGCCTGCGTGATGGGACGGCCGATCACAAGGTGGTCCGCACCATCGCGCACCGCGCGCTCGGGCGTCACGATCCGCACCTGGTCGTCGGTCGCCCCATCGGCCAGGCGGATGCCCGGCGTGACGAGGCGGAAGTCCGGACCGCAGGTCGCACGCAGGATGCGCGCTTCCTGGGCGGAGCACACCACACCGTCGAGGCCGCTGTCCTTCGTGAGCATCGCGAGCTTCTGCACCTGCGCTGCCGCGCCGCTGCTCACCCCGACATCCGCGAGGTCCGCATCGCCCAGGCTCGTGAGCACCGTGACGGCGATGAGGAGCGGCGTGGCCTTGCCGCTTTCGCGCGCCGTCGTATCCACCGCCGTACGCGCCGCCGCCAGCATCGCCCGCCCTCCCCCCGCATGCACGTTGAGCATGGCAACACCCAGCCGCGTGGCCGCCGCGCACGCGCTCGCGCAGGTATTGGGAATGTCGTGGAACTTGAGATCCAGGAATACCGCGAACCCGCGCTCGACCATCCAGCGCACGGGCTCCGGCCCGGCCGACACGAAGAGCTCCTTGCCCACCTTGAGCCCGCACAGCGAAGGCTCCAGCCGATCCACCAGCCCCAGCGCATGGATGGGATTGGAAAAATCCAGCGCCACGAACACCCGCGGAAGCCTCTCACTCATCGCCCGACTCCTCTCTTCTGTCTTCTGTCTTCTGACTTCTGACTTCTGACTCCTGATCAAGCGTACCCATCCGGCGTCTCCGTGCGCCTGGGCGAATACGTCTCCCACTTCAGGCACCCGGGGCAGCGCCAGTAATACTGCTTGGCCCGGAAACCGCAATGGTCGCACTTGTACATGCCGAGCCGCTTGATGTGCTGCGCGACGAGACCCTTCACCAGCGCCAGGTCGTGCCGGTGCTCCACGGGGGCGGCGAGGAGCTGGGCCTCGAGGAGGCGGTCGAGTCCCAGCAGCGTGGGATTGCGGGCGAGCTCGTCCTTGATGAGCGTGGCCGCGGCCTCGGGACCGTCCTGCTCCAGGACGAGCGAGAACAGCGCATTGAGCACGTCGAGCGACGGATACTGCGCCTGGTAGCTGCGCAGCACGCGCACGCCCTGCGCGATGTCGCCCTGCTTGCGATAGGCATCGGCGATGCGGTCGGCGGCGAGCGAGAGGAACGCCGGGTTCTGCGTCTCGATCTTCTGCCAGGTCGCGATCGCCTCCGCGGGCGCCTTCTGCTGGTTGCGGGCGTCGCCGGCAAGCAGGGTGGCGCGCGTGCAGCCGCGGTACGTGGCATAGGCGGCGTCGAGCTCGGTCGTTGCCGCCGCAAAGTCGTTGCGCAGCAGCGCCGCCTGCGCGAGCTCGCAGTGGTACTGCGCGATCTCCTTGAAGTACGGCTGCTTGGCGATCTCGGCCATGCGCTGCGTGGCGGAGATCGCCTTGCGCCAGTCTTTCTCCGTCTCGTAGATCGAGATGAGGTGGCCGAGCGCCGCATGCTCGTAGGGCGTGCCGTCGAGCTTGCTGAAGAGCTGTTCGGCGCGGTCCAGGAGCCCTGCGCGATGGAAGTCCTGCGCGAGCTCGTAGGTGGCGGTCACGCGCTTGTCGGCCGGGAGGTCGGGCCGGTCGAGGAGGTTCTGGTGCATGCGGATGGCGCGGTCGATCTCGCCCTGCCGGCGGAAGAGCGAGCCCAGCGCGAAGTGCAGGTCGACCGTCTGCGGATCGACCTTGACCACCTCGATGAACGATTCGATCGCCTTGTCCGGCTGCTCGTTCAGCAGGAAGTTGAGGCCCCGGAAATACGACAGCGGCAGCGCGCGCGACTCGCGCAGGAGGTGCTTGATGTCGATGCGCGCGGCGATCCAGCCCAGCGCGAAGAACACGGCCGGGATCGGCAGCAGCCACCACAGGTCGAACTCCATCGCGGGCGCCGGCGTGGGGCTAGAGCCCGTCGACGACGTGGTCGTCGCGCGTGTAGCCGGCATTGACGGGCGCCTTGGGATCCGCCGTGGCGGCGCCGCCGCGCAGCCGCGGGTCCGCGCCCGCGCGCTGCTCGCGGCGCAGGCGGTTGACCTGGCGCTTCAGGCGCGTGGACCGGAAGGCCCCGGCGAGCAGCCCCGCCGCCACACCACAGGCGAAGGCGATGAACACGATCACCACCAGCGGGGCTTCCCACTGGGCGATATTGAAGAAGTGGAGCGTGGCCTTCTCGCTGTTCTGCAGGGAAAGAAAGAGCAGCGCGACGAACACCACCGCAACGACGATCCAGCGCAAGAAGGCCATCATCCGATTATGCCATCGCGCCGTCGCGCGACCGCGGCCGCCGTGCTGCGCGCGCGCAAGAAAAAGGGCGGAAGAGTCGCCTCCTCCGCCCGCTCCTGCGTGTACTGCACGCACCCTACTTCGGCGCCTCGGCGCTGAAGTCGACGCGTTCGCGCAACTCCTTGCCGGCCTTGAAATGCGGCACGAACTTCTGCGGAACCTGCACCTTCTCCCCCGACTTCGGGTTGCGACCGGTGCGCGGCGGCCGGTAATTGAGGCCAAAGCTGCCGAACCCGCGGATCTCGATGCGCTCGCCCTTCGCGAGGGACTCGCCCATCGCGTCGAGGATCATCTTGACCGCCAGTTCGGCGTCCTTGGCCACGAGCTGCGGAAACTGCGCCGCGAGGCGGTCGATCAGCTCCGATTTGGTCATTGCTGCTGTTCCGTAACCCGTGGTTGCGATCAGTTCGACTTCGTATCCGACAGCTTCGCCTTGAGCAGCGCCCCGAGATTGGTGGTGCCGGTATTGGCACCCTGGTTCTCGGCGCTCATCCGCGACATCGCCTCGCCTTCCTCGGCATTGTCCTTCGCCTTGATGGAGAGGTTGATGCTGCGGTTCTTGCGGTCGACGTTGATGATCATCGCGTTCACGGCATCACCTTCCTTCAGGTGCTGGCGCATGTCCTCCACGCGATCGCGGGAGAGCTCGGAGGCGCGCAGGTAGCCCTCGATGTCGCTGCCCAGGCTCACCACCGCACCCTTCGCGTCGAGCGACTTGACCGTGCCGTTGACGATGCTGCCCTTGTCGTGCAGCGCCACGAAGTTGGTGAACGGATCACCCTCGAGCTGCTTGATGCCGAGCGAGATGCGCTCGCGCTCGACGTCGATGGCGAGCACCACGGCCTCGACTTCCTGGCCCTTCTTGTAGTCGCGCACCGCGGTTTCGCCCACCGCCGACCACGACAGGTCGGACAGGTGCACGAGGCCGTCGATGCCTCCGGGCAGGCCCACGAAGACGCCGAAATCGGTGATGGACTTGATCATGCCCTTCACCTTGTCGCCCTTCTTGTGGTTCATCGAGAACTCGTCCCACGGATTCGCCATGCACTGCTTCATGCCGAGCGAGATGCGGCGGCGCTCCTCGTCGATCTCGAGGATCATCACCTCGACTTCGTCGCCCAGCTGCACGACCTTGGTCGGGTGGATGTTCTTGTTGGTCCAGTCCATTTCCGAGACGTGCACCAGGCCTTCGATGCCCGACTCGATCTCCACGAACGCGCCGTAGTCGGTGATGTTCGTGACCTTGCCGAACAGGCGCGTGCCCTGCGGATAGCGCCGGCCCAGGCCGACCCACGGGTCTTCGCCGAGCTGCTTCATGCCGAGCGAGACGCGGTTCTTCTCCTGGTCGAACTTCAGGACCTTGGCGGTGACCTCGTCGCCGACGGCGAGCACTTCCGACGGGTGCTTGACGCGACGCCAGGCGAGGTCGGTGATGTGCAGCAGGCCGTCGATGCCACCCAGGTCCACGAACGCGCCGTAGTCGGTGATGTTCTTGACCACGCCCTTGACGATCGCGCCTTCGGACAGCGTGGACAGGAGCTTCTCGCGCACCTCGCCCTGCGATTCCTCGAGCACGGCACGGCGCGAGACCACGACGTTGTTGCGCTTGCGGTCGAGCTTGATGACCTTGAAGTCGAGCGCCTTGTTCTCGAACGGGGACGTGTCCTTGACCGGACGGATGTCGACGAGCGATCCGGGCAGGAACGCGCGGATGCCGTTGATCATGACCGTGAGGCCGCCCTTGACCTTGCTGGTGACGAGCCCTTGCACGATGAGGCCCTGCTCCATCGCGGCTTCGAGGTCGTGCCAGGCCTTGAGGCGCTTGGCCTTGTCGCGCGAGAGCTTGGTCTCGCCGTAGCCGTCCTCGAGCGATTCGATCGCGACGGTGACGAAATCGCCGGGCTTGACCTCGATCTCGCCCTTGTCGTTCTTGAACTCGTCGATGTTGATGAACGACTCGGACTTGAGTCCGGCGTTGACCACGACGATGTTGAAATCGACGCGCACCACCTCGGCGGTGATGAGCTCGCCCTGGCGCATTTCCTGGCGCGACAGCGATTCCTCGAACAGCGAGGCGAAGTCTTCCATCTCCATCGGGGGAGCGGCAGCGGGAGTTGCGGAAACAGCGGTTGCAGTAGCCATGCGGGTTGGTTCCTCTAGTAGTCAAAAACCGCCGGGGACGAGAACCCTTTTTCTCGTACCGGCGGGCTCGTGGTTCGATCCCGCGTCGATGCCACCGGCAAAAGCGGCACTGCGCGGTCCTTTGGCGAAAGTCGCTCCTTCGCCGCCAAAACTGCATCGGGCGAGCCCCTGCTATTTCATTCGCGTGCGGAAGAGCTCCAGCACGCGCGCAGTGGCGTCGTCGATCGTAAGGTGGGTGGTATCGAGGAGCACGGCATCGCGGGCCGGCACGAGCGGTGCTGCTGCCCGGGCGGAGTCCCGCGCGTCGCGCTCACGGATATCGCGCAAAAGACTGTCCAGTGTAACAGAAAGTCCTTTTGCGATCAACTGCTTATGCCTGCGCCGGGCCCGTTCCTCGGCGGTCGCCGTGAGGAAGACCTTGAGGGGCGCATCCGGGAACACCATGGTCCCCATGTCGCGGCCGTCGGCCACCAGGCCGGGTGGGCGGCGGAAGGCACGCTGGCGGTCGATCAGGGCACTGCGGACCGGGCCGTGGACCGCCACTTGCGAGGCGCCGGCGGAGATCGCCTCCGCACGGATGGCGGCGGCCACCTCGTCGCCGTCGAGGCGTATCGCATCTGCCGCGAACTGCACGTCGAGCGCCGCAGCCAATGCTGCCAGCGCCGGCGCATCGGCCAGGTCGACCCCCGCCCGCGTGGCCTTCAGCGCCACCAGCCGGTAGAGGGCGCCGCTGTCGAGATAGTGGAAGCCCAGGGCGCGCGCCACGGCGGCGGCGATGGTGCCCTTCCCGGAGGCGGCCGGCCCATCGATGGTGATCACCGGCGCCGCCACTGTCAGCGCCCGATCGCGGCGAGCGCGTCGAAGTAGGACGGGAAGGTCTTGCGCACGCAGCCGGGGTCGTCGATGGTCACCGGGACGCCCAGGAACCGCACGAGGCCGAAGCACATCGCCATGCGGTGGTCGTCGTAGGTGGCGATGGTGGCGGGCACGAGGTTGGTCGTGGGCGTCACGCGCAGCCAGTCGGGTCCCTCCTCCACCGTGGCGCCCACCTTGCGCAGCTCGGTGGCCATCGCGGCGAGGCGGTCGGTTTCCTTCACCCGCCACGAGGCAATGCCGGTGAGCGTGGTGGGCGCGTCGGCGGTAAGGGCCGTGATCGCGAGCGTCATCGCCGCATCCGGAATGGCGAGGCAGTCGATGGTGCCGCCGCGGAAGCTGCCGCCGCGGCGCGTCTCGATCCAGTCGGGACCCATGCGGACGTCCGCACCCTGGCGCGCGAGGACCTCGGCAAAGCCCACGTCGCCCTGGATCGAATCGCGGCCGACGCCGGTGACCCGCACCGGACCACCGCCGAGCAGCCCCGCGGCGATGAAATACGAGGCGCCGGAGGCATCTCCCTCGACCGCGAGCGTGCCGGGACTCGCATAGCCCGCGCCCGCCGGCACCACGAACGTGTCGCCCTCCGCCTGCACGTCCACACCGAAGCGGCGCATGAGGTTGCGCGTGATCTCCACATACGGCCGCGAGATGAGCTCGCCGTCCACGGTCACGGTCACCTGCTGCCGCAACAGCGGCAAGGCCTGCAACAGGCCGGTGAGGAACTGGCTCGACACGTCGCCACGGATGCGCACCGGCGCCGCATGCACCGCGCCCGGCCCGATCAGCACCGGCGGAAAGCCGTCGTTCACCTCGTAGCGGATGTCCACGCCGAGCGGCCGCAGCGCATCGACGAGATCGGCGATCGGACGCTCGCGCATGCGCGGCACGCCGTCGGCGCGGTAGTGGCCGCCGGAAAGCGCCAGCGCCGCCACGAGGGTGCGCATCGACAGCCCGGAAAGGCCGAGATGGAGGTCGGCCTGCTTGCCGGGAAACGCGCCGGCGGCGCCGTCGATCTCGTAGCGCTGGTTTCCCTTGTCGCGGATCGCGATGCCGAGCGCGGCGAGGGCGGCCAGCATCACCGCCGTGTCGTCGGATTCGAGGAGTCCGGTGAGGGTGGTGGTGCCGCGCGCGAGTGCGGCCAGGAGCAGCATGCGATTGCTGATGCTCTTGGAGCCGGGCAAGGCGACCTCGCCCTGCGCCTGCGCACAGGGGGGAAGCGTCAACTGCGGCGGGAAGGTGTCGGACATGGAAGCTAGCGCGAGTCGTCCACGGCCGCCTGCCGGCGCGCTTCCCATGCGCGGCGCGCCACGCTCGCCCGCCCGAAGAGCGCGGCGAGACCCGTGCCATCGCCCGTCGCGACCAGCGCGCGCGCCGTGCCGAGCGCCGCGGCATAGGCGTCGATCTCGGCGAGCAGCGCATCGCGGTTGGCCACCGCGATGTCGCGCCACATCTCGGGCGAGCTGCCGGCGATGCGCGTGAAGTCGCGGAAGCCGCTCGCGGCGTGATCGAAATACGCGCCAGCATCGGGACGGGAGGCGAGCTCCGCCACGAGCGCGAAGGCGAGCACGTGCGGCAGGTGCGAAACCGCGGCGAAGATCGCGTCGTGGCGCGCCGGAGTCAGCTCGGACACGCGCGCGCCGCACGCCTGCCAGAGGGCGCGGATGCGCGCCACGGCCGCAGGGTCGGTCTCGGCGACGGGCGCGAGGATCACGCTGCGCTGGTCGAAGAGCGAGGGGAAGGCCGCCGCGGCCCCGGTGTGCTCGGTGCCCGCGATGGGATGGCCCGGCACGAACGCGGCGAAGCGGCCGCCCAGGGCGGCGCGGGCGGCGGCGATCACGTCCTGCTTGGTGCTGCCGGCGTCGGTCACCACCGTCGCGCTGCCGAGGTCCGCGGCCATCGCCGCGAAGAGTGCGGGAAACTGCGCCACCGGCGCGGCCACGAGCACCACGTCGGCATCGGCGCACTCGCGGGTCCAGGGCTCGTCGAGGGTGAGCGCGCGGTCCACCACGCCACGCGCGACGGCCGTGTCCAGGTTCGCGCGCGTGCGACCCACGCCCACGACCTCGCGCACCGCGCCCGCGCGCCGGAGCGCAAGCGCACAGGAGCCGCCGATGAGCCCCACGCCCACCACCACGAGCTTGCCGATGGGCATCGCAGCGGAAGCGGCAGGCGCACCGGCGTTTCCCGATGAGGCGCTAGCGGCCAAAGGCGACCTTCAGGGCGGCCAGGACGCGCGCGTTCTCGGCGGGCAGGCCCACCGTGATGCGCAGCCACTCGCGCAGGCCGTAGTTCGTGACCGGACGCACGATCACGCCCTGCTTCAGCAGCGAGAGATTGATCGCATGCGCATCGCCCATCTTCGCGAGCACGAAGTTGCCGTGCGAGCGCACGTACGGGATGCCCAGCGCGTCGAAGCCCGCGTAGAGCTGCGTGAGGCCCTGCGCATTGAGCTTGCGGCTTTCCTCCACGTAGGCCGTGTCGTCGAGCGCGGCCACGGCGGCCGCCTGCGCCAGCGAATTCACATTGAACGGCTGCCGCACGCGATTCATCACGTCGGCCACCGCGGCGCTCGTGACGCCGTAGCCCACGCGCAGCGCCGCGAGTCCATACGCCTTGGAGAAGGACCGCGAGACGAGCAGGTGCGGATAGCGCCCGACCCAGCCCACGCTGTCGGCGCGATCGGCCGGATCGAGATACTCGTTGTAGGCCTCGTCGAGCACCACCAGCACGTCGCGCGGGATCGAGTCGATGAAGGCCTCGAGCGCGGCCGGCGCAATCCACGTGCCCGTGGGATTGTTGGGATTGGCCACGAACACGATGCGCGTGAGCGACGTCACCGCCGCGCGCATGGCGGGCAGGTCGTGGCCCAGGTCGCGCGCGGGAACCTCCACGCCCTTCGCACCGCGTGCCATTGTGGCGAGCGGATACACCGCGAAGGCGTGCTGCGCATACACGGCCTCGTCGCCGGGCTTCAGATACGCCATCGTGGCGAGCTCGAGGATGTCGTTGCTGCCGTTGCCGAGCACGATCTGGTCGGGCTTGACGAAAAGGCGCGCGGCCAGCGCTTCCTTCAGCAGGAAGCCGTTGCCGTCGGGGTAGCGCGTGATGTCGGCCGCGGCTTGCGCCACCGCCGCCAGCACCTTCGGACTGGGCCCGCGCGGATTCTCGTTGGAGGCGAGCTTGACGATCGTGGCGGGATCGAGCCCCAGCTCGCGGGCAAGGTCCTCGATCGGCTTGCCGGGAATGTAGGGGGCGATGCGCGCGACGTAGTCGAGCGCGGCGGGCGATGCGGTCATGGAAGCTTTCAGTCCAGCGCTGCCGGATACGAGCCGAGCAGCTTCAGTAGCGGTGCGACGTCGGTGAGCTCGGCAAGTGCCGCCTTGACCGGCGCGTCGTCGCAATGGCCGACGAGGTCGACGAAGAAGAGATATTCCCAGCGTCCGGTGCGCGCCGGGCGCGACTCGAAGCGCGACATCGACACGCCGTGGCGCGCGAACGGCTCGAGCAGCTGGTGCACCGCGCCGGGGCGATTGGGACACGACATCACGAGCGAGGTCACGTCGTGGCCCGAAGGCCGCGGCTGCTGCCGCCCCAGCACCCAGAAGCGCGTGGTGTTGTTGGGCTCGTCCTCGATGTGCGGCGCGAGCGTGACCAAACCATAGATCGCACCGGCATTCTCGCCGGCGATCGCCGCGGCGCCCGCCTCCGCCGCCGCCAGACGCGCCGCCTCGGCATTGCTCGCCACCGCGATGCGCGGCACCGCAGGCAGGTGCTGCGCGAGCCAGTGCACGCATTGCGCGAGCGACTGCCCGTGCGAATACACGCGCGTGATCGACGCCAGGTCCTTCGCGTTCGACAAGAGGTTCTGGTTCACGCGCAGCTTCACCTCGCCGCATACCGACAGGTCGGTGGCCGCCATGAGGTCGAGCGTGCGTCCCACCGCGCCCTCGGTGGAGTTCTCCACCGGGACCACGGCATAGTCCGCCTGCCCGCCCTCGATCGCGCGGAAGATGTCGTCGAAGGTCGGATACGGCACCGCGTCCACGAGCGTGCCGAAGTGCTTGCCCACGGCGGCATGGCTGAACGTTCCCGCGGGCCCGAGGTACCCGACGCGCAGCGTCTGCTCGAGCGCGCGGCAGGCCGACATCACGGCGCGGAACACGCTCGTGATCGCCTCGTTGGGGAGCGGCCCGGTGTTGGCGTCGTGCAGGCCACGGATCACCTGCGCCTCGCGCTCGGGACGATAGGCCCCGGCCGCGCCCTTCAGCGCCCCGATCGCCTGCGCATGCCCTGCGCGCTCATTGAGGCGCGCGAGGATCTCGCGATCGAGCGCGTCGATCGCCTGCCGGTGCCCGGCGAGCGCCTCGTCTCCGGCGGGTGGCGTGTCGTGGGCCATGCGGTCAGGACTCGTCGGGAGTGTCGGGAGTGTCGGCTGCGCCGGAGTCGCCGGAAGCATCGGGCGCGTCCGGCGCAGCGGAAGCTTCGGGCCCGCCGGGAGCCCCTGCGTCGTCCACGGCGCCGTCGAGCTCCACGAGCTTCTCGTCGTCGCCTTCCGCCACGCGCTCGAGGCCCACGAGCTTCTCGCCATCGGACAGGTTCATGAGCGTGACGCCCTGCGTGGAACGGCCCATCGCGCGGATCGAGCGCACCTTGGTGCGGATCAGCACGCCGGCGGTCGAGATCAGCATCACCTCGTCGTCCTCGTGCACGAGTGCGGCCGCCACCACCTGGCCGTTGCGCTCCGATTGCTGGATCGCGATCATGCCCTTGGTCCCGCGGCCGTGGCGCGTGTACTCGACGATCGGCGTGCGCTTGCCGTAGCCGTTCTCGGTGGCCGTCATGACCGATTGCGCCTCGTCCTCGGCCACGAGCATCGAGATCACTACCTGCCCCGCGTCGAGCGCCATGCCGCGCACGCCGTGCGCGTTGCGGCCCATGGGACGCACGTCGTTCTCGTCGAAGCGCACGGCCTTGCCGCCGGAGCTGAAGAGCATCACGTCGTGGGTGCCGTCGGTGAGCGCCACGCCGATGAGCGAGTCGCCCGCGGACAGGTCCACGGCGATGATGCCGGCGGTGCGCGGCCGCGAGAAATCGGACAGCGGCGTCTTCTTCACCGTGCCCATCGCCGTGGCCATGAACACGAACTCGTTGTCGGTGAAGGCCGAGACCGGCAGGATCGCGGTGATCTTCTCGTCGTCGACCAGCGGCACGAGGTTCACGATGGGCTTGCCGCGCGAGGTGCGCGAGCCCTGCGGCACGTTGTAGACCTTCAGCCAGTACACGCGCCCGCGATTGGAAAAGCACAGGATGGAGTCGTGCGTGTTCGCGATGAACATGCGGTCGACGAAGTCGTTCTCCTTGGTGGCGGTCGCCAGCTTGCCGCGGCCACCGCGCTTCTGCGCGCGGTACTCGTCGACCGGCTGCGCCTTCATGTAGCCGCCGTGCGAGAGCGTGACCACCATGTCCTCGGAGGCGATGAGGTCCTCCATCGACAGGTCCACACCCTGCGCGACGATCTCGCTGCGGCGCTTGTCGCCGAACTGGTCGCGGATGGCGACGAGCTCGTCGCGCACGATCTGCGTGATGCGCTCGGGGCGGGCGAGGATGTCGAGGAGGTCGGCGATGAGCTCCATCACGTCGCGGTACTCCGCGGTGATCTTGTCCTGCTCGAGGCCGGTCAGGCGCTGCAGGCGCAATTCGAGGATCGCCTGCGCCTGTGCCTCGGAGAGCCGGTAGCCCTGCTCCTTCAGGCCGAACTCCGCCGGGAGGCCGTCGGGGCGCGCGGCGTCGGCCGCGGCACGCGCGAGCATCTCTTCCACCACCGGCGAGCGCCAGGCCTTCGCCATCAGCGCGACCTTGGCCTCGGGCGGCGTGGCGGAGGCCTTGATGAGCGCGATGATCTCGTCGACGTTGGACAGCGCCACCGCGAGGCCTTCGAGCACGTGGCCGCGCTCGCGCGCCTTGCGCAGGTCGAAGATCGTGCGCCGCGTGATGACCTCGCGCCGGTGCACGAGGAAGAACTCGAGGAACTGCTTCAGGTTGAGCAGGCGCGGCTGGCCATCGACCAGCGCCACCATGTTCATGCCGAAACTGTCCTGCAGCTGCGTCAGCTTGAAGAGGTTGTTCTGGATGACTTCCGGGACCTCGCCGCGCTTGAGCTCGATCACGAGGCGCATGCCCTTCTTGTCGCTCTCGTTGCGCAGGTCCGCGATGCCGTCGATCTTCTTGTCCTGCACGAGCTCGCCGATGCGCTTCAGCACCGCGTCGCCGCCCACCTGGTAGGGCAGCTCGTCGACGATGATGGCCTGCTTGCCGCCGCGCTCCAGGTCCTCCACGTGCGTCCGCGCGCGGATCACCACCCGGCCGCGGCCGGTGCGGTAGCCCTCGCGCACGCCTTCGAGGCCGTAGACGATGCCGGCCGTGGGAAAGTCGGGGGCCGGGATGATCTCCATCAGCTCGTCGACGGTGATCTCGGGATTGTCGACCACCGCCACGCAGGCGTTGAGCGTCTCGGTGAGGTTGTGCGGCGGGATGTTGGTGGCCATTCCCACCGCAATGCCGGAGGAGCCATTGATGAGGAGGTTGGGCATCCGCGCCGGCAGCACCGACGGCTCCTCTTCCTTGCCGTCGTAATTGGGGACGAAGTCGACCGTCTCCTTGCCGATGTCGGCGGTGAGCTCCTCCGAGATGCGCTCGAGGCGGCACTCGGTGTAGCGCATGGCCGCGGCGTTGTCGCCGTCGACCGAGCCGAAGTTGCCCTGACCGTCGATGAGCGGATAGCGCAGCGAGAAGTCCTGCGCCATCCGGACCAGCGTGTCGTAGATGGCGGAGTCGCCGTGGGGGTGGTATTTGCCCATCACGTCGCCCACCACCCGCGCGCATTTCACATAGGGGCGGTTCCAGGCGATGTTGCCCTCGTGCATCGCATACAGGACCCGCCGGTGGACGGGTTTCAGGCCATCGCGGACATCCGGGAGGGCACGGCCCACGATCACGCTCATCGCGTAATCGAGGTAGCTGTGCCGCATCTCGGCCTCGAGGCTGATGGGGAGGGTTTCCTTGGCGAATTGCTCCATGAATGGGCTTTTTATCCGGAAGTGTGGGACAAGTGTGGGACGAATCGGCCTTGCGCGGGCAGACCCCGGAAAAACGCCAAGCTAGCGTGCGTTTTGCCGGTTCGGACGCTGTCCCGAAGCCCTGTCGCAACCCTTGGCGGCTCGCCGACGACGCTCGGAGGCCTTTGATATCACGCAATTTTATCACGGCGTTGTATCGCCGCGACAGTCCGTCACGCGCTGGCCGCGTCCCCGGTTGTTTTCTTTTGCGGGGCGAAATCCCGTGTGCTATATTCGTTGGGGAGATATCGCATATCGCGCCACAGGAAGCGTGCTAGGCGCAGAAAACCTCAACTTCGCAATAATTTGTTCAAAACCAAAGCCAAAGGGGTGAAACAATGACTCGACGTCTCGTCTCCGGAGCAGTTGCCGGCCTGTTCGCCGCCGCGTTTGCGGGCGGTGCGGTCGAAGCGGTTGCGCAGACCAAGGGATACGTGCCGGGGACCGCTCCGTGCGTGCCCGGCGGTGGCTACGTCTGCAATGCCTATCCGACTCCGACTGACGGTGTCGTGAAGAGCGCCGCGTACAACAGCACGGCGGGACTTTCCGGCAATCTCTGCTATCGCACGGGCTATTGGACGCCGGCGATGGCCATCATCCAGTGCGATCCGGACCTCGTGCCGAAGCCCCCGGCGCCGGCTCCTGCGCCTGCCCCGGCTCCTGCGCCTGCCCCGGCTCCTGCCCCTGCTCCCGCCCCGGCCCCGGCCCCGGCGCCGCAAGTGCAGAAGATCACGCTGGCATCGAAGGCCCTGTTCGATTTCGACAAGTACGCGCTCAAGCCGGAAGGCAGGGCTGCGATCGACAGCGAAATCATCGCCAAGCTGCCGCAAGTGCAGAAGCTCGAACTGGTCCTGGTCACCGGCCACACCGATCGCATCGGCACGCAGCAGTACAACCAGAAGCTGTCCGAGCGTCGCGCCGATGCCGTCCGCGACTACCTCGTCAGCAAGGGTGTGCCGAAGGACAAGATCGAGACCCTCGGCATGGGCAAGACGCAGCCCCTGCCCGGCGTGGTCTGCACCCAGAGGAACTTCAAGGAGCTCATCGCTTGCCTCGCGCCGAACCGTCGCGTGGAAATCGAGGTCAAGGGCGAAGCGACGGTCCGCCGCTAACCCGAAGCCCCTGCTGCAAGAAGCCCCGCCTCGCGCGGGGCTTTTTTTATGGCGGGCCCGGCAGCGCGCACGTACCTTGACCGGCGACGAGCGCCCGCTGCCCGCGCCCGGTTACCATGGCGGTCGATGCGCGAATCCCTGCCGGGCTCGACGATTCGCGCCGGCAATTCCCCTCGAGGGCACGGTGGCTCGCTTGCAAACAGTAGACCTGCGCATCGATGCGCGCTGGATCGTCCCGGTGGAGCCGGCCGGCGTCCTGGATCATCATTGCGTCATCGTCGATGGGGGCCGCCTCGTGGCCCTGCTCCCGGCGGCCGCAGCGGACGTCGCCTACGCGCCCCGGGAAACGGTATCCCTGCCCACGCACGTCCTCACACCGGGGCTCGTCGACGCGCATGCGCACTGCGCGATGAGCCTCATGCGCGGGATCGCCGACGACGTCCCGCTCACCCCCTGGCTCGAGCAGCACATCTGGCCCCGCGAAGGCCGCTTCGTATCGCCCGAATTCGTGCACGACGGCACGCTGCTCGCCTGCGCCGAGATGCTGCGCGGCGGCATCACCGCGTGCAGCGACATGTATTTCTTTCCCGAAGCTGCGGCGCGCGCCTTCGACACCGCGGGAATGCGCGCCCTGCTCGGCGCGCCGATCCTCGACTTCCCCACGCCGTATGCCGCCGATGCCGACGGCTACATCGCACGCGGGCTGCAGGCGCGCGACCAGTGGCGGCATGCGCCGCGGCTCTCGTTCGCGCTCGCGCCGCATGCGCCGTACACGGTTTCCGATGCGAGCTTCGCCCGCGTGCTGATGTATGCGCGCCAGCTCGACCTGCCCATCGAGACGCATCTCGCGGAAACGCGCGACGAGGTGGAGCGGTCGCGCCGCGACACCGGCGGTACGACACTCGCCCGGCTCGACCGCCTCGGCGTGACGGGGCCTTCGTTCGTGGGCATCCACTGCGTGCACCTCGATGCGCAGGACATCGCGCTCATGGCTGCGCACGGCTGTCACGCCGTGCACTGCCCGGCGTCGAACATGAAGCTCGCGAGCGGTATCGCGCCGGTGACGGCGATGCTGGCGGCGGGCGTGAACGTCGCCCTCGGCACCGATGGTGCCGCATCGAACAACCGGCTCGACCTGTTGGGCGAGATGCGCCTGGCGAGCCTCCTCGCCAAGGTGGCCACGGGCGACGCCGCCACGCTGCCCGCCCACACGGCGCTCGCGATGGCCACGCTCAACGGTGCGCGCGCACTCGGCCTCGACGCGATCACGGGCTCGCTCGTCCCCGGCAAGCACGCCGACCTCATGGCGGTGGACCTCTCCTCGCTGTCGATGCAGCCGGTCTTCGATCCGCTGTCGCATCTGGTGAACGTGGCCGATCGCGACTGCGTGACCGACGTGTGGGTGGAGGGCGCTAGAATCGTGGCCGAACGCTCCCTCACCACGATCGACGAGGCTGCCGTGCGCGCCACCACGCGCGCGTGGCAGCAGCGTCTCGCTTCCGCATGAGCCCGCAGGGCCGCCACAAGGGCGAATTGCCCGGAGCGCGCCAGCGCGAAGGTACAACAGTGACCCACGCAACAACCCACGTCCACGCCGCCGCCAATGCCGATCCGGCGGAGCTTGCCAAGTTCTCCGACATCGCCCATCGCTGGTGGGATCCGGGCAGCGAATTCCGTCCGCTGCACGAGATCAATCCGCTGCGCCTGCGCTGGATCGAGGACATGGCGGGCGGGCTCGCCGGCAAGCGCGTGCTCGACGTGGGCTGCGGCGGTGGCATCCTCTCCGAAGCGATGGCGATCGCGGGCGCACAGGTCACCGGCATCGACCTGTCGGAGAAGGCGCTCGGCGTCGCGCGCCTGCACGGCCTCGAGTCCGGGGTGAAGGTCGACTACCGGCTCGTGGCGGCGGAAGCCTTCGCCGCCGGGCATCCCGGCGCGTTCGACGTCGTGACGTGCATGGAGATGCTCGAGCACGTGCCCGATCCGGGCTCGATCGTGGCGGCGTGCGCCAGGGCTGCCACGCCCGGAGGCACGCTCGTGTTCGCCACGCTCAACCGCAATCCCAAGTCGTATGCGTTCGCGATCCTCGGCGCCGAGTACATCCTGGGGCTGCTTCCCCGCGGCACGCACGACTGGACGAAGTTCGTGCGCCCGGCCGAGCTCGCCCGCCATGCACGCCGCGCCGGACTCGACCTCGTGGCCACGAACGGCATGACCTACAACCCGCTCACCCGCGTGTACCGCCTCGAGCCCGACACCTCCGTCAACTACCTGGCTGCCTTCCGCAAGCCCGCCCATGCCGGCTGACGCGCCCCGCCCCCTGCCGGTGGCGGCGGTGCTCTTCGACCTCGACGGCACGCTCGCCGATTCGGCGGGGGACCTGGCGCTCGCGCTGAACATGATCCGCGCCTCGCGTGGAATGCCCGCGATGCCCGATGCGCAGTTGCGTCCGTATGCGTCGTCCGGCGCGCGCGGGCTCCTGCATCGCGGCTTGGGACTGACCCCCGACGACGCCGAGTACGCGACGTTGCGCGAGACCTTCCTTTCGAACTACGAAAGCAATATCGCGCGCAACACCACGCTCTTCGAGGGCGTTGTTCCGCTTCTCGACGGTATCGAGGCGCGAGGCCTCGCGTGGGGCATCGTCACCAACAAGTTCGCTCGCTTCACGGCGCAGGTGGTGAAGGCCCTGGGCCTCGTGCCGCGCACCGGCGTGGTCGTGTCAGGCGACACCACGCCGCATGCCAAGCCGCATCCCGCGCCGTTGTTGCACGCCGCGCAAGCGCTTCGCATCGAGCCTTCGCGCTGCGTCTACGTGGGCGATGACCTGCGCGACGTCGAGGCGGGCAATGCCGCGGGCATGGCCACGATCGTGGCGGGCTACGGCTACATGGGCACCGGCGGCGATGCGCGGCGCTGGCCGGCCACGGGATGGATCGACGCGCCCGAGGACCTCCTCGCCTGGTTGCCCGCGCACGGATAAGGCGCGCCAGCCTGCGGCGCGGCTGGCGGGCGCCGGTCCCGCCGGCTCCTGCCTTGGGCCGTGCCTGTTCAGGGCGGACAGGTCCCCGCATTGAGCAGGAGCCACTCGCGCGGCTGGCCGTTGCGCTGCCCGACCACGCGCACCGCCTGCTGTGCGGCGAGCGGCCGCAGCACCGCACTCACCACGTCGTCGGGCGCGGTCAGCGCGATGCCGTTGGCCTGCGCGAGGCGGTCACCCTTGCGCATCGCGAGCATCGCGGAGAAGCCACTGTCGTCGCGCACGGCAAGCGCGCCGCGATCGGCCACGAGCAATGCGGTCCACGTATCGGGCTTGGCGATGATCCCCTGGAAGAGCTCCGCATTGAGCTTGAGCACCGCACCCTTGAAGCCGGCGGGCGGTGTGCATGCGGGATTGCGCACGCTGCGGGTGGCGGCTGGCGCGGGGGCGGCCAGTGTCGTGGCCACTGCGGCGGCCTTGGGCGGCGGCGGGGTGCGCAACGCGATGTGCCGCTCGCCGCTGCCGTCGCGGATCGTGATGCCATCGGGGTGCACGGCCACGAGCGAGGCGCCCTGCGCGATCGCCTGTCCCGCGGCCACGAGACGGGGTCCCGAGGGCAGGCGGAACAGGGCGTAGCCCTTGCCGTCGCGCTCGGCGAACACGCCCAGGAGCCGGGTGTCTCCGGAGAGCGTGGCGGGCTCGTCCTTGCGCACCTCGGGTGCTGCGGCCGGAGCGGAACTGCGCCACAGTCCCGACGCCACGATCGTGGCCGCGGGATCGGCGGCGGCGGCGGGGACGATCGCCACCGGACGCGGCCCGAATGCCTGCCAGCCCCACCAGGCGAGCACGAAGGCGACAAGCGTGAGCGCCGCGGCCATGGCCACGAAGCCCGTCGCTGCGACGAGCCTCGCGTTCACTGGCGGCCGTGCGCCACGGGTGGCAGGGTCGCGTCGCTATAATCGTGGCTTTGTGACTGCGCGCGCACCGTGAATCCTCGCCTCGGCCTTCTGTCGCCGTATCCGTTCGAAAAGCTGCGCGCGTTGTTCGCGGGGATCACGCCCGACGCTGCCAGGCGTCCCATCAGCCTGTCGCTCGGCGAGCCGCGCCACCCCACGCCGCGCCTCATCGTGGAAGCGCTCGACGCCGCAGCGGGAACGTTCTCGAATTATCCCACGACGATCGGCCCGCCTGCATTGCGCGAGGCGATCGCCGCGTGGCTCGTGCGTCGCCATGGCCTGCCGTCGCTCGATGCCGGCACGCAGGTGCTGCCCGTGCTCGGCAGCCGTGAGGCGCTGTTTTCCTTTGGGCAGGTGGTGCTCGACGGGTCGCGTCCGGATGCGACCGTCGTGGTGCCCAATCCGTTCTACCAGATCTACGAGGGCGCGGCGCTCCTCGGGGGCGCGCGCATCCACTGCGTCAATGCGCTGCCCGACAACGGCTTCGTGCACGACTTCGCGGCCGTCCCGGCGCAGGTGTGGGCGCGCACGCAGTTGCTCTACGTCTGCTCGCCGGACAATCCCACCGGCCGCGCGCTCTCGCGCGAGGAGTGGCGCACGCTCTTCGAGCTGTCGGATCGCCACGGCTTCGTGATCGCCTCCGACGAGTGCTATTCGGAGATCTACTTCGACGAGGCGAAGCCCCCGCTCGGCGCGCTCGCCGCGGCGCACGCCGAAGGCCGCACGGGATATCCGCGCCTCGTGGTGTTCGGCAGCCTTTCGAAGCGCTCCAATGCGCCCGGCCTGCGCTCGGGCTACGTGGCGGGAGATGCCTCGCTCCTGAAGGCGTTCCTGCTCTACCGCACGTATCACGGCAGCGCGATGTCGGGGCCGGTGGCCGCGGCAAGCATCGCGGCATGGAACGACGAGGCGCACGTGCGCGCGAATCGCGCCGAGTACGCCGCCAAGTTCGCGGCGCTGCAGCCGCGCGTCGATGCCGTGCTGCCCTGTGCCATGCCCGAGGCGGCCTTCTACCTGTGGGCGACCACGCCGATCGACGACACCGAGTTCGCGCGGCGACTGCTCGCCGAGGAGAACGTCACGGTGCTGCCGGGGAGCTACGTCGCGCGCGACGCGGGCGGCGTGAATCCGGGGCGGCACCGCGTGCGCCTGGCCCTCGTGGCGACACAGGCCGAGTGCGCGGAGGCGGTGGACCGCATCGCGGCCTTTGCCCGGCGGCTCGATCCGGCGCTCGTGGCGGTCTGAAGCGCGCTTCCGGGCAGCATGCGGGCGGCGCGTGCGACCCTGCCCTACGCGGCCCACGTTGCCACGCACGTCCTGCGCCCCCACCTGGGCTGAAGGCCCGACGGGCCGATCCTCTATAATTTCACGCTTCGCCCCACCCCTTCGGCCCGACCTCACTCCATGTCCGACCTCGCTTCCGTCATCGATGCCGCGTGGGAATCACGCACCACGCTCACGCCGGCGGCCGCGCCTGCCGACGTCCGCGAGGCCGTGGCCACGGTGATCGCCGGGCTCGATGCGGGGCACCTGCGCGTGGCGGAGAAACATGCGGGCGAGTGGGTCACGCACCAGTGGATCAAGAAGGCGGTGCTGCTGTCGTTCCGCCTCGCCGACAACGGCGGCATCGGCCTCGCGGGTCCGGACATGCCCTTCCGCTTCTACGACAAGGTGCCGACCAAGTTCGCGCAGTACACCGACGAGCAGTTCGCCGCCTCGGGCGTGCGCGTGGTGCCGCCGGCCGTCGCGCGGCGTGGGTCGTTCGTCGCGCGCAACGTGGTGCTGATGCCGTCGTTCGTGAACATCGGCGCGTATGTGGACGAGGGCACGATGGTCGACACGTGGGCCACCGTGGGCTCGTGCGCGCAGATCGGCAGGAACGTGCACCTGTCCGGCGGCGTAGGCATCGGGGGCGTGCTCGAGCCGCTGCAGGCCAACCCCACGATCATCGAGGACAACTGCTTCATCGGCGCGCGCTCGGAGGTCGTGGAGGGCGTGATCGTGGAAGAGAATTCGGTGTTGGGCATGGGCGTGTTCCTGGGCCAGAGCACGAAGATCTACGACCGCGCCACCGGCGGCATCACCTATGGCCGCGTGCCGGCGGGGTCCGTCGTGGTGGCGGGCAGCCTGCCGTCCGGCAAGGACGGCTGCCAGCTCTACTGCGCGGTGATCGTGAAGCAGGTGGATGCGAAGACCCGCAGCAAGACGAGCATCAACGAGCTGCTGCGCGCGTAAGAGACCATCGCGATGTCCGTCAACATCAAGACGCCGGAAGAGATCGAGGGGATGCGCGTCGCGTGCCGGCTCGCCTCCGAGCTGCTCGACTACCTCACCCCGCACGTGAAGCCGGGCGCGACCACCGGCGAGATCAACGACCTCGCCCATCGCTACATGCTCGACGTGCAGCACACGATCCCGGCCACGCTGAATTACGCGCCGCCGGGCCACTCGCCCTATCCCGCGTCGCTGTGCACGTCGATCAACCACGTCGTCTGCCACGGCATTCCGGGCGAGAAGAAGCTGAAGGACGGCGACATCGTCAACATCGACGTCACCGTGATCAAGGACGGCTTCCACGGCGACACGAGCCGCATGTTCACCGTGGGCAAGGCCTCGATCCAGGCGAAGCGCCTGTCCGAGCTCACCTACGACGCGATGTGGCGCGGCATCCGCGCCGTGCGCCCCGGTGCGCATCTCGGCGACATCGGCGCCACCATCCAGCGCTTTGCCGAAGGCCATGGCTTCTCGGTCGTGCGCGAGTTCTGCGGCCACGGCATCGGACGCCAGTTCCACGAGGAGCCGCAGGTCCTGCATTACGGCCGCGCGGGTACGGGGTTGAAGCTCCAGCCCGGCATGATCTTCACCATCGAGCCGATGATCAATGCCGGCCGCCCCGGGATCCGCTGCCTGGCCGACGGCTGGACGATCGTCACCGCCGATCACTCGCTGTCGGCGCAATGGGAGCACACGGTGCTCGTGACCCCCGACGGCTACGACGTCCTCACCGTGTCCGCGGGCTCGCCGCAGCCGCCGGCGCTGGCGGCCTGACGCCACCGTGACCGCGACCCCGCTGCCGACGCCGGATGCGCCCGCAGCGGCCATGGCGCAGGCAGGCCCCGACCTCGCCGCGCTGCGAGCCGGGCTTCGCGCCCGCCGGCAGGCGTTGCGCGCCGCCTTCCACGCGGAGCCCGACACCGCCCGCCTCCTGCGCGACCACGCGAGCGTCGTCGACGCGGTGATCGCGCGCGTGTGGCAGGAATGCGGACTGCCGCCGGCGCTGGCGGCGGTCGCGGTGGGTGGCTACGGGCGCGGCCAGCTCTATCCGCATTCGGATGTGGACGTGCTCGTGCTCCTTCCCGACGGCATGGTCACGCCCGCCGCGGCGATCGAGCGCTTCTTCGCGGCGCTCTGGGACATCGGCATCGAGCTCTCGCACGCGGTGCGCACCATCGCCGAGTGCGAGGTCGAGATGGAGGCCGATGTCGCCACGCGTACGAGCCTGCTCGAGAACCGCCTGCTCGCGGGCTCGCGCGCGCTGTTGCGCCAGTTCCGCCGCCGCTTCGAGGCGAAGCTCGACATCCGCGCCTTCTACGACGCCAAGGTGCTCGAGCAGCAGCAGCGGCACCTGAAGCACCAGGACGCGATCTACAACCTCGAGCCCAACGTGAAGGAAAGCCCCGGCGGGTTGCGCGACCTGTCGTCGGTGCTGTGGATCGCGCGCGCCGCGGGCTTCGGCAGCTCCTGGCGCGAGCTCGCCCGCAACGGCCTCATGACGCAGGGCGAGGCGCGCGCGGTGGCGCGGCAGGAGCGCCTCATCGGCGGCCTGCGCATCCGTCTGCACTATCTGCTCGGCCGCCGCGAGGACCGGCTCGTGTTCGATGCCCAGAGCGCGCTCGCCGCGGAGCTGGGCCTCACCGACAACGGTGCGAAGCGGGCGAGCGAGCAGCTCATGCAGCGCTACTATCGCGCGGCCAAGCTCGTGCTGCAGATCAACACGATCCTGCTGTCGAACCTGCACGCCAGGCTGCACCCTGCCGCGACCACGCCGGTGGCGATCGACGGTGACTTCCAGCGGGTGGACGAGCTCCTCGACATCCGCGATGACGACCTCTTCGCGCAGCGTCCCTCGGCGATGCTCGATGCCTTCCTCATGCTGCAGACGCAGCGGGAGTTGAAGGGCATGACCGCGCGCACCGTGCGCTCGATCTGGGCCGAGCGTCATCGCATCGACAGCGCCTTCCGGGCCGACCCCGCCAATCGCGAGCGCTTCATCGCGATGTTCCGCGCCGAGCGCGGGCTCCTGCACGGCATGCGCCGCATGAACCTGTACGGCGTCCTCGGACAGTACCTGCCGGTGTTCGGCCGCATCGTGGGGCAGATGCAGCACGACCTCTTCCACGTCTATGCCGTGGACGAGCACATCCTCATGGTGATCCGCAACCTGCGCCGCTTCACCGAGCCGCAGCACGCGCACGAGTATCCGCTGTGCTCGCGCCTCATGGCCGACTTCGAGCGGCGCTGGGTGCTCTACGTGGCGGGGCTGTTCCACGACATCGCCAAGGGGCGCGGCGGCGACCACTCCACGCTCGGCGCGCGCGATGCACGGCGCTTCTGCCGCGAGCACGGCCTCCTGCCGGAGGACTGCGAGCTCGTGGCGTGGCTCGTGGAGCAGCATCTCGTGATGTCGTCCACGGCGCAGAAGCAGGACCTGACCGATCCCGAGGTCATCCGCGCGTTCGCCGCGCGGGTCGGGACCGAGCGGCGCCTCGCGGCGCTGTATCTGCTCACCGTGGCCGACATCCGCGGCACGAGCCCCAAGGTGTGGAACAACTGGAAGGGCAAGCTCCTCGAGGACCTCTACAACGCGGCGCGCGCGGTGATCGCGGGCGATGCCCCGGAGCGCACGGTGCTCGACAGCATCGATGCGCGGCGCGCGGAAGCGAAGCGCCTGCTGCGCCTGTATGCCGTGCCGGACGATGCCGAAGCGGCGCTGTGGAAGCACCTCGACACGCCGTACTTCCAGCGCCATACGGCGGAAGAGATCGCCTGGCACGCGCGGCATCTCTACTGGCGCGTCGACGCCGGGGCCCCGGTAGTCAAGGCCCGCCTCTCGCGCGACGGGTCGGGGATGCAGGTGCTGGTGTACGGCCGCGACGAGAAGGACCTCTTCGCCCGCCTGTGCGGCTTCTTCGGACGTGCGGGGCTGTCCATCTACGAGGCCAAGATCCACACCACGCGCTCGGGCTACGCGCTCGACACGTTCACGCTCAACGATCCTTCGCTGCGCGGAACGTCGTACCGCGAGACGCTCTCGCTCGTGGAAACGCAGCTCGCCCAGCAGCTCGCCGAGCGCGCCCCGCTGGAGCGTCCGGTGGGTGGGCGGGTGTCGCGGCGCGTGAAGCATTTTCCGCTGACGCCGCAGGTGCAGGTGTTTCCCGACGACAAGGGCACGCACTACATCCTCGAGGTCACGGCGAGCGACCGTCCGGGACTGCTCGCGAGCATCGCCTACACGCTGGCGCAGGGCAACGTGAGCGTGGCGAGTGCCAAGATCAACACGCTGGGCGATCGTGCCGAAGACGTGTTCCTGATCGAAGGTGCGCGGCTGCACGACGAGCAGGCGCTGCTGCGGCTGGAGACGGCGCTGTACGAAGGACTGCGGGTTTAGGGTCGGCGGCGGCGCGGTGGTGAGAGGTCGATTCAGAGGCCAACTGCAACAACAAGCGGTCGTGGATGCGCGACGGTGAAGTCCGCGAACGTCACTGCATTGCGGCGGGCGGACGCCGATGACTTCTGCGTACGTTCACTGCACTGTGGTGGTTGGGCGACGGTGGTGACGCTCTCCGCGGGCTCTCCATGCCCGCTGCGTGCGCCCCCACCGTCGCCATGACCTGCGGGTGCTGGATCGTGACTTCTAGCTCGCTCAAGCCAGGCAATCGATG